>DATGDN010000114.1:0-3366 GCA_035310865.1 Pseudolabrys sp. | reverse complement strand
CTCGTCAACGCCTATCTCAAACGTTGCATCAAGAAAGGTCTCGTCAAGGTGCGCAGCGCTCCTGCGCGGCGATACGCCTATTATCTTACCCCGCAGGGATTTGCAGAAAAATCCCGCCTCACAGTCGACTACCTTTCTTATTCGTTCGGCTTTTTCCGCCAGGCCAAAACCGATTGTTCCGCGCTGTTCAAGGCCGCTTCCGCGCGCGGCGTCGAAAAAGTACTGCTCGTCGGTCAGACGGATCTCGCCGAGATTGCGTCGCTCTGCGCCATTGAACACGGCATCAAGATCGCAGGCATCGTGCAGCAGGGCGCGGCGAAGCCGGAATTCATCGGCTTGCTCGTGTTCGAAAATTTCGAGGCGGTAACAAGCCCATTCGATGCCGTCCTGATCACCGATGTGCTCAAGCCGCGCGAGACCTGCGAAGCTGCGGTCTCACGCTTCGGCGTAGAACGCGTGCTTGTGCCTGATCTATTGGGCGTCCGCATGCGGCAAAAAAGCGAGGCGGCAAAATGATGCCCGACCGGCCGAGATGGTATGTCGTGCAGACGCAGGCGAATGCCGAGAACAAAGCAATCGCGCATCTTGGGCGCCAGGGCTTTGCGACCTATCTGCCCCGTTACCTCAAGCGCAGGCGGCATGCGCGCCGCATCGATATCGTCGCGGCGCCGCTGTTTCCTCGTTACCTCTTTGTCGAAATCGATATGGGCGTCCAGCGCTGGCGCTCGATTTACTCGACAGTGGGCGTTTCACGCCTTGTCAGCAACGGTGATTTTCCGGCGCCTGTTCCCGATGAGGTGATCAGCTCCCTGAAGCGCCGCGAAAGCACGTCTGGGTTCGTCCAGCTCGATCACCGCCCGAAGTTCAAGGCCGGCGACAAGGTGCGCATCCTGGAAGGCGCATTTTACGATTGTCTCGGAATTTATGACGGCATGTCAGACCGCGAGCGCGTCGAGATTCTCCTCGATCTTCTCGGCCGCAAGGTTCGCGTGCTCATGAATGCTGAGGCAATAGCTGCGGCTTAACACGCAGCCTGATGGGGCTTGTTGCAGCCTGGTATGAATTCACCCGGACTGCGGTAGCAATAGTAAGAACAACATTTTCGATAGAAATCGCGGCCGGAGCAGGCCGCAGGTGAAGATTTGATGTGTGGGATCGCGGGATTTATCGTAGCCAGCTCAAAAAATGGGCAGCCGTCGTTGACCAACATCGCTAGCGCGATGAGCAGAAGCATGAACCATCGCGGCCCCGACGACGAAGGCGCGTGGATCGACTCTGGGGCGGGTGTTGTTCTCATCCATCGCCGCTTGTCGATCGTCGAATTATCACGCGCCGGCCACCAGCCGATGGTATCAGCGAACGGCCGCTACGTGATGAGCTACAATGGTGAAATATATAGCCACGAAGACATGCGTCCCGCGCTGGTTGCACGTGGTGTGGAATTCCGCGGGCGTTCGGACACTGAAGTAATCCTTGAATCGATTGCAACCTTCGGCATTGGAGCAACATTGCCGCAGCTGATTGGAATGTTTGCCATTGCATTGTGGGATCGCCGGGAGCGCACACTCACCCTGGTGCGCGATCGGCTCGGGATCAAACCGCTCTATTGGGCGAAGTTCAACAAACTTTTCCTCTTCGGCTCCGAGCTCAAAGCGCTGCGGGAGCATCCGGGATGGACGCCAAGCATCGATCGTGAAGCTGTCGCGAGTTTCATGCGCTACAACTACATTCCCGCGCCGCACACAATCTACCAAGACGTCCGGAAACTCGAGCCGGGGGTGGTTCTTACCGTGCCCTGGGCTGGCGAGCCGAGTATCGAGCGTTTCTGGGACGCGCGTGCAGTGGCGCGGTCCGGGCTTTCCAACCCAATCAGCGGCAGCGATACCGAGCTCACTGACGAACTGGAGAATCGCCTCAAAGACGCGGTCAGGCGCCGAATGATCGCCGACGTCCCGCTTGGCGCGTTTTTATCGGGCGGCATCGATTCATCGACCGTTGTCGCGCTCATGAAGGCTGTCGACGCGGGACCTGTGAAGACATTCACAATTGGCTCCGACGTGCCTGGCTTTGATGAGGCGCCACATGCTGCCGGGGTTGCTCGCCATCTCGGCACGGAGCACACCGAGCTTACGGTGACTGCACGGCAGGCATTGGACGTTATTCCCAAGCTGCCGCAATGGTTCGACGAGCCGTTCGCGGATGCTTCGCAGATTCCGACTTACCTTGTATCGGCTATGACTCGGAAACACGTCACTGTCGCATTGTCCGGCGACGGGGGGGACGAGCTGTTTGCGGGTTACAATCGCTACGAACTCGCGCGGAGATCGTGGCTCACCTTGTCCGTGGTGCCGCGCGCGGTCCGACGCGGTATGGCGGCCACGCTAACGAGCGTCTCGCCCGAACGATGGTCTCGGCTATTCGCATCTCTGCCGATGCGCTTGCCGGGCCAACTTGGTGACAAGCTGCACAAGGCGGCGTCGGTGCTTAGCCTGACGGATGGCGACGCGGTCTTCCGGCGGCTGATCACGCATTGGGAACCGGCGGACGTCGTGCCCGGCTCGACGGAGCGCAAAGGCATCATCTGGGATCCTTCGCTTGCGACCGAAATACCCGGTCTGCTCGAACGCATGCAATTTCTCGACCTTGTGACGTACCTCCCCGACGATATCCTGACAAAACTTGACCGCACCAGCATGGCGGTGGCGCTTGAAGCGCGCGTACCGCTGCTCGATCACCGAGTAGTCGAATTCGCTTGGCGATTGCCGCGATCGGCGAAGATTCGCGGCGGTACGAGGAAATGGCTGCTGCGGCAAGTGCTCTATCGACACGTCCCGCCGGAGTTGGTCGCGCGCCCTAAAATGGGTTTTAGCATTCCACTCGGCGAATGGTTGCGAGGACCACTGCGGGACTGGGCCGAAACACTGCTTGCGGAGCGGCGCCTACGCGAAAGCAATCTGTTCGACACCATGTGCGTGCGCCGCCATTGGGCAGAACACCTCAGCGGACAACGCAATTGGCAATACTTGCTGTGGGGCGTGCTGATGTTTGAGGCCTGGCGCGACCGCTGGTCTCGCGGACTGACGTGACAAACGCCCCGTTTTTCTAAAGCTCGAAATGTTCCATTTCAAAATATCCCGGTCGAGCCTGTTCAGCGAATATCCGCTAAGCTTGCTGGCCAACTATTTGATGATGGCGGCGAATATTATCGCCCAGATCGTGCTTGTGCCGATTTACCTAGCGAACTTGGGGGCCGAAGGATTTGGGGTTTTGGTGCTGATCCTGGGGTTGATCAATTATACGGCGATCGGTGTGGGTTGGCTGAGTGGGGGACTGCAACGAATTTTGGGAGAAACCTTTGCAAGGAGC
>DATGDN010000113.1:0-2512 GCA_035310865.1 Pseudolabrys sp. | reverse complement strand
AACCTGCGCGTGCGCGCCGGACCGCAGTTGAGACCGCGCGCACCGCGTCCTGCTGGCCAATGACCCGCTTGGCGAGTTCATCTTCCATGCGCAGCAGTTTTTCTTTTTCGCCTTCGAGCATCCTGTCGACCGGCACGCCGGTCCAGCGCGAGACGACCTGCGCCACGTGATCTGCGGTGACCGTCTCCTCGACCATGGCGCCCTTCGCCTCGGCCGCCTCGATTGCGTTGAGCTTTTTCTCCAGCTCTGGAATGCGGCCGTATACCAACTCCCCGGCGCGCTGGAATTCGCCGCGACGTTGGGCATTGGCAAGTTCGGCGCGCAGCTGATCGAGTTCAGTCTTCAGCTTCTGAGCGTCAGAAAGCTTTTCCTTTTCGGCTTTCCAGCGACTAGTGAGATCGGCCGACCTCTTTTCGAGGTCTTTCAATTCGCCCTCCAGCCGCTTGAGGCGATCCTTAGAACCGGGATCAGGTTCTTTTTTCAGCGCTTCCTGTTCGATTTTCAGCCGCACGATTTCGCGGTCGATCGAATCCAGCTCTTCCGGCTTGGAATCGACCTGCATCTTCAGACGGGCGGCGGCTTCATCGATCAGGTCTATCGCCTTGTCCGGCAGGAATCGGTCAGTGATGTAGCGATTCGACAAAGTGGCAGCACCAACGATCGCGGAATCAGAGATCCGCACGCCATGATGCTGTTCGTATTTGTCCTTCAAGCCGCGAAGGATCGAGATCGTGTCTTCGACCGTCGGCTCGGACACGTAAACCGGCTGAAACCGGCGAGCGAGAGCAGCATCTTTTTCCACATGCTTTTTATATTCGTCGAGCGTGGTAGCGCCGATACAATGCAACTCTCCACGCGCCAGCGCCGGCTTAAGTAGATTGGATGCATCCATCGCGCCATCGGCTTTGCCGGCACCGACCAGCGTATGCATTTCATCAATGAAGAGGATGATGCCGCCATCCGAGGACGTGACTTCCTGCAGCACAGCCTTGAGCCGTTCCTCGAATTCGCCGCGATATTTTGCACCGGCAATCATCGCGCCGAGATCGAGTGCTAGCAGGCGCTTGTCCTGAAGGCTCTCCGGCACATCGCCATTGACGATGCGCAATGCGAGGCCTTCGACGATCGCCGTCTTGCCGACGCCGGGCTCGCCGATGAGCACGGGATTGTTTTTCGTTCGGCGCGACAAAACCTGGATCGTCCGGCGAATCTCCTCATCGCGGCCGATCACCGGATCGAGCTTGCCCTCGCGCGCGGCCTGCGTGAGGTCGCGGGCATATTTCTTCAGCGCATCGTAGGCGTTCTCGGCTGATGCGGAATCGGCGGTGCGCCCTTTGCGCAGCGCATTGATCGCTGCGTTGAGGTTTTGCGGCGTCACGCCGGCCTTGGCAAGAATCTTCCCAGCCTCGCTGTCTTTTTCCAATGCGAGGGCAAGCAACAATCGCTCAACGGTTACGAAACTGTCACCGGCTTTTTCACCGGCCTTCTCGGCAGCGTCGAATACGCGCGCCAGTGCAGGATCGAGATAAATTTGCCCAGCGCCGCCGCCGCTGACTTTTGGCCGCTTGGCGAGCGAAGCGTCCACCGCCTGCAGGGCCTGGCGGGACTGGCCCCCGGAGCGATCTATCAACCCGGCGGCCAGGCCTTCCGGATCGTCGAGCAATACTTTGAGCAGATGTTCGGGGGCGAATTGCTGATGGCCTTCGCGCAAGGCCATCGATTGGGCAGATTGAATAAAACCGCGGGCGCGGTCCGTGTATTTCTCGAAATTCATGCCTCACTCCCTCGCCCATATGGCGCCGGACAACGGTTAGGCCCCTCGCAAGGCAGCCTAGCTTGGACCTTTATGTGGGTGCATTTTTTGCACTTTGAAGAGCCGGATTGATTGATATAGGTCAGCCTTAGTAACTGCCGGGACCTCGAATTAGTGGCGGTAAATCAATGAAATCTCAGCCCGCCTCGGTCCGAGCCATTTACCGGTATCCGGTCAAGGGGCTCTCGCCACAAGGTCTCGAGCGGGCAAGGCTTACGCCCGGCCAGACCGTCCCGGCCGACCGACTCTATGCCATCGAAAATGGCCCCTGCGGCTTCGATCCTGCGGCGCCCGCCTATTTCCCAAAGCAGCGGTTCCTAATGCTGATGCGCAACGAACGGCTGGCAGCACTTCGAACGGAATACGATGAGGCCACTCACACTCTGACGATCCGGTGGCAGGGCGGCGATGCAGCACACGGCGACTTACGGACCGCGCAAGGGCGCGGCGCTATCGAGCGCTTCTTTGCCAGCTATTGCGCCGATGAGTTGCGTGGCCCGCCGAGAATCTTGCATGCCGCCGGTCACAGCTTTTCGGATGTCGCCAAAAAGGTGGTTTCTATAATCAATCTCGCTTCGGTGGCGGCTATCGAAAATGCAGTGGGAGCACCGGTCGATCCGCTACGCTTCCGCGGCAATATCTATATCGCTGGGTGGCTGGCATGGCACGAATTTGACCTTCTCGATCAAATTCTCACAG
>DATGDN010000112.1:0-2486 GCA_035310865.1 Pseudolabrys sp. | reverse complement strand
TGCTTCGTGATTTGGCGACAGCGGCCGGGCGATCCCGTGACACGTTTGCTCAAAATTGCGCAGCAAATCGGGGCTTCCAGCGTCGCGCTCGCAATGCTGACGATGCCCGTTCGAGCCGAACTTACGCTGTGCAATCGAACCAGCTACCGGATGGAAGCTGCGTGCCAATGTCGAAACGCGCGGCTGGTTCCACCTCGATCCAGGCCTACGAACGCTTTCTTGTGCGCCATGGCGTTGATCCTGCGAGAGCCGCGATGTTCGAGGATCTGGCGCGTAACCTGGAGACACCGCACATGCTTGGCATGACGACGGTTCTGGTCGTGCCGGAAGGACAACGCGAAGTCTTTCGCGAAGCGTGGGAATTGGAAGGCCGCGACGCGCCCTACGTCGACCACCTCACCGACGATCTCACCGGATTTCTCGAAGGGATTGTGCGGCGCTGATCACGTCCCTGGAATGACCTGCTGCATCAAGACGGCCAGTCCGATGCCGGCAATGCCAGCGCCAACGAGCCGTAGAAGCGACAAGTCGGAAGAACCGCGCAAAAGCGAGCGCGTCACATACGTCGCCGCGAGCGCAATCACACTTTGAATAATTGCGAGACCAAACAGGTAGGCATAGAGCGGCGTGCGCTCCGCGCCGTAAATCGATTCACCCAGTACATAGCCGTGGATCAGGCCCACCGCTGCAAACAACGCCAGCGTTGTACCGACATGCATATTTCTTCTGAGGATCATCAGCCCGCCGAGCGCGAGCACGGTGAGCGCGACCACGACTTCAGCGCCCGGCACCATCGTCCCATGCAGATGGAGCGCGACCCCACCGATCATTGCGAGCACAAAGGTGACCGCGAGTGCGGAAGCAGACCGGTGTGCGGCAGCGAGGCAGCCGATCGCGACGACCGCGGCCAGATGGTCGAGACCGATCACCGGATGGCCAAGCCCCGATAGAATGCCTTCGGTGAACGTCGCCGGCGTTCGGCCGCCCATCACATGATGAGCAAAAGCCGGTGCAGCGCTTAGAGCAAATGCGATGAAGCCCAAACCTAGACGTACCACTTGCCGATTCATGCGATTTCTCCCGGTACAAGCTTAGCTCGCCGCGCGTGGCTTGACATCCCTTGCCGCGACCCCGACAAACCGCAGCCGAACGAACCGGAGCGGCCATGTCCAACGACAAGCTTGCCAGCATTATCGACCAGGCCTTCGAAGGGCGCGACAAGATCGGCCCGAAGACCAAGGGCGTCGTGCGCAAGGCGGTGAATACCGCGCTCGAATTGCTCGACGCCGGCAAGGCCCGCGTCGCCGAGCGAAAGCCCGACGGCCAATGGCAGGTCAATCAGTGGCTCAAGAAAGCCGTGCTGCTGTCGTTCCGGCTCAACGACATGAGCGTGATTCCGGGCGGGCCCGGCAAAGCGGTGTGGTGGGATAAAGTCGATTCCAAGTTCAAGGGCTGGAATGCCGCGCGTTTCCGCAAGGCGGGATTCCGCGCCGTCCCCGGCTGCGTGGTGCGCCGCTCCGCTTTCATCGCGCCTGGCGTCGTGCTAATGCCGTCCTTCGTCAATCTCGGCGCCTATGTCGATTCAGGCACCATGATCGACACCTGGGCGACGGTCGGAAGCTGCGCGCAGATCGGCAAGAACTGTCACATCTCCGGCGGCGCCGGCATCGGCGGCGTGCTGGAGCCGTTGCAGGCGGGGCCGGTCATCATCGAGGACAATTGCTTCGTCGGCGCGCGCTCGGAGGTGGCAGAGGGCGTTGTCGTGCGTACCGGCGCCGTCTTGTCGATGGGCGTTTATCTCGGCGCCTCGACCCGCATCATCGACCGCGAGACCGGGCAAATTACGCAAGGCGAAGTGCCGTCCTATTCCGTAGTCGTACCGGGCACGCTGCCGGGGAAAAGTGGCGGCCCGAGCCTTTACTGTGCCGTCATCGTCAAGCGCGTGGATGAACGCACCCGCTCAAAAACGAGCATCAACGAGCTGCTGAGAGACTAAAGGCCGACCGTGTCCGCCGACCCCGTCGCCATTGCCCGCGATCTGCTGCGCTGCCCCTCGGTGACCCCGGCGGAAGGCGGCGCGCAAACGTTTCTCGAAGGCATGTTGAAAAAGGCCGGCTTCACGGTGCATCGCATGACGTTCCGCGAATCCGGCACGGATGACGTTGAAAATCTGTATGCCCGCATCGGCACTGCGACGCCAAACCTGGTGATCGCCGGCCACACCGACGTGGTGCCGCCGGGCGACGAGAAGGCGTGGAAGCATCCTCCTTTTTCCGGCGAGGTAGCGGACGGCGAATTGTACGGCCGCGGCGCGGTGGACATGAAGGGCGGCATCGCCTGCGCGGTCGCCGCCGTGCTCGATCATCTCGTCCACCATGGCGGAAAGCCAAAAGGCTCGATCTCGTTTCTGATTACGGGCGACGAAGAAGGCATCGCGGTCAATGGCACGCCGAAGCTGTTGAAGTGGGCGGCCGAGCGCGGCGAAA
>DATGDN010000111.1:0-7923 GCA_035310865.1 Pseudolabrys sp. | reverse complement strand
ATGGCTGCCCAATCCTATGACCGGCTCGAAGGGGTCATCTGGTATGACGGCAAGCTCGTTCCCTGGAACGAGGCAAATCTCCACGTGCTCAGCCACGGGCTGCACTATGCCAGCTGTGTGTTCGAAGGCGAACGCGCCTATGGCGGCCGAATTTTCAAGAGCGCAGCACATTCCGAGCGGCTGAAGCGGTCCGCAAACATTCTCGATTTTGAAATTCCTTATTCCGTGGCAGAGATCGATGCCGCGAAGAAGCTGGTCGTTGAAAAGAACGGAAAGAAGGAAGCTTACGTCCGTCCGGTCGCCTGGCGCGGGTCGGAAATGATGGGCGTTTCGGCCCAGAGCAACACGATCCATCTTGCCATCGCGAGTTGGGAGTGGCCGAGCTATTTCGACCCGGAGCAGCGCCTAAAGGGAATCCGGCTGGATCTTGCTGAATATCGCCGGCCTGATCCTAAGACGGCGCCCTGCAGCGCCAAGGCCGCCGGCCTGTACATGATCTGCACGATCTCAAAGCATCGGGCTGAGCGCAAAGGCTACGCCGACGCCATGATGTTGGATTGGCAGGGACGCGTCGCCGAGTGCACCGGCGCCAATATTTTTTTCGTCAAAGACGGGAAGATACATACGCCGATCGCCGATTGCTTTCTCGACGGCATCACCCGCCAGACAGTGATCGGGATTGCACGCAAGCGCGGCATGGAGGTGATCGAACGGCGTATCATGCCGGACGAGCTCACGGACTTTTCGGAATGCTTCATCACCGGCTCGGCCGCGGAAGTGACCGCGGTCTCGGAGATCGCGCACTGGAATTTCAATCCCGGTGGAATTACCAAGACCCTGATGGACGACTACACGGCCGAAGTGAAGCCGAAGGCCGCAGCCGCATAAGATCTATTCCACCTTGGCAACGGCGCGCGGCTCTTGTGGCCGCAGCAACGTGACGTAGTGCACGCGATTGGCCGCCACAAAGCGATCCATACGTTCATCAAGCACACGACGTCGGCTTTGCGACGCGTGCCTCAGCAGCAACTCCCCGCCTTCGCCGAACGCGATGAAGCCGACGTGAAAATAATCCAGATTCGGACGCTGGGTGATAAACCCAACGATGTCGCCACTGACCAGCATCGACTTGTTGGCCATGAATACTGCGCGCGGAATTGCGGTGATCGAAAAACGGCGACGACCGAGAGATCGGTGCCAATAGACATTTTTTTCGATTTGGGTGGAGCCGGTCATGTCGATCGAACGACAAATCTTGTTCTCGATATTGTGCCGACCCCACTCGAAGAAATAATGGTTGCGTTCACGCCAGCTGACAACACCGTTGTGATACCGGACAGCCTTTAGAACCGAATCGAACTCCTCGCGACCTCCCGCAATTGCAGCTGCCAATACAGTCTCGCAAAATGTCACGCAGTCAAATCCATCGTCGCGAGCGATAAATTCTTCCGGCCGCCGCGGCCCACCGACCAGCGTGTAGCCGAGATACCGCGTGCCCCGCAGCGAGGCGGAAATGAACTCTATTTTTTGCGAAATCGAACCCTTGGACCGGGCTTGCTCGATTAGCCGGCTGATTTTTGTTTCGGCAGCAGGAGCCGACCGCGCGCCCGCCGCTGATATTGCGCCGCTAGCGAGCAAGCAAAGGATGTCACGGCGATTTGGCGTTAAATTGCGCCGCATCTGGCCACCTGCCGCCGTTAATCTCTTACGACCACTAACCGATCGACGCCCGATTCTCCGCCCCAAACTTCGCCGGGCCGGCCAAGCAATTGACGGACCGAAGCGCCCCGTTTGTTGCTTGGAAAACTCTCAAAAGCCTCAGTCGCTGGATCGAACCGCAAGATGGCATTGGCCACGAAATCGGTGACCCAAACCTTGTCCTTGTTGTCGACATAGATTGCGTAGCACCCACCTTTGCTCTTCAGCAGGCTCCAGACTTTCCAGGCCTTGTTCATCGGATCGTAACGGCCGACTTCTCCGCTGTTCCAGAAACTCACCCAAAGCATACCCTTGGAGTCGGACCAGATGCGCCGCGGGCCGACGCCCGGCTTGGGCGGCGGTACCATCAAAGCGTCACCGCTCACGGTATCGATCTTGGCGATGTGGTCTCCTGCGAGCGAGGCATACCAAACTTCACCATTCGGGGTCGTCGTGATGCCATAAGGCCCGGTACCTTTCGGCGCTTTCCAAGCTTCCACCTTGCCGCTCGAGGGATCAACCCGGCCGTAGACGCCGCTTTGACCCGTGAACCAAAGAATACCCTTGCGGTCGAAGGTCGCGGTGTTGAGGTTGGCGCCAGAAAACTCTTTCGGCAGCGGAAAAAGTTTGACGCTCTTCGTCGCGGGATCAAACCGTGCGATCGCATTCAGCCCGCTGTCTGTGATCCACGCGGCGCGGTCCGGGCCGACAATTACGCCGTGCGGCGCGGAATCTTTGCCGAGCGATATCTGGGTCGCTTGCCGGGTCTTTGGATTGAGAATACCAAGCGCGCCTTGTGATTGCGCCGTGTACCAGACGGTGCCGTCGGGCGCGGGCGCGACATCATGTGGATGCGCCCCGCGAGGCACCTCAAAGTAAGAGACTTCTGCAGAAGAAGCCGAGTGGACAGCGAGCGCCACAACAGCAACTGCTGCAAACACGACCGGAATCATAGTGCCCTCCAGCAGACAACGGCTATTCCGCTGCTTCACGTTCGTGGCGCCGCACCGTCCAACGCCCCGCTGCCGCATCATCTGCGGCCTTGGCAGCAACCCAGGTTTTGCCGCTGGCCGTCTCGACTTGTTTCCAAAACGGCGCACGCGTTTTCAGATAATCCATCAGGAACTCGGCGGCTGCGAATGCCGTTTCACGATGCGACGATGTCGTTACAACGAGCACGATGTCTTCGCCGGGCTCGATTCGGCCGTAGCGATGAATGACGGTTACGCCCAGCAAAGACCAGCGGTTCGCCGCTTCACTAACGTGACGCTCGATCTCTTCCTCCGCCATGCCGGGGTAATGCTCAAGCGTAAGCGCGGCGATCGGCTCACCATTTTCAATGCCACGGCAAATTCCGGTGAACGTGACGAGAGCACCGACATTGTCGCGGCCGCGCGTGAGCTTCGCC
The DNA here is from genome assembly GCA_035310865.1 of Pseudolabrys sp. Lineage (GTDB taxonomy): Bacteria > Pseudomonadota > Alphaproteobacteria > Rhizobiales > Xanthobacteraceae > Pseudolabrys. The sequence goes on along the minus strand of DATGDN010000111.1, from coordinate 4,817 downwards.
GCTTCCGCACCGGCGTCAAAGGGCTCGCGCTGTAGGCGCACTGTCGGTGTCATGGCGTCTAATGTAACCCGCCAGCGGCAGGTAGGCTATCCGCCCGTCATGGGCGGGAAAAACGCGATTTCTCCGGCGTCTTTAATCGGGGTCTCAGGCCGCACATGGCCATGGTTGATGGCGGCGCGGATCACATTCCGGTTTTCGAACGCATGAGCATATTCCTCGCCACGCGAAGCCAGCCAAACCATCAGTTCGCCGACCGTGGCAACCGCCGGCGGGATTTCAACAACCTCTTCCGGCTTGCCGACGCGCTCACGCACCCAAGCGAAATATCGCAATTTCACGTTCATTCGTCGATCATATAACGTAGGCCGGCACGCATATAGTCCCAACCGGTATAGAGTGTCAGAAGCGCCGACAGCCATAGCAACATGATGCCGATTTGTGTGACGATCGGCACGATGCGGTCGCCGGCCTCGCCGGCGACCAGAAAGCCGATGGCGACCATCTGACCGGTTGTCTTCCATTTTGCGAGCCGAGTCACCGGCACGCTAACCCGCAGCTCAGCCAGATATTCGCGCAGGCCGGACACCAAAATTTCCCGGCAGAGGATGACAACAGCGGCAAGCAACGTCCAGCCTCGGATCGTCTCTTCCGCCGCCAGCATTAAGAGACAAGACGCAACCAGTAATTTGTCGGCAATGGGATCGAGCATGCGGCCAAGCGAAGACTGCTGGCCCCATGTGCGTGCGAGATATCCGTCAAGAATATCGGTAACGCCAGCAGCAACAAAAAACGCCAGCGCGACCCAGCGCAGCCACAGCGGGCCATCAAAAATGCTCTGCCAATACAGTAAACCCACGACCACCGGCACCGCGGCGATACGCGCATAGGTCAGTAGATTCGGCAGCGCAAGCGGGCGCGCCGGCAAAGGCCGGGAACTGATGGCATTCATGCCGGAAAAGAACACCCACGACGGGGTCAGGTCAACCGGGAACGGCCGCCAATCCCCTTTGATCGCACATAGCTACTGAATAGGGGGTTTTGGCAGCCGGCTCTTGCCCGGCTCCATCACGAAAGTCTGATCGAGGGAGTACCATTCGCCCGTCACGTCACTTGCGGGCGCCGGCCCGTCATGCCGCACGTAGTTGCCGACCAGCGCGCGGGTCACGCCAAATTGCACATCTGTTTCCAGCTTCTCGTCGTCATTGACGTAGACCTGCGAAATTAGCGTTTTGAATCCTTCCTTGAAGATCAGGAAGTGCAGATGCGCGGGGCGGTAATTGTGCCGCCCGGTGGCGCGCACGAGATCGCCCACTGGGCCGTCGATCGGAATCGGGTAGCCGGCCGGCTTCACGCTGCGAAAGCTGAAGTGGCCCTGCGAGTCGGTCATGAATTTGCCCCGCAAGTTCATCGGCGCCTGTTTGGGATCCTGCTGCTCGTAGAAACCCTCGGGCGAGGAGTGCCAAATATCTACTTCGGCATTGACTATCGGCTTGCCGTTCTGATCCTTGACCCAGCAATTGACGAAGAGGACCGGCCCTGGTGTCGGCGATCGCACGACAGAAGCACCGCTCTCGGTGCGCGGCGAATTCATTCGCCAGAACGGCCCGAGCAAATTTGCGGTCGTTTCGGTTTGCCCGTTATTTCCATTATTGAGAAGACAAATGAGCGTGGAGAAGCCGAGCGAGCCCGACATCAACACCACTTCGTTGTGCTTTTCATCGGTCTTCTGCCCCAACCTCACGACATACTGCACGGCCTTTTCAAATTCTTCCTCGGTCAGATGCACGTCCCGCGCAAATGCGTGCAGGTGCTTAACCAGCGAGAGGAGGATTTCACGCAAACGCGGAGGTTGCGTGTTTTTGAATGCTTCCGTCACGGCCTTTGTGACGTCTTCCTGCCTCTGAATGATCATCTCTCGCTTTCCGTCTAGCGTGCGGCTGACTCGTGGAAGAATTCATATATCTTTCGCGCTGTCTCCGCATTAATTCCAGGCACCTGTGCGAGATCGGGTAGGCTTGCCCGCTCTATCGCTTTCACAGTGCCAAAATGGCGGAGCAAGGCCCGCTTGCGGGTGGGGCCGATCCCCGGGATTTCCTGCAATCCAGCTTCGCGGATGTCTTTCTTGCGCCTTGTCCGATGTGATCCGACTGCAAAGCGGTGCGCTTCATCACGCAATCGCTCGATAAAATAGAGAAGCGGATCGCGCGGTGGCAGCTTGAAGGGTTGGCAGCCGGCCATAAAGAAGGTCTCGCGGCCGGCATCCCGGTCTGGACCTTTCGCGATTGCCACAATGGGCACGTCGGATATGCCAAGCGCCGTCAGCGTTTCCTGGGCAGCGTTGAGCTGTCCTTGTCCTCCATCAATGAGCAAGAGGTCCGGCCAAGGCTGGTCTTCACCATCGCCTTTGATGCTGGCAAGGACGTCGTTCACCACGGTGCGCGGATTTTCATCCAACAGACGCTTGAATCGCCGCTGGAGGACTTCGCGCATCATGCCGTAATCGTCGCCCGGTGCGAGTTCAGACGACCGGATATTGAATTTACGGTACTGATTTTTGCGGAAACCTTCGGGACCGGCGACAATCATCGCGCCCACTGCGTTGGTGCCGCCGATATGGCTGTTGTCATAGACTTCAATACGACGCGGCGAACGGGGCAACGAAAAGGTTTCCCTCAAAGCCCCAAGCAACTTTTGCTGCGATGATGTGTCGGCGAGCTTGCGGGCCAGCGCCTCGCGTGCATTGGCCAACGCGTGCTGCACCAGTTCCTTGCGTTCGCCGCGCTGCGGCACACTGACCTCAACTTTGCGTCCGCTTTTGGCGGTCAGCGCCTCGGCGAGCAGTTTGCGCTCGTCGAACTCGTGCGAAGCCAGAATGAGACGCGGCGGCGGCTTGTCGTCGTAGAACTGCGCGAGGAATGCGCTGAGCACCTCAGCCGGTCCGATGGCGCGGTCCGCTTTCGGAAAGTAGGCGCGATTGCCCCAGTTTTGCCCGGTGCGAAAGAAGAACACTTCAACGCAGGAGTACCCACCCGCCTGATGAACGGCGAAGACATCGGCCTCTTCTATGTTGCGCGGATTTATCCCCTGGTGCGACTGAATTGCCGACAACGCCGACAGGCGGTCGCGGTAGATCGCGGCTCGTTCGAAATCGAGCGCGGCCGATGCCTTGTCCATTTCCTGAGCCAATTCCTTCTGCACGGACTGACTACGGCCGGAGAGAAATTCATTCGCTTCGTTGACCAGCTCGGTATAGCCAGCAAAATCGATCTCGCGCGTGCAAGGCGCCGAGCATCGCTTGATCTGAAAGAGCAGACACGGCCGCGACCGCGCCTCGAAATACGAATCCGAGCACGACCGCAGCAGGAAGGCGCGCTCAAGCGCGTTGATGGTACGGTTGACTGCACCGGCGGAAGCGAAAGGTCCATAATAGTGCCCTGGGCGCGTGCGTGCACCCCGGTGCTTCAGGATCTGCGGGGCCCAATGGTCCGATGTGATTAGAATGTAAGGAAACGACTTATCGTCACGCAGCAGCACGTTGAACCGCGGCCGCAAGCGCTTGATCAGGTTGGCTTCCAGCAGCAGCGCTTCGGTTTCAGTCTTGGTGCTAACGAATTCCAACGTCACCGTCGCCGCAATCATGCGGGAAATGCGGCTGTCATGTCCGGTTGGACGCGCATAGGCAGTGACCCGCTTCTTGATATTCTTCGCCTTGCCGACATACAGCACATCGCCCTGCACATCGATCATGCGGTAAACGCCGGGAGCAGACGGCGCCAGCTTGGCAAAACGCATGATGGCAGCGCGGCCAGCAGCAAGCGTCCCCACCTGCGCGCTTTCCAATTCAATGTCCGGCAGCGACGATTCCTCTTCGTCCTCGCGCAATTCACTCGCCGGATCGATGTCTTTGTTGGTGCCGTTCATGAGCGTGAAGATAATGCGCCCCGCGTATTTGCGCATGATCTAATCGGATAACCGCAATTGCACTATTCCACGACCTCGCTGTCGGCAGTCCGCCACGATAAATGCTGGCCGCCATCAACAGGAATCGTAACGCCGGTCACGGCCGTCGCCTGCGCGAGGTAGAGAACCGCAGCCGCAATGTCCTCGGGACGCGGACCACGTTGAAGCGGCAGACTTTCTGATTGTGCGGCAAACTGTACGTCGGTCTGGCGCGGGCTTGGAAGCGTGGGACCGGGAGCAACGGCATTGACCCGGAGGTTGGGGGCCAATGACTGCGCCAAAGTCGTCGTCGCCGTATGGAGAGCGCTCTTGCTCAGCGTGTAGGAGAAAAAACGAGGATTTGGCTTAAGAACACGCTGATCAAGGACATTGACGATCGAGGCATCGACGTCCTGCGGGGCCTGTGCGGCAAAGGCCTGCGAGAGAAAAAGAGGTGCCTCCAGGTTCACAGCAATTGCCCGTAGGAACCGGGCCCGCGATAGCGTCTCGATATCATCAGGCTCAAACTCGCCGGCGTTGTTGACCAGAAGGGTAAGCCGACCGAATGCCGCGGCAGCCGGCACAAGACCGCGAACTGCTTCGTGGTCGGCCAGATCGGCAAGTACCACGCTAGCCCGACCACCTGCCCCGGTGATCGTGGCGGCCAGCCTCTCTGCATCATCGCGAGAATTATTGGCGTGCAGCACCACAGAATAGCCTGCGCGCACCAGCGCAAGTGCGATGGCCGCTCCGATACGACGGCCGGCGCCGGTGACCAGAGCCGCGCCCGCAGCTTTCTTCGCAGTGTCAGCCATCTCCATCAACCTGCCGGCTTTTTCTAAGCTGACGCATCATGCCAACGCTCATGCCGAGTTTGC
>DATGDN010000110.1:0-17737 GCA_035310865.1 Pseudolabrys sp. | reverse complement strand
GTCAATTGGCTTTGCCGGACCGAAAAAGTTGCGGATGCTCAGAGAGTTGTCGCAGCGGTGGCTGGGGAACTAGGATTCGAACCTAGATTCTCGGAGTCAGAGTCCGATGTTCTACCGTTGAACTATTCCCCAGCAAGACAGCGAATGATTGTACCCGATAGAACCGCTGTCGCCATGACCGGAGGACCCTGACATGGGGCAATTTGGCTTATTTGACAAGTCCATAGGCCAGGCGCGCAAGGTCAAGACGCCTGCCGGGGCCGCGTCGCTACAGTCAGGATCGCCATCAGGCTGAACGCCGCCACCATCAGGAAGACCATGCGCGGACTGCCGTGGTCCATGATCGCCCCGAAAATCAACGGCGAAACGATGCCGCCGATATTGAAGCCGGTGGTGACGAAACCGAACACCTTGCCGAACGACCCGGGCGGCGTGACCTCGCGTACGATCATGTCGCGCGAGGGCATGATCAGACCGGAGAAAAATCCGCCAAATGACATGGTTGCAATCAGCGCCAGCGAATTCAGGTTGACCCCGGCGATCAGCGCCACCGACAGCGCCATTGCGGTAAGGCCGAGTGTGGCCACCATGCTATGGCGTTTTGTGCGGGTGACCAGCAGGCCGCCGACCAGCACGCCAATGGCGGAAAGCAGAAGATTGCCCGACAATGCCGCGTTGGCAGTCGTGACCGGAGTCCCGTAGAGCGCGCCGAGCGCTACAACGGAATAGTTGGAGAGGCCGCCGCTTATCATCGCGAGCAGAACGAAGAATACGAGATTGAGCAGGATCGGTGTCGAGAGAAGGAGCCGCAATCCGGCGGCGGACGTCTCGGGTTTGGTGCGAATGGCGGCGACAATCGTGGCGTTGGAACTGTCACGCACCAGCAACAAGAGCATTGCCACAGAAAAGCCGAGCACGCCCGTGCCGACGAAGGCCCCGCGCCAACCCCATACGCTCTCCATCAGCAAGAGACTCGCGGGAGCAACCGCCGAGCCCAGCATTCCGGCGAACGTGTGCACCGAAAAAGCTTGTCCGATGCGGTCGGACGATACGTGCTGCGACAAGAGGGTATAGTCGGCCGGATGATAAACGGTGTTGCCGACGCCCGCGACGCCGAACATCGCGACCATCACCCAGAATGAGTTTACAAGGCCCATCGTTATAAAAGCGATGGCGCCGATTGCGAGGCCTATGATCAGCAACGCGCGCGCACCCAGCCTGTCGACCAAAAACCCGGCAGGAGTCTGAAACATCGCGGTCACGACGTTGAAGGCCGCGAAAGCCAGTCCGATTTGCGTGTAGGTTACCTGATACTCATCACGCACGAACGGCAGAAGCGGTGCCAGCACGATGATGTAATAATGAGAGACGAAGTGAGCGGCGCTGACTGCACCGACCACGCGGATATAGGGCGCGCGCGCCGGTTCAAGGACGCCCGCCGCCTGGGTCATTGCTCGGCCTTTGCCTGTCGAATGGCCTGCCAGATGCGGGCTGGCGTCATCGGCATTTCCAGATGGCGAATGCCGTATTCCGAGAGCGCGTCGATGACGGCGTTCGCGACAGAGGGCAGGCCGCCCGAAGTACCTGCCTCGCCGCAGCCCTTGGCGCCGAGCGGATTGCTTTTGGTCGGCACCGGATGACTGGCGACATTGATCATCGGCACGTCATGCGCGCGCGGCATCGCGTAGTCCATGAATGAGCCGGTCACGAGCTGTCCGTCGGAATCGTAAACCGCCTGCTCCAGCAAAACCTGGCCAAGGCCTTGTACGACGCCGCCCTGGATCTGACCCTCGACCAGGAGCGGGTTGACGATCGTGCCAAGATCATTGACCGCAGAATAGCGAACGACATGCGCTGCGCCGGTTTCGGGATCGACCTCGACCTCGGCGATATGGCAGCCGTTCGGGAATGCGGAGGGGACCGCATTGTTGACGACGTGATCGACGTCGAGCGACCTCGGCGCGCCTTCGGGCAGATTGATGCCGGCGCGCAGGCGCGCAGCGAGTTCGAGCAGGCCGATGGAGCGGTCGGTCCCGGCAATCACGAAGCGGCCGGCTTTGAATTCGATGTCGCTCGGTGAGGCCTCCAGCACGTGGGAGGCGATCTGCTTGCCGCGCTCGATGACGATCGCCGACGATTCAGTCAGCGCGGCACCGACAAACATCACGGACCGCGATCCGCCGCTGCCGCCGCCGAAGGCCATGCGGTCGCTGTCGCCTTCGACCATACGAATGCGGTCGAATGGGACACCGAGTAGATCAGTCAGTATCTGAGCGTATGTTGTTGCGTGACCCATGCCGAAGTCGAGCGTGCCGGTGACGATCGTCACCGTTCCGTCGGCTTCGAAGTGAATGGCGCCCAGTTCCTTGCCGGGTGCTGCGGTGACTTCGAGATAGCAGCCAATTCCCAATCCACGCAGCAGGCCCCGCTTCTTGCTTTCACGCTTGCGCTTCTTGAACGCGGTATAGTCGGCGGCATCGAGCGCCTGCTTGAACACGCCGAGGAAGTCGCCGCAGTCGTACGTCATGTCCGACGCAGCCTTGAAGGGCAGGTCGCTCTTGCGGACCATGTTTCGCCTGCGCAAGTCGATGCGGTCGATGCCGAGCTCGGACGCCGCGAGGTCGAGCGTGCGCTCGATATAATAATTGCCCTCCGGGCGCCCGGCGCCGCGATAGGCCGACACAAACGTCGTATTGGTGAACACGCATTTGGTCGCCACCTCGATCAGCGGCGTGCGATAGACGCTGGCGATGTTCTTGACCTGATTTCCGGTCGGCAGCAGCGGGCCGAACTGGGCGAGATAGCCGCCCATGTCGCCGTAGCCGGAGAGGCGGATCGCGAGGATATGCGCGTCCTTATCGAATGCGATCTCGACCACCATGTCCTGCGCGCGGCCGTGATGATCCGACACGAAGCTGCCGGAGCGCTCGTCCGTCCATTTGACGGGCCGCCCGAGCATGCGGGCGCCATGCAGCAGGCAGACATATTCAGGGTAGACGGCAGCCTTCATCCCGAAGGAGCCACCGACCTGGCCGGTGATCACGCGGACCTTGTCGGCCGGTGCGCCCAGGATATCCATCAGCGATGTCTTCATCCCGTGCACGCCCTGGCTCGTGGAGTAGAGCGTCCACTTGCCCGTGGCTGCGTCGTATTCCCCGATCGCCGCGCGCGGCTCCATGGCATTGACCACCATGCGCTGGTTCGACGTCTCGAGCCGCGTCACGTGCCTGGCTTTCGCAAAGGCCTCCGCGACCTTGGCAGCATCGCCATAGTGGTAGTCGAGCGCGATATTGTTTGGCACCCCATCGAACACGAGGGGGGCTCCGGGTTTCACCGCATCGGATGGTTTGAGCACCACTGGCAACGGTTCGACGTCGAGACTGACCGCTTCGGCCGCGTCCTTGGCCTGCGCTACGGTTTCGGCGATCACGCAGGCAACGGGGTCACCGACGAAGCGCACCTTGTCGCTGGCAAGCGCCGGTCGCGGCGTGTAACGGATCGGTGACCCGTCACGGTTTTTCAGGGGCAGATTGCATTTGAGCGGGCCATAAACCGAAAGGTCAGTGGCGGTGTAAACCGCAAGCACACCGGGCATCGCCTTGGCTGCTGTAGTATCAATCGACCGGATGATGCCATGCGCATCGCGGCTGCGAACCATGACCGCATAGGCCTGGTTAGGGCGGCTGACGTCATCAGTGTAGCGGCCCTGTCCGCGAACGAGGGTTGGGTCTTCGCTGCGCCGGACCGGCTGGCCGACGCCGAATTTGGTCAGCGAAAGCGCGGTTTCGGTGGTGCGGTCATCCATTTTGGGTGGTGCTTTCCAGGCCAGCGCGTTGTCAAATAGAGCACACGGCATCCTACGACAAGAATAGCTTTTGCGACGGAGGGTTGCGCGAGGCACAGGCGCTGTTACACTTTTCGTGATCGAGGGAATACGGCTGCAACCGTGACGCGCCCAGGAAATCGTGGCTTCGCGGTGCAGACAGGAAAGGTTTTAAGAGATGAGCGGCGAGGCCGGGGATATCCCAGGCCTCGACCCTGCTATCAATCGGGCGCCGCTGCCGCGGGCCCGGTGGGGTCGGCGGTCGCCTGGACAGGCCAATGGTCGCTTCGGCAATGATCGGGGCGGCGCGACCTATGCCGCCCTCGATCTCGGAACCAACAACTGCCGATTGCTGGTGGCACGCCCCTCTGGTGACGGGTTCCATGTCGTCGATGCATTTTCCAGGATCGTTCGGCTCGGCGAAGGCGTCTCGTCATCGAAGCGCTTGAGCGAGCCCGCTATCGGTCGCGCCATAGCGGCCTTGGCCATTTGCCGCAGCAAGATGAAGAACAAGGGTGTCACGCGCGCCCGCCTGATCGCAACCGAAGCCTGCCGCACGGCGGAAAACGGCACGGAGTTTCTAGTCCGCGTTGCGGACGAACTCGGCCTTGAGTTGGAAGTGATCGATCGCGAGACCGAAGCGTGTCTTGCCGCGACCGGCTGTACGCCGCTGATCGATCCGCAGGCCGCGGGTGCCGTGCTGTTCGACATTGGCGGCGGGTCGTCCGAACTTGTGCGGCTTGCGCGCTCGCAGCGCAGCCGCGGAGGACCGCCGCTGCCGCAGATTCGTGGCTGGATTTCCGTGCCGCATGGCGTGGTGACGCTGGCGGAGCGCTATGGCGGCATAACCGTGACGCGTGAAAGTTACGATGCCATGGTTGGGGAAGTGGCCGCGCTTATCGCGCCATTCGTGCGCGAGCATGGTGGTGATGGGACTAGCGGCATTCACATGCTCGGCACTTCGGGCACGGTAACAACCATTGCCGGTGTGCATCTCAACCTCAAGCGCTACGATCGCAACCGCGTGGATGGTTGTTGGATGAGCGCGGAGGAAATCAATGCGGTTGTCGAACGGTTGCTGGCGATGAGCTACGAGGAACGCGTCGCGAGCCCATGCATCGGTGCAGAACGGGCGGACCTTGTTCTCGCCGGCTGCGCGATCCTCGAGGCGATCCGCCGCGCGTTTCCGTGCCCGCGGCTGCGCGTTGCCGATCGCGGACTGCGGGAAGGCATGCTGGTGCAGATGATGCGTGACGATGGTGCCTGGGGCGGCAACAGCCAGGCCGCGCCATCGTGACCGTGCGCGGCAAGGGCGCCGGACCACGCCAGATGAAGGTTCGGGTCCGCGGCGGCAAAAATCGCTCTCAATCATCCAAGCTTTGGCTGGAGCGCCAGCTCAACGATCCCTACGTCGCACGTGCGAAGCGCGAAGGCATGCGCTCGCGCGCCGCATACAAACTAATGGAGATCGACGACAGGGCTCGCTTCCTGAAGAAGGGCGCGCGCGTGATCGATCTCGGCGCGACGCCCGGCGGGTGGAGCCAGGTTGCCGCAAGGCGCGTGGGCGCGCCCGAGCACGGTCGTGTGATCGCGATCGACGTTTTACCGATGGACCCGGTACCGGGAGTCGATTTTGTTAATCTCGATTTCCTGGGTCACAGTGCTCCTGGCAGGCTCAAGGACATGATCGGCGGTCCGGCCGATGTTGTCATGTCGGACATGGCCGCAAATGCTACCGGGCACGCGAGGACCGACCATCTGAAGATCATGGCGTTGGTGGAAGCGGCCGCGGCATTTGCCCGCGAGGTGCTCGCCCCCGGCGGCACCTTCCTCGCCAAGGTGCTGCAGGGGGGCACGGAGGCCGCGCTGCTTGCGGGCCTCAAGCGCGACTACAAGAGCGTCAAGCACGTGAAACCGGCGGCAAGCCGTGCGGATTCCGCCGAGCTTTATCTGCTCGCCACGGGATTTCGCGGCGAACGTGGCACCGCGGACTAGCCGGCGCGCTGGTCCGATGTCTCGGTGGGGGCCGGAAGCCGGTCGGCCATTTCCGCGCCAGCCTCGGGGGCGAGCCGGGCAAAGATCATGACCGACAACGCAGAAATCGCCGCGACGGCCAAAAAGGCAGGCGGAAAATCAGTGGCTTGCAGCGGATTGCTCCCTTTAAAGTAGATGGTGAGTTCCACCGCGAGTGCCCCAAACGCCACGCCGGACGACACAGCCAGCTGCTGCGCGACGCTGACGAGCGCGGTCGCCCGGCTGATGCGGGATGGCTCGATGTCGGCATAGGCGATGGTGTTGATGCTGGTGAACTGCAGCGAACGGAAGAATCCGCCGACCAGAAGCAGGACCATCATCACCACAATGGGTGTCGTGGCGGTAAAACCGGCACAGATCGCCAGAAATACGGAGCTGATGATGGAATTGACGACCAGGATGTTGCGGAAGCCGAACCGCCGCAAAATATTCGCTGTCGCCCACTTCATTCCCATTGCGCCGAGCGCGGTTGCGAACGTAATCATGCCTGATTGGACGGCGTCATGCCGAAGCCGATCTGCAGCATCAGCGGCAGCAGAAATGGCAGCGCGCCCAGTCCAAGCCGGAAAATGAATCCACCACAGACGCTCGCAAAGAATGTCGGCACACGGAACAGCGAGAGATCGAGCGCCGGATTGTAGGTCTTGCGCGCATGCGCAAGATAGGCCACGACAAAACACACGCCGCCGAAGACTAGGCCCCCGACCACGGTCCAGGGCAGGAAATTTAGTCCCAATACCGAGAGCCCAAAGGCCATGCCGCCGATGCCAAGGCCGGCGAGCACCATGCCGACGGCGTCGAAGCGCTCGTGCTCCTCGGTGCGCACGTCCGGTATGTATCGGGTCGCGAGAGCGACGCCGAGCAAACCGATCGGTACGTTGATGATGAAGATCCAGTGCCACTTCGCGTAGGTTGTGATGAAACCGCCGACCGGCGGCCCCAGCACCGGGCCGATGAGCGCCGGCGTCGTCACCCAGGCCATGGCACCGACAAGCTCGCGCTTGCTGATGGTGCGGACCAGGACCATGCGGCCAACCGGCGTCATCATCGCACCGCCCATGCCCTGCACGATACGGGCGACGACGAAATCGGTGAGCGAGCCCGATAGTGCGCACCCAATCGAGGCCAGGACGAACACCGCAATGGCCGCGCGGAACACTGTGCGTGCACCGAAGCGATCGGCAGTCCAGCCGCTGGCCGGGATGAAGATCGCCAGTGAGAGCAAATAGGAGGTGACCGCGAGCTTTAACGCCAGCGGATTGGTGCCGATGTCGGCGGCGATCGCCGGCAGCGACGTGGCGATGACTGTCGAATCCATGTTCTCCATGAACAGGGCGACCGCGATGATCAGCGGAACGATGCGATCACGGGGCATGGAAAACCGGGCGGCGCGGGCAGGTCATTGGGCAAGGGTTTTGAAGTGTAAAGCGGCGGCGGAAAGAAGGCTCCTTCACGTTTACGAGTTCATAACAGCCATCCGCGATTGCGCTAGGAATCGGCGCCATCCCGTGCTATCGACCCACGCCAACCCAAAAGCGGGCCGTGACGCAGGCGAGGGACCCCCTCGCAACGGGCTTTTTCAACCCCTGCCGGCCGGTCCGACTGCCCTTTTGGGCAAGACGGAGTTGGCGATGGCCGGAAAAAACAACGCAAGTCCGCGCGAAGGGCTCACATTCGACGACGTGCTGATAAAGCCCGGTCAGTCTGAGGTCCTGCCCGCCGACGTCGACATCCGTTCGCGCATCACCCGCTCGATCGCCGTTAACATTCCGATCATCGCATCGGCTATGGATACGGTCACGGAAGCGCAGATGGCGATTGCCATGGCGCAAGCCGGCGGCATCGGCGTGCTTCATCGCAACATGGAGCCGGACGAGCAGGCGGCACAGGTTCGTCAGGTCAAGAAATTCGAATCCGGCATGGTGGTGAACCCGCTTACGATCGAGCCCGGTGCCAGCCTGCAGCAGGCACTCGACCTGATGAAGGAGAACCATATCTCCGGCATTCCTGTGGTCGAGCGCGCGAGCACCAGCACGCCCGGGAAACTTGTCGGCATTCTCACTAACCGCGACGTCCGCTTTGCCACCGACCCTCGCCAGCGCGTGTCGGAGCTGATGACGAAAAAACTTATCACCGTGCGCGAAGGCGTCGGCCAGGACGAGGCAAAGCGCCTCTTGCACCAGCACCGCATCGAGAAGCTGCTGGTGGTGGACGCGGAGTACCGCTGCGTCGGCCTGATCACCGTGAAGGATATTGAGAAGTCAGTCGCCAACCCGAATGCCTGCAAGGACGAGCAGGGGCGACTTCGCGTTGCCGCGGCGACTACGGTCGGCGACAAGGGATTTGCCCGCACAGAAGCGTTGATTGCCGCCGGCGTCGATCTTGTGGTTGTCGACACCGCGCATGGCCATTCCAAATACGTCCTGGACGCGGTCACTCGTATCAAGCGTCGGTCGAACAAGGTTCAGGTCGTGGCTGGCAATGTTGCGACGGTCGAAGGCGCAAAGGCGCTGATCGGTTGCGGCGCCGACGCCATCAAGGTCGGGATCGGGCCAGGCTCGATCTGCACGACTCGGATTGTTGCGGGCGTCGGCGTGCCCCAATTAACGGCGATCATGGACTGCGTGGATGCGGCGAAGGCAACCGGTACGCCGGTGATCGCCGACGGCGGTATCAAATATTCCGGCGACTTGGCAAAGGCGATTTCTGCGGGCGCGGATTGCGCGATGGTCGGCTCGCTGCTCGCCGGCACGGATGAGACGCCCGGCGAGGTGTTTCTCTATCAGGGGCGCTCGTACAAGACCTATCGAGGCATGGGCTCGGTCGGCGCGATGTCGCGCGGCTCGGCGGACCGCTACTTCCAACAGGACATCAAGGATACGCTCAAGTTGGTACCGGAAGGTGTCGAAGGACAAGTGCCTTACAAAGGCACGGCTGCGACTGTTTTGCACCAGCTCACCGGCGGCCTGCGCGCCGCCATGGGCTATGTCGGGGCCAAAAATCTCGACGAGATGCATGCAAAGGCGGAGTTCATCCGCATAACCGGGGCGGGGCTGCGCGAGAGCCACGTCCATGATGTGACCATCACCCGCGAAAGCCCGAACTATCCGAGCCGCGTGTAGTTATCCTTTCCCTGCGAGAGGATTGGTCATGTCAATTCGGTTCGTGCTGCTACCCTTGTTCGTCGAGGTACTGCTTACCTTCAGCGTGATGTTCGGCATGATGTATTTCCGCACTTCAACCTTGCAGCGCGGCGAGACCCGGTTTGAGGACATCGCGTTGCGCGAACCGAACTGGCCCGTGCGCGCCAGCCAGTTCGCCTATTCATTTGCAAATCAGTTTGAACTGCCGGTTTTGCTCTATGTGTTAACGATTCTCGTGATCATCACTCACCACGCCGATCTTCTCTTTGTCGTCCTCGCCTGGATTTTCGTCGTCATGCGCGGGATGCAGGCGCTCGTGCATGTGACCAACAACAACGTTCGCGTGCGCGGTGCATTTTATGGCGTAGGGGCGGTCATCTTGGTGATCATGTGGGTGATCTACATCGTGCGCATCCTTCTCGCATTGCCATGACGCCGGCAGCGCGGCTTGCTGCCGCAATCGAGGTCTTCGCGGCAATAGAAAGCGAGCGCCGTCCGGCAGCCGATGCGCTCAAGGCATGGGGCTTAACGCATCGTTTTGCCGGCTCCGGTGACCGGGCGGCTATCGCCGGTCTAGTCTATGATGCGCTGCGGCGGCGCGCCTCAAGCGCCTTCATCATGCAGGCCGACACTCCACGTGCTGTGCTTCTCGGGATGCTCAAGCGGGAGCGTAGGCTCGGCGTTGAGGCAATTGGCAAGCTTGCTGACGGATCGAAATACGCGCCGGCGAAGCTGAGCGATGACGAGGGCAAGTACCTTGAGGCGGACGACATCGCAAATGCGCCCGCTCATGTTGCCGGCGACTATCCGGAGTGGCTCGACCCATATTTCACGCGCGCCTTTGGGGAGGAACGGGCCGAGGAGGGGGCGGCGTTAGCCTCGCGCGCGCCGCTCGATCTGCGTGTCAATGCATTAAAGGCCGACACAGAAACGGCCTCGAGAATGCTGTCTGACCTGAAGCTCGAGGCAACGCGCTGGTCGCCTTGGGGTCTGCGCATTCGCCTTTCCGCCGATGCAAAAAGCCCCGCAATCCACGCCGAGCCGGCGTTTCTCAAGGGCATGGTCGAACTTCAGGACGAGGCGTCGCAATTGACCGCCCTGTTTTCCGGTGCGGCACCGGGTGAGCAGGTTGTTGATCTATGCGCCGGAGCCGGCGGCAAGACGCTCGCGCTTGCGGCGATGATGCAGAACAAGGGCCAGATTTTCGCCACCGACGATGACAAGCGCCGGCTAGCACCGATCCATGATCGGCTCAAACGCTCGGGTGCGCGCAATGTGCAGGTACGCGCCCCGAAGTCCGTCGGTGGCGAAATCGACGATCTGGCAGGGCACATGGATCTGGTGCTGATCGACGCGCCCTGCACCGGCACAGGTGCGTGGCGGCGCAATCCGGACGCCAAGTGGCGGATCCGGCCTGGTGCACTTGAGCAGCGGCTGAAGGAGCAAGTCGAAGTGCTAGATCGCGCGGTGGCGCTGCTCAAGCCGGGTGGCCGGATCGCCTACATCACCTGTTCAGTGCTGGTTGAGGAAAATGGCGCGCAGGTGCGCGCATTCCTCTCGCGACACTCCGCGTTTGTGGTCGAGCCACCCCAGCAAACGGCGCAGGCACTTGGTGAGCGCGCCTTCATGTTTTGCAAGGCGGCCCGCCTTTCCGGCGAGGGCATATTGATGACACCGCGATCGACCGATACCGACGGCTTTTTCGTCTCGGTCTTGCGTCGCGGCAGCTGAGGTTCCCTGTTAGGATTGGTAAGAAAACGCAACCGGAATTCCCCGATTGCGCCCCATTCCCGGCCAACTTTCTCCGCGATGATCGCGTGTCTGTGGAACCGCGAAATTCTTTTGAGGTTTTCCATGCTCGTGGCCAGGCGCGATCCGCCATTTCACATGGACGCGCGCGATACTGCGTCCGCTCCTTTCCATCCGGGAGCAAAAGCGCCGCGTGTCGTCCGCTTCGTGACGGTCGTCCAGATGATCGGCTCATTGCTGGCCGTGCCGGTCGGTATCGGGAGCGCCTACACGTTCTATCGTGCGAATTTTTCTCCTGAGACGACGTGCCAGAGCTTGCGCAGCGGCATTATTGCGATGCTCGACAAGGGCGTGGACGCGGCCACCCGGCGCATCCTGGTCCGGCGCGATATTGAGACCTTCGAAAAGGCCTGCGCGACGGTTGACCCGGAGGCAACCGCCGCATTCAAGATGTTATTGGCAGCAGAAAAGTCGGTAACCCCGGTTGCTGCCGCACCGAAAGTCCAACCGAATGAATCTGCGGCGAAAGAGCCGGTTCGGAAAACCGAGCCGCGCACGCAAGCCGCGCCCAAGCAGGCGGTCACGAATGCGCCCGCTCCGGCTACGCAAACTGTCCATCGAGAAACTGTCGTTTCTGATACACAGTGGCTCGACGCTGTCCGCCAAGCATTGGTGACCCACCAAGAGCATCAACGTCCGGTTGATAGCGCGAAAGCGCGCACCTTGCCTGCTCCCGTCGTTCGACCGGCACAGCGTGAGACTGAGGCCACCGCGCCTGCGGTCACATCGTCGCCCGCAGCCGCATCACCAGCCGCGCCTGCACTGCCGCCGGCGATCGCTGTCACTCCGCCCCCGGTAAAACCGGAAGCGGCGCAAAAACAAAATCCGGATCACCCGGTTCCGCCGGAATCAATCCCCGATTCTGCGCAAGCCGCTGCTGACGAAGCCAAGGTTGAGGAGCCAGGCCGTTCACGGATCGGAAAATGGATATCCGCAATTCCGCTGCTCGGTCCGGTCGTGGATAACGGGCGGCACTAGACCGGCTGCCAATCCGCCACGGCTGCCTTCAATTCTGATTCGACTTGCCAGCGCCCCAACCTGTCGGGTTGGTGCTCGGCCCGTGCGAGGCGGCGGAGATATTCGTCGCGCGGAATTTCGCTGAAGCCCATGTCATGGCACGTCGGCGTCATCAGCTTGCCGTCGTTGAAGGCAAATCCCCAGTGCGCGAGATGCCAGTTGAGTGCCGCGAAGCCCATTTTCGATGTATTCGGCTCGCGCGAGACTTGCGATTCAGTGATGAAGACGCGGCCGATCGCGACGCCGTAGCCTCCGCCGGCGAGTTCGCCGCGCTCATTCCAGACTTCGAAAGAGTGAGCGTAGCCCGCGTCGAACAATTCCGCGTACGCGTGCATAGTTCGCGGCGTGATCCACGTGAGATGCCAGCGGTCCTCCCGGTGACCGGCGCAGGCGGCGATGACCGCCTCAAAATCGCGATCCAGCGTGACGTGTAGTTGCCCTGGCGCGTCTGCCGGCGCAGCCGCTTGGCCATGTGCAGCTCGTTAAAGAACAGGACCGAGCGTTGCGGCGGCGACCACCACTTCAGCGGCGCAATGTGCGCGAATGGATAAAGCCCGCGCCGATAGGCGGTGAGAAGGGTTGGTACCGACGAGTCATGCACGATTCCGACGAGGCCTGGAGGGCTGTCGAATGCCGCGCTCGGGGTCGGGCAGCGCATAGTCAGGCGCAAGAAACTCGTCGAAACACAGCCGCAATATATTGGGCAAGCCGCGGACTCGCGCGGGGCTGAGTGCCCATGCAAGGCCCAGGATGTGACGCTGGGCCATGCTGCCGAGGCTCTCACGAAACAGGACCGCACGGCGATCCGCGCGACCGCTTGCGGCGGATGGCAATCTCATGCGTTCGGTTTCGAAAGCCATGATCGTTCCGGCGGTTCCGGCTGTGAACAAATATGGTCGAGGCCATTTTTCTAAGCACGTTCGGCGCTAACATTGGCTTACCCGGATCGCAGAGAGACTTGACCTCAGGGCCCAAAGCCGGCAAAAAGCCGCCCCGAACGGCCCTTGCGCACCCGAGTCGGCCACCTTCGGGACACATCGACCGTCCATGCACGACAAGGTTCTGATCGTTGATTTCGGTTCCCAGGTCACCCAGCTCATTGCGCGCAGGGTGAGGGAGGAAAAGGTTTATTCCGAGATCGTCCCGTATCAGAAAGCCGAGGCCGCCTTCCGCGAGATGAAGCCGAAGGCGATCATCCTCTCCGGCGGCCCTGCTTCGGTTCTTGATAAGGATGCGCCGCTTGCACCTAAAGCCATCTACGACGCAGGCATACCGGTCCTCGGTATTTGCTACGGCGAGCAGGCAATGGCGCATCAGCTCGGCGGCAAAGTGGAAGGCGGACACCATCGTGAGTTTGGTCGCGCCGAGGTGACCGTCACCGCGGACTCGCCATTGTTCGAAGGCGTGTGGCGCATGGGCGAGAAATACCCCGTGTGGATGAGTCACGGCGATCGTGTCACAATCCCACCGCAAGGCTTCCGCGCGCTTGGTACGTCGCCGAATGCGCCGATTGCGATCATCGGCGACGACAAACGCAAGTTCTACGCCACACAGTTTCACCTTGAAGTGATGCACACGCCGCACGGCGCAGCTCTTCTGCGCAACTTTGTGCGTAAGATCGCCGGCCTCAAAGGCGACTGGACCATGCGCGCCTTCAAGGACGAGGCGATCGAAAAAATACGCAAGCAGGTCGGCAAGGGACGCGTGATCTGCGGGCTGTCAGGCGGCGTCGATTCTGCAGTGGCGGCCGTTCTGATCCATGAAGCGATCGGCGATCAATTGACTTGCGTTCTGGTCGATCACGGATTGATGCGGCTTGGCGAGGCGCAAAAGGTAATGACGCTTTTCCGCGAGAGCTACAACATCCCGCTGGTGCATGTGGATGCGTCCGACATCTTTCTCAAGGCGCTTGCCGGCGTCGAGGACCCAGAGCAGAAACGAAAGACGATCGGCAAGCTTTTCATCGACGTTTTCGAACAGGAAGCGAAAAAGGTCGGTGGCGCCGAATTTCTCGCGCAAGGGACTCTGTATCCCGACGTGATCGAAAGCGTGTCGTTTACCGGCGGCCCGTCGGTCACCATCAAGTCGCACCACAATGTCGGCGGTTTGCCGGAACGCATGAACATGAAGCTAGTCGAGCCGTTGCGCGAACTCTTCAAGGATGAGGTTAGGGCGCTCGGCCGCGAACTCGGTTTGCCGGAGGCTTTCGTCGGCAGGCATCCGTTTCCGGGGCCTGGCCTCGCGATCCGCTGCCCTGGAGCGATCACACGCGAGAAGCTCGATATCCTTCGGCTCGCCGACGAGATCTATGTCGAGGAAATCCGCCGGAGCGGGCAATACGACAACATCTGGCAGGCCTTCGCCGTGCTCCTGCCGGTGAAAACCGTCGGCGTCATGGGCGACTTTCGGACTTACGAGTATGTTGTCGGGCTTCGAGCGGTGACGTCGACCGACGGCATGACAGCGGACTTCTATCCCTTTGACATGACGTTCTTGGGCACGGTCGCCACGCGCATCATCAACGAGGTCAAAGGCGTCAACCGCGTGGTCTACGATGTGACGTCGAAGCCGCCGGGCACGATCGAGTGGGAGTAAATATGCCGGTCATTATCTACGGCATCAAAAATTGCGACACCATGAAGAAGGCGCGCGCGTGGCTCGACAAGCGCGGCGTCGAATATGCCTTCCATGACTACAAGTCGGCGGGCATTGATCGTGCCCAGCTGGAGCGCTGGGCGAAGAAGGTCGGATGGGAAGCCCTCCTTAATCGGGCAGGAACCACATTCAAGAAACTGCCTGACAAGGACAAGACCGGTATCACCGAGGCAAAGGCGATTGCCCTGATGCTCAAGCAGCCGTCGATGATCAAGCGGCCTGTGGTCGAGGCGGAACGCGGGAAATTGCTGGTCGGCTTCAATCCCGAGCAATACTCCGTGACCCTCGGCTAGCTTCCAAGGCCGCAAGTACGTCATTTGCCGCGCTTTGCGGACCCAGCCCTCTTGATCCACCGGGCTTTCCCTGCCACATGCGCCCCATGAACAAGCCGTTGGTCACGCCCGAGTCGATCCCTGCGACGCCGCTTGCGGCCGAGGTCGACCGGCGACGTACATTTGCGATTATCTCTCATCCCGATGCGGGCAAAACCACGCTGACCGAGAAGCTGTTGCTGTTCGGCGGCGCGATCAATCTCGCCGGTCAGGTCAAAGCCAAACGGGACCGGCGTTCGACCCGCTCGGACTGGATGGCGATCGAGCGTGAGCGCGGGATCTCTGTCGTCACCTCGGTGATGACGTTTGACTATGACGGCCGCGTGTTCAACCTACTCGACACGCCGGGCCACGAGGACTTTTCGGAAGATACATATCGCACGCTCACGGCGGTGGATTCCGCCGTCATGGTGATCGACGCCGCCAAAGGTATCGAAGCGCGCACGCGAAAACTGTTCGAAGTATGCCGGCTTCGCGACATTCCGATCATCACGTTCATCAACAAGATGGACCGAGAGAGCCGTGACCCTTTCGAAATGCTCGATGAAATTGAAAAGACGCTGGCACTCGATACGGCGCCGATGACCTGGCCGATCGGACGCGGCCGCGATTTTGCGGGCACCTATGATCTTTCGACGGGCGAGATGCGACTAGTCAGTGAGGACGGGAAAACCGTCGAACGGCAGGCGCTCGACTTACCGGCGCTGGCGACGAAAAATCCGATGCTCGATGCCAAGGCGATCGCCGACGAACTGGCGCTGGTGAAGGAAGCATGCCGGACCTTCGATTTCGACTCGTTTCGCGAAGGTCATCTCACGCCGGTTTTCTTTGGCTCGGCACTGAAGAATTTCGGTGTCAAGGATCTGCTCGATTCCCTGGCTCTATTCGCGCCGGCGCCGCGTGCTCAAGTCTCCAATGTGCGGACCGTTGACGCGCACGAAAACGCGATGACCGCTTTCGTGTTCAAGATCCAGGCCAATATGGATCCTAACCATCGCGACCGCATTGCCTTCGCGCGGCTATGTTCCGGAAAGCTCAGGCGCGGCATGAAGGCAAACCTGTCGCGCACCGCCAAGCCGTTGACGCTGTCTACACCGCAATTTTTCTTTGCGCAGGACCGCGCGCTCGCAGAAGAAGCCTATGCCGGTGACGTCGTCGGTATTCCAAATCACGGTACGCTGCGGATTGGAGACACGCTTACCGAGGGTGAGGATATCGCTTTCCTTGGCGTTCCAAATTTTGCGCCTGAAATTCTGCGGCGTGTGAAATTGGGTGATCCGATGAAGGCCAAGAAATTGAAAGAGGCGCTCCAGCAGATGGCGGAAGAGGGAGTCGTGCAGGTATTCCGTCCGCTTGATGGTGCGCCTGCATTGGTTGGGGTTGTCGGGCCTTTGCAGCTCGACGTGCTGAAGGTGCGGCTATCGGAAGAGTACGGCCTCGACGTCGGCTTTGAGCAGCCGGAATTTCAGCTCGCGCGATGGATCGCCTCGGGCGACGGAAAGAAGCTCGACGAATTCGTGCAGGCCAATTATTCGAGCTGTGCCGAAGATCTCGATGGCGACAAGGTCTTTATGGCCCGCAATCAGTTCATCCTGGACTACACGAGCGAACGCGCCCCCGGCATCGTTTTCACCGATATCAAGGACGTGAAAGGCAGGGCTGCTGTCGAGGTATAGCGCGGCACTTGCGGTCAACCCGCGCAATCGCCTCTACTGCGTCTGCGGGAGTATCTTATGGGATTGCTCACTCTCATTCTCGGCCTCGTTGTCTTGCTTGGAGCCCATGTCTTCGTGACGTTCCGCGCGCCGCGCGCCGCACTGATTGCGCGGCTCGGTCAGGGCTATCGCGCGCTCTTTGCGCTGGTGTCGCTTGTCGGGCTGGTTTTGGTCATTTGGGGATTCGGCGAATATCGGGCGCACGGCTGGATACAGATCTGGTCGCCGCCAGCGGTCATGCGCGACATCATGATGCCGCTTGTACTGCTGGCGGTGATAGTCCTCGTATCCGCCTTCATTCCGAGCCGCATCCGGAAGCTGGTCAAGCATCCGATGCTGACGAGCGTGAAAACCTGGGCGCTTGCGCACTTGTTGGCGAATGGTGACCTCGGCGGAATTATTCTGTTCGGCTCATTCCTGCTCTGGGGCGGGTATTCCCGAGTCGCCGCCAAACGGCGGGGCGATATCGGCGCCGCCGCCAAACCTGTTCCGTCCGGCTGGACAAATGACATCATTGTCGTGGTGTTGGGGACCGGCATTTTCCTTGCGCTTGGGTTCTGGTTCCACCCCTACGTGATCGGTTTGCCTGTGTTCGGGAGGTAGTGCGTGTCGGTTCAGGACGAGATCAAACGGCTGACTGCCCCGGATATTCTTGCACGCAAAGGCGGCGAGCCGATCGTATGTCTCACGTCGTACCATGCGCACACCGCGCGCATCGTCGATAAATATTGCGACGTGATTCTTGTCGGCGACTCGCTCGGCATGGTGATGCACGGAATGGAAACTACCGTTCCGGTCACGCTCGACATGATGATCCTGCAGGGTCACGCGGTCATGCGCGGCTCGCAGCGCGCCCTTGTCGTCGTCGATATGCCGTTCGGCTCTTACGAAGCATCGAAAGAGCAGGCCTTCATGAATGCTGCGCGCGTGCTGAAGGAAACAGGCTGTGGCGCAATCAAGGTCGAGGGAGGGAGGCGTATAGCGGAGACCATCAAGTTTCTTGCCGAGCGTGGTGTGCCGGTCATGGCTCACGTCGGCCTGACACCGCAGGCGATCAACACCATCGGCTCATTCCGTGCGCAAGGCCGCGACGAGGCCGACTGGGCGCGCATCGAGGACGACACCATTGCCGTTTCGCAGGCAGGAGCATTTTCAATCGTGATCGAGGCGGTTGCGGAGCCGCTTGCGCGCAAGCTGACCGCCTCGGTG
>DATGDN010000109.1:0-4525 GCA_035310865.1 Pseudolabrys sp. | reverse complement strand
GCGGCCGTCCTGCGGCGCCACTTCCGCCAGAATCTTGAGCGCCTCATCGAGCGTCTTCGGCGCATGACGGACGAAGGGCGCGGGCTTCATGCGGTGGACTTTCCAGCGCGGCTTGGGCTAATTATTTGTATACAAACGATAAAGCGCTGCCGTGGATTGTCAAACGTGGCCGCAGTCAAAGCCTGCGACAGTCCGCGCAAGCGGGAAGGCTTTTCTTTGAAATCGCCGAATTTGTATCCTATTTACCGTTAATCGGGGACGTCGCTGAAGGGGGCCGGGGGATGTCGATGCCAAGATTGATCGTAGCTATCTGCCTTGCGGGCAGTCTCCTGGCTGCCGGCCCGGCGCTGGCGCAGGACGCCAAACGGCCTGCCAAGGTGTCATTCTATTTCGCCGCGCACGAAGACGATTGGCAGCTGTTCATGAATCCGTCCGCCTTTGAGGACGTGATCAGTGGCGCTGCGAAAACCGTGTTCGTTCATCTCACCGCCGGCGATGCCGGCCTTGGCATCGGTCTTGCCGGCCGCAAACATCCATTTTATCTGGCGCGCGAAAACGGAGCCGAAGCCGCGATCCGCTTCATGGCAAATGCGGATTCGGCGCCCGCCGAGCGGCTTGCCGCGCCGATGTCATTCAACGGACATTCGATCTACCGGGTAAGTTATCGCAATACAGTCGGATATTTTCTGCGCGTGCCGGACGGTCATTGGACCGGCGACGGATATTATGAAACTGGATTTGAATCGCTCAAGCGACTGGCCAGCGGCGAGAATGATGTTCTGCGCGCGGTGGATGGATCGGCCACCTATCACGGCTGGGACGATCTGGTTGCTACGCTGCGAGAGATCATCGCCTACGAGCGCGGGCAGGCCACCCTAATTCAAGTCAATGTTGCCGAGACCAATACGCGCATCAATCCGAAGGATCATTCCGATCATCTCATGACGGCGAAGGCTGCGCTCGACGCCGTCAAGGATTCGCGGTGTGTGCGTCGTGTCTACTATGTAGACTATGCCAGTTCGCGGCTGCCGCAGAATCTCGACGTGCAGAAACGGGACATGGAAAGCTCGGTCCTGGCGGTAACGCTTGCCGGCGTTCAGGCCCTCGACCACAGCACGTCGTGGCACCACTATGACGAATCATACGTTGGACGGAACTACTTCCGGGTCCAGGATCCGACGGGCCGCTGCGATACGTCGCGAACCGCGCTGGCAACGGCACCGCAATAGGGGTTTGGCCTTTCACCGACGAACCTCACGATCGGCTGATCACAGCAATTTTTTGGTCCCAGTTGACGTGCATCAAATAGCCGCCCACGTTGGGCGACTATTTCGCAACTATTTCCACCTTGACCCGTTTTCGTCTGGTTCACGCCTAAGTCGGCAACTTATTGGCAGCGCCCGATGCGCTACGCAGAAGTCCCGGCCGCATCGCAGACGCGCCGCGTCATGTCTGTCGATGCGCTGCGCGGATTCAGCATTTTTTGGATCATCGGCGCCGATGGTGCAGTTCGGGCTCTTGAACGGATGCTCCGCGACAAAGGTCCGGTGCTCAGTTCCGTGGGCAACTTCCTTGGCACACAGATGACCCATGCGGACTGGGAGGGATTCCGGTTCTACGATTTCATCTTCCCGCTGTTCATTTTCGTCACCGGTGTTTCGATTGTGCTTGCGCTGCCCCGGCTCGTCGAGCGCGAGGGCAGGGCGAAAGCGCATCTGCACGTATTGCGGCGTGCGCTCGTCCTGTACGTGTTAGGCATCATTTACTACGGCGGTGTCGGCCACCAATGGAGCGACATCCGTCTTGTCGGAATCCTGCAGCGGATTGCAATCTGCTATTTGTTTGCGTCGGTTCTTTTCCTCAATCTCAATTGGCGCGGCCTGGTTGCCGCACTTCTCGCTCTGCTCGTGGGGTATTGGGCGCTGATGACATTCGTGCCGGTGCCCGGCGGGGGTGCCGGTTCATTTAAACCCGATGCCAATCTCGCCAACTGGCTCGATCTACATTACCTGCCGGGACGATTGTGGGACGAAACGCGAGATCCGGAAGGCCTATTGAGCACGTTGCCGGCAATCGGCACTTGCGTGCTTGGAGTGCTGTCAGGTCTCTTGCTCAAAGATGAGCGGCTGACGCCAACGCAAAAATCACTATGGCTGATCACCGCCGGCATTGCGATGATTGCAGGCGGCTATTTGTGGAGCCTGCAATTCCCGATCATCAAGGCGATCTGGACGTCGTCATTCGTGCTGGTCGCCGGCGGCTACAGTGCGATTTTGCTCGCCGTCATGTACCAGGTCATCGATGTCTGGGGTTGGAAAACCTGGGCCACTGCCTTCGTGTGGATTGGTGCGAATGCGATCACGTTGTACTTCATCAACGGGCTCGTCGGGTTCGTGCCTTTCGCGTTCCGCCTGGTCGGCGGCGATGTCGCGCGCTGGATCAGCAGCGTGACCACGCCGGGAACAGGCGCATTCGTTGGGCACGTTCTGGGTCTTGTGCTTGCCGTTGCGCTGGCGGGATTTCTATACCGCCGCAAGATCTTCCTGCGTGTGTGAGATTCATGTTCCGACCTTGAGTTCGGACACGAGCGCGCGCAAAGCGGCCACGGTGGAAGGTGCCACGCTCTTCCCCGTGCGCGGATTTTCCGACGGGATGTTTTCAATTGTCATCGTAAAGCGCGCGGTGTCGGCATCGACGCTGATCGTGTGCGTATTGCGCGTGACGGTCGGGTCGGCCCAGATCTCGAGCTGAGTACGGTCCGGCCCGATTCCGGCCAGACTCAGGGCGGCCGCGACGTTGACATTGGTGGGGAAGCCGCGCGCGCCTTCGCGCGCGCTGCCCTCGAATACCTTCAGTGGCTCCTTCAGGCCGGCCACCGAAATTCCCCGCTCGCGCAAATAGGGCGCGCCCTCAAGTCCGGCCGGAGGTTTGCGCGTCACCATTTTCACGGAATGGATCGTGCTTTCGGCAGCGGCGCGGACGGCATCGAGGCCGATCAGCGCGCCGGTCGGCACGAGGATGCGCGCGCCCTTAAGCTTGGCGCGCTCGATGAGATCGCCATTCTCCAGCAGCTGGGCCACGGAGAGCGGCATGAAGATGCGGCCCTTATCGATGGCGCTGAGCGCCACCTCGCGAAATAAAGTGGGCGGCAGGCATTCGACGACGATGTCGCAGTCGTTTGCTAGTTCGGTCGCCTTGCGAAGAGGGATTTCCTTGCCGGCTTGCGGCAAGGCCCGTTGTGCTTTCGCGATGTCGCGCACCGCGATGGCTGCAAGGGTGAGACCCGGAATGCCGGCGATGAGCCTTTTCGCGACTTCAAGGCCTACCGCGCCGAGACCGGCGAGACCGACACGCAGCGGTTTCTTGTCTGTCATTATTTCTTTCGGCCGCTGAAATTCGGTTTGCGCTTTTCCATGAACGCGCGCACGCCCTCGGCGTAGTCAGGGGTGAGGCTCGCTTCACGCTGCGAATCGCGCTCGAGGTCGAGCTGGGCATCGAGCGTATTCGTCGCCGACGCATTAAGCGCGCGCTTGATCAATGCCAAGCCCTGGGTCGGCGCGGCCGCGAAATGCTCGCACAGTTTCTGTGCCTCCCCCGCAAGTGCTGCATCGTCCACGCATTTCCAGATCAGGCCCCATTGCTCGGCCTTTTCCGCCGGTAGCGGTTCGGGCAGAAGGGCCAGCCCGCGCGCCCGCGCGTCGCCGACCAGCCGCGGCAGAAACCACGTGCCGCCCGAGTCCGGTACGAGTCCGACGCGCGCAAACGACTGAATGAAATTGGCCGACCGCGCCGCCAACACGATGTCGCAGGCGAGCGCGATATTGCAGCCGGCGCCGGCGGCGACGCCGTTGACCGCCGCGACAACCGGAAAGGGCAGGGCACGCAGCTTGCGGACGAGCGGATTGTAATGGGCCTCCTGCGCGCCGCCGAGAACCACAGTTTCACCCGGCTTGGCGAGACGGTCGGCCAGATCCTGCCCGGTGCAGAAGCCGCGGCCGGCGCCGGTGATCAGCAGCGCGCGGCAGCTTTCATCGGCTTCTGTCTCGTCGATGGCTTTTCGCAACGCCTGATGCATCGCCTCGTTGAAGGCGTTGAGCTTGTCCGGACGGTTGAACGTGACGACGTAGTAGCCGGGGCGTTTTTCGACGATGACGGGCACTTCGCTTGTCATGATTTTTCAAGAAACCGGTCAAGCACGCCGATTTCATCTTTCCCGCCCTCGAAGTCTTCGGCGATGCGTTCGTAAAGCCGGGCAGCGGCCCGCAACATCTCGTTCTCGGCAAACTCGTCGCCGACAAAGGCCGCAATTTCATCAAGCTCGGCGACCCAGCGGTACGCTTTGGAATACATGCTGGGCATCTGGTTCGAGAGGTAACGAAGAAGATCGGGACGGCTTTCGGCGAGCTCGGCCTTCAGCTCTTCGGCCGAGCCACCGCGGGCCGCGGCCAGCATCATGGCGGCGCCGAGCGCGGTGAATCCCTTTGTGATGCCGGCGTAGGACATCTTGAGTGCCGAAGCCGCGGTC
>DATGDN010000108.1:0-26146 GCA_035310865.1 Pseudolabrys sp. | reverse complement strand
TCGCGCAACTTGGCCTTGTCCCAGCTGCCGGCGCGCTTGGCCGCCTCGACCAGAATCATCAATCCGTCATAGGCATGACCACCGAAAGTCGAGACCGGTTGGCCGCCGGATTTCTGCTCGTAGGTCTTCTTGTACTGCTCGACGACCGGTTTCTGCTGGTCGTTTGCCGGCAGCTTGTCGCCGACCAGCAACGCCGCTGCCGGCAGGCGCACGCCCTCGGCGGCGGGACCGGCGAGACTGATGAATTGCTTCGAGGCCACACCGTGGCTCTGGTAGAGCGGCAGCTTGATATCAAGCTGGCGGTAGTTGCGGGTGACGATCGCCGGGCCCTGGCCAAAGCCGGTGTTGACCACCGCCTGGACGCCCGCCTTGCCCTTGATGTTGGTAAGCTGCGGCGTCATGTCGGTATCGCCGGGCCCGTAAGTCTCCTCGTGGGCGATGGTTATGCCGGCCTTCGGCGCGACTGCCACGCACTGATCGCGCATCGACTTGCCGAAGGCATCAGCGCCCGCGATGATCGCGATGTTCGTCAAGCTGCGACGCTTGAGGTCGGCGAAGATCTTCTCGCAGGCCATGGTGTCGGTGTGCGGGGTCTTGAATACCCACTTGCGCACCGGCTGGATGATCTGGATGGCGCCGGCCAGCGAGATGAAGGGAATCTGCGCCTCTTCGAACACCGGGATCATGGCCAGCGTCGAGCCGGTGGTGCTGCCGCCAATCATGGCAATAATCTTGTCCTCATCAACCAAGCGCTTGGCAAATGTGAGCGCTTCGCTGGCCTTGGCACCGTCGTCGTAAATGACCAATTGCAACTTCTGGCCGTTGACGCCGCCTTTCGCGTTGATGTCTTCCACGTACATTTCGAGCGTCTTCTTTTCGGGATCGCCGAGAAACGACGCAGGTCCGGTCACTGAAAGAACCGAACCGATCTTGATTTGCGCGGATGCCTGGTGCCCAGCACTTATTACGGCAAGCAGCCCAAGACCAGCGATCGCGGTAAAGCGTTGTAATGCCCTCATGGATCTCCCCCTTCTAATAGGCGGCTAGACTATTGTTACATATATCAGAATGGAAAAAACCCAGACTTGACGGAATTCAAGGCAGGAGCCCCCGTCAAGGGCCTATTGGCCATGCGTCGGCCTGACGCTTCTGTTCGCCGGAGTCATACCATGACGATAATGGGTACCGTACGCCTCGCGGCGGTTACCTATCAGGCTGGCTTCCAAATCGACAATTTCTTGACCCGCGTCGCCAACCGGCTTCGCGCGGATCAAGTAAATCTGGCTGGAGTGTTGCAAGAGAATACGAGTGCCGCTGCAGGCATTTGCTCAAAGATGAGTGTCATTGACCTTGCGTCGCGGACCCGATTTCAAATTTCGCAAGACCTCGGGTCGCAGGCACTCGGCTGCCGTCTTGATGCGCGTGGGCTTGTCGATATGGCAGCGCTGCTCGATCGATCTCCCGCTCATGATATCGAGCTTCTGATGCTCAATAAATTCGGCAAAGCCGAAGCGGAAGGTGGCGGTCTTCGCCCGGTCTTCACGAAAGCAATTGAGGCCAGTATCCCGATTGTGACCGCAGTTAGAACAACATACGCCGAGGCCTGGTCGCAATTCCACGGGCGCCTTGCCATCGATCTTTCACCGGATTTCGACGCTGTCCTCAGATGGTGCCACGATTCGATTCGGGAATTGCGGACGGTGCGGCAAATCAACCCAACAATAGACCACTAATCATAGGGGCCTGACCCATGAAAGAAAAAAAGGAAACAGCTGCTATCGGCATCGTTACCGTGTCGGATCGCGCCAGCGCCGGGACCTATCGCGACACTAGCGGTCCGGCGATTGAGGAATTCTTGCACGAAGTGCTGATGACGCCTTGGCGACCTGTGCGACGTCTCGTTCCAGATGGAATTGCAACCGTCCGAGACGCCTTGGTCGATCTGGCCGACCGAGAGAAATGCTTATTGATCTTTACAACGGGCGGGACCGGACCCGCGCCGCGTGACTTGACGCCCGAAGCTACGATAGCTGCGTGTACACGACTAATGCCAGGATTTGGCGAGATGATGCGCTCGGCAAGTTTGAAACAGGTGCCGACCGCGATCCTGTCGCGCCAGGTCGCGGGCATTCGTGGTTCTAGCCTTATCGTCAATCTACCCGGACGTCCGGCTTCAATTCGTGTCAATATGCACGCAGTGTTCCCAGCTATCCCGTATTGTCTGGACCTTATCGGCGGAACCCGGATCGAAACCGACCCTGCCGTCTGCAAAGCGTTTCGTCCGGAAATAAAGCCTTCGAACGCTTCCGAAGCGTCGATCGCCTTGATGTCCATCAAGTGAGATCCGAAATCAATCCGTTAGATAGTGACCTGAGAAAGGAAGCTTGATGGATACCGTTCAGTTCCTCGCCCCAGGCACGTTCATCGATAGCGACTCCCCACCAGTCACCACCTTTGCGACGCAAGCAATTGCCGGATTAGCCGATCCGCGCGCCGCGATCTTGCGGCTCTACGCCGTAGTCCGCGACACCATCGTTTACGATCCATATGTCAATTTCGCTGACCCAGCGAACTATCAAGCGAGCGGAGTTCTCGCCGCTGGGCGCGGTTTCTGTATAGGTAAGTCTGCGCTATTGGCCGCGAGCGCGCGGGTGATTGGCATTCCAGCGCGCGTCGGTTTTGCCGATGTACGAAACCATCTCACGTCGCCGCGACTATACGAAAAGACAAAAACCGATGTTTTTCTTTGGCATTCATACACAGAGCTTTACTTGTCCGGACGCTGGGTAAAAGCGACGCCCGCCTTCGATCGCATGCTCTGCGATCGGGTCGGTCTTAAGCCGCTAGAATTTGATGGCCAAACCGACTCGCTATTCCATCCATTCGATCCGGCTGGTCGGCGCCACATGGAATATTTGAGGGATCGCGGCGTGTTTGCAGATGTGCCGTTCGACGCCATAAAGTCTGATTTTCTTTTAACATACCCGGGCCTGATGAGCAGCGACGGCTTGTCAGGTGACTTTCGATCGGAAGCTGTTGCTCAGACTACGGATCAGTAAGAGAAAAAGTTTAGGCATCCGCCTGCACCGGGCATTTTCTATTGCTGGCCGGCAGATCTCATGCCGCGGCCGGACTGTCGGCGGGCGCGACCCGGCACAGCAACGCACGTAACTGATAGGTCCCCATCGCAGGATCATAGGGCGGCTGATTGTCGGTCAATAGATTGGCATTCGATGTCCACACGCCGTACTCCGGACCCTCCTGTTCGGGAAACCACCAGCCGTGCTGGACGTTGATAACGCGCCGGTCGATACCGGTCGTGAGCTTGGCTTTCTGCCGCATCCGGCCGCGCCGCGTCTCGATCCACATCCACGCGCCGTTGGCTATACCCAGGCGGGCTGCCGTATCAGGATGAATTTCCGCGATCGGTTCGCGTTGCGCTTTGCGCAGCTTGCCGATCTGGCGGTGCTCCGAGTTGAAGAAGAACGATATCCGCCCGCCGGTCGTGAGCACCAACGGATAGTTCTCGGCAATTTCGGGCGTACTGATCGGACTTTCTGGCGGCTCTTCGTAGTAAGGCAGCGGCGCATAACCAAGTTTTTCGAACCGGGTCGAATAAAGTTCGATCTTGCCGGTCGGAGTTTTGAATCCGCCATCTTGATATTTTCGGTACTTGAATGGAATCTTGATGAACCCTTTCTGCTTGAGCTCATCGAAAGTGATGTTGAGACCGCCGGCGGCGAGCTGCGCATCGAGCACACTCTTGACTGGCTCGGTGCAGACGGGAAGCTTCATGCGCCTTGCGAGCGCAACGAAGATCTCTTCATCCGGTTTGCACTCCCCGATTTGCACCGCTTTCTGCTGGGCCAGCACGACGTTGGCAGCGACCGTCGGCAGGCCGGCCAATTGATCAAGCTCCGGCCATGCTGCAGCCGGCAGCACGATATCGGCAAGTTCCGCCGTCGGCGTCATGAACAGGTCGGCGCAAACTATGAAATCGAGACTCATCAAGGCATCATAAACACTGGAAGAATTGGCATAGGTAGTGAGCGTGTTGTTACCAAACACCAAGAAGGCCTTCACTGGATAGGGTTTGCCTTCGCGCATCGCCCGCAGCAGCGTCGGGATATGGGCGGCCGGCAAATCGGCACCCTCCCCGCCGAGCAGTTTGAAGCGGTCAGCGCCGAGCCGCTTGGCGTTCGCCTCTGGTGTGAGATTCTCAATCAAGCTCGGGAAGCGACCGAGCCCATGCATCCCGAACACCCAGCCTCCCGGCACATCGATATTCCCGGTCAGCACCGGCAACATCGAAACGGCACGCACGGTTTGAATGCAGTTCGGCGTATGCTCGATGGCGCATCCCCATTCCAACATGGCGGGCTTTGTCTGCGCGAACAGCCGAGCAGCCGCGCGAATCTTGTCAGCCGCAATCCAGGTGATCGGCTCAGCCCATTCCGGCGTGTGTTCCTTCGCACGTTCGGCGAGCGCGTCGAAACCGTAAGTCCACTGCGTGACGAACGGCTCATCGTAAAGCTTCTCGCTGATGATGACATTTAGCATGGCAAGCGCGAGTGCGTCGTCGGCGCCGGGCCGGATCTGCAGCCACAGGTCGGCCTTCTCGGCCAACGCTGTACGTCGCGGATCGACTACGATCGTCTTGGGGTTGTGACTGAGATTCTCGATTACGTTGAAACGCGTTTCGCCGTCCGGCCCCGACAGCACAGGGTTATGGCCCCAGAAGAGGACGCAGGCCGGAGGTACATCACCGGTGTAATCACAAACCGGCAAGTCGCCGAAGGTCAGGATCGTAGTGTTCACCCGCGGATGAAAGCATTGTGCAAAACCTGGTTCGCACCAGTTGGGGGTACCAAGCGCATGACCAAATCGCGAAACCCAGCGGATATGATGGCGGCCGGTGCCGGTACCGAGGGCGATTGCCTCGGCTCCGTACCGCTCACGTATGGCGAGCAGACGTTCTGCGATTTCGTCGAGAGCAACATCCCAAGATATGCGCTCCCACTCACCGGACTGGCGTTTACCCTTGCGTCGCATCGGGTATTTCAATCGATCCGGGTGATACACGAGGTCGGTCGTCACAGTCCCGATCGGACACAGGCGGCCATGATTAAGCGGCGACTCGCGATCGCCCTCGACTTTTAGCAGCCTGCCGTCTCGCACGTGCAACAGAACGCCGCATCCGCCGTGGCAACTGCGGCAGACACTCTTGAGAATCGTTTCAGCCGGCTGCCCGCTGTCATGCAATGGCGTGAGTGTCTGTTGAACGTTCATGTGCGCAATTCGATATCGCCAGGCACGCTAGGTATGCACGGCTGCTCCTGCTTTGGCTTGATTTCAGTCAAGGAAATGATTCAAGCGGAAGACTGTACTGAATCTGCTGAATCCGCATCATCAATCAGCAGACCATTTTACTGCGATTGTGCGTGAGTGATTGCGGCCCATAACGCGAACCGCACAATTGAAGGTCGAACCGGCTAACGCGGAGGAACACTCCAATGCTCTCTAAATGCATCGTCGGCGCGATTGCCTCAATCGCCCTAGGCACGCTCGCCCCAGGCAATACTTTTGCGCAGGAGACCGTCAAGATTGGCCTCGTCGTGTCAATGACTGGACAACAGGCTTCGACCGGCAAGCAAATCAAGGCAGCGGTGGATCTCTACATGAAGGAGCACGGTGACACCGTCGCAGGCAAAAAAATCCAAGTCATCCTTCGCGATTCTGGAAGCGTCCCCGATAATACCAAGCGGCTAGCACAGGAATTAATCGTCAATGACAAGGTTAATGTGATCGCCGGTTTCGAGATCACGCCAGCTGCGCTCGTAGTTGCGCCGCTTGCGACCGAAGCCAAGGTGGTCGAGTTGGTCATGGCGGCCGGCACTTCGATTATCACGGAGAAATCGCCCTACATCGTGCGTACCAGCTTCACCGTGCCGCAGTCATGCGTCATCATCGCCGATTGGGCGTCAAAGAATAATATCAAGAGAGTTGTCACCATCGTCTCTGACTACGCGCCGGGCTTCGACGCGGAGAAGTCGTTCGGCGAACGCTTCAAGGCCGCAGGTGGTGAAGTCGTCGAGGCGATCAGGGTGCCGCTTGCTAATCCGGACTTCGCGCCGTTCCTGCAGCGCGCCGCCGACGCCAAGCCGGATGCCATCTTCATCTTCGTGCCGTCTGGCCAGGGCGGCACGTTCATGAAGCAATTCACCGAGCGGGGCCTCGATAAGGCCGGTATCAAACTGATCGGCCCGGGCGACGTCACCGACGACGACTTGCTGCCCGGCATGGGCGACGCCGCGATCGGAACGGTGACCGCTCACTTCTATTCCGCCGATCACGATTCGCCAAAGAATAAGGCCTATGTTGCAGCCTTCGAGAAGGCCAACAACTTCCGTCCGGCATTCATGTCGCTTGGCGGCTATGATGGCATGCACCTCATCTACGAAGCGCTGAAGAAAACCGGCGGCAAGGCCGACGGCGATTCTCTGGTCGCCGCGATGAAGGGAATGAAATGGGAAAGTCCGCGCGGGCTTATTTCGATTGATCCCGAGACCCGGGACATCATCCAGAACATTTATATCCGCAAGGTCGAGAAGAAAAACGGTCAGCTCTACAATGTGGAGTTTGCCACGTTCGAAGCCGTCAAGGATCCAGTGAAAGAGGCGTCTAAGAAAAAGTAGCAAGACACTGGCGCGCGCGACGAGCGAACTTCCGCGCGCATATCTGCAGAGGCGAGCCGAAATAGCGGCATTCACATGCTAACAATTCTTTTTGACGGAATTGCTTACGGCATGTTGCTGTTCGTGCTCGCATCCGGCCTCTCGGTAACGCTCGGATTGATGAATTTCGTCAATCTCGCACACGGCTCCTTCGCCATGGCGGGCGGCTACGTCACCGTCGTTACAGTCAACCGCCTTGGTATTCCCTTTTTTGCGTCCTTGCCGATCGCCTTCTTGGTGAGCGCCATCATTGGATTTTTGTTCGAGCGCACGCTCTATGTGCACGTCTATCAAAAGAGCCATCTCGATCAAGTGTTGTTCACGATCGGGCTCGTTTTCATGTCCGTGGCGGCGGTCGACTATGTCATGGGCTCGAGTCAGGTCTTTGTGCAGGTGCCTGACTCATTGCACGGCAAATTTGACGTTTTTGGAATTGGCGTTGGTCGTTATCGGCTCTTGATTATCGTCATTTGCGGGCTGCTGACGGTCGCCCTGCAATTCATCCTGTCTTATACGCGCTTCGGCAGCCGCCTGCGCGCTGCCGTCGACGACGGTCGAGTGGCGAGCGGGCTAGGCATCAACGTCAATCGGATTTTTGCGGTCACATTTGCGTTCGGATCCGGCCTGGCAGGCCTCGGCGGTGCGCTCGGCGTCGAGATATTGGGCCTCGACCCGACCTTTCCCCTCAAATTCATGATCTACTTTCTAATCGTAGTTACGGTCGGTGGCACATCGAGTATCACCGGTCCGTTCCTCGCCTCACTTCTGCTGGGCATCGGCGACGTCGCGGGCAAATACTACGTTCCAAGCCTTGGTGCCTTCGTGATCTACACCATTATGATCGTCATCCTGATCTGGCGGCCGCAGGGACTGTTCGCCCGCGCCTCTGCACGATGAAGGCGCGACGATGATTGCTTCTCGTTCAAATATCCTATCCGCCACCGATTGGCTCGCCGCTCGCGCTCGCTGGCATCCGCTTGAATTTGTGTTCTGGATTGCCGCCTTTGCCGCAATTTATCTGTTCCCGGACCGCCATCTTATTCTCACCGAGATCGCCTGGCTCGGATTGTTCGCACTCTCGCTTGATTTGATTCTCGGCTATGCCGGCATCATCTCGCTGGGCCATGCCGCGTTTTTCGGTTTCGGGGCGTACACCGCCGCGCTTCTCGCCAAATACGAAATCATTAACGAGCCGGTGATGGCAATGCTGATTGCAGGTGTCGCCGCGATGGTGCTTGGTTTCGTAACCAGCTTCCTGGTGCTGCGCGGCTCCGACCTGACGCGACTAATGGTAACCCTTGGGGTGGCGCTCGTACTACGCGAATTGGCGAACCGCTACGGCTGGCTCACTGGTGGCGCCGATGGGCTGCAGGGCGTTACTATTCAACCACTGTTTGGGACGTTCCGGTTCGATATGTTCGGTCATACCGGCTACACGTATTGTTTGACGGTGTTGTTCGTCCTTTTCCTGATTGCCCGGCGTCTGGTGAATTCACCGTTCGGCCTTTCGTTGCTGTCGGTGAAAGGCAATCCGCTGCGCGCATCGGCGATTGGAATCTCAGTCGATGCTAGGCTAGTTGCGATCTACACACTGGCCGCCGGCTATGCGGGCATTGCCGGCGCACTTCTGGCGCAGACGACGGCCTTCGCTTCGCTTGAAATGTTTTCGTTTGATCGCTCAGCCGATCTGCTGCTGGTACTGATCATCGGCGGCGCCGGCTATCTTTATGGCGGCCTGATCGGAGCGATCATCTTCAAGTTCATGCAGGACTATCTGTCGGCGCTGACGCCGCAGTACTGGCCGTTCTGGATCGGTCTTGTTCTAGTGGCAATCGTACTGGTCGGCCGCGATCGCATCTCTTCTTGGACGGCGCCGATCCGTCGCATAGCGGCGCAAATGAATTGGCGGACGCTTAGATCCCGCCAAATCGCGGCGCCCACCGAGGATCTTTGAAATGACCTTGGTATTGGAAACGATCGATCTGACGAAACGGTTCGCGGGCATCACCGCGACCGATAACGTCTCGATTCAGATCGCCAAGGGAGCCCGGCACGCTGTTATTGGGCCAAACGGCGCCGGCAAGACCACGCTAATCAATCTGCTCACGGGCGTGCAGCGGCCCACGAGCGGTCGTATCGTGTTCGATGGAGAAGACATCAGCGATTTTTCGATACACAAGCGAGTACGCCTCGGGATCGTCCGCACGTTCCAAATCAATCAGCTGTTCGGCGACCTGACGCCGCTCGAGACAATCGGATTGGCAGTATCCGAACGCCGAGGACAAGGCCTCGACTGGTGGCGCATCGTTGGCAGCCGCCCCGACCTCATTACGGAGGTGGTCGAAATTTTGGAGCGCTTTCATCTCTCCGACGTCGTCAATACGCGCGCCGCGGTTCTGCCTTATGGCAAGCAACGTCTGTTGGAAATTGCAGTCGCAATCGCCTGCCATCCACGTGTGCTTTTGCTTGACGAACCGGCGGCCGGGGTCCCCGAAGACGAGCGTCATGAAATTCTCGCCGCCGTCGCCTCGTTGCCGACCGATGTGAGCGTGCTCCTGATCGAACATGATATGGACATTGTTTTTTCCTTCGCCGACCGTATTTCAGTTTTGGTCAATGGCGCTCTTTTTGTAGAAGGCAGTCCCGAGGAAGTTGCGAAAGATCCCCGGGTCAAGGCCGTTTATCTCGGCGAGGAGCTCGTTAATGCCTGATCTCTTAAACGTCGAAAGGCTAAGAGCAGGCTACGGTGAAGCCGTCGTATTGACGGATGTCAGCTTCAAGATCGCCGAAGGCGAAGCATTAGCACTCCTGGGCCGCAACGGCATGGGCAAGACCACGCTCATCAATTCTATTGTCGGCGTCACCCGGCATATTGGCGGCAGAATTTATCTGGAAGGTCTCGATATCACAGAGATGCGCCCAGATCAGCGCGCTTATGCCGGCATCGGCTGGGCGCCGCAGGAGCGCAATATATTCCGCTCACTAACAGTCGAAGAGAACATGACAGCAGTCGCGCGGCCAGGACCATGGACGCTTGCTAAAGTTTATACGTTGTTTCCTCGGCTTTACGAACGCCGCCGCAATCTTGGCAATCAACTGTCTGGCGGCGAACAACAAATGCTTGCAGTCGCCCGCGCTCTAATCCTCAATCCACGCATCATACTGCTCGATGAACCGCTGGAAGGGCTGGCACCCATCATCATTGAAGAACTGCTGACCGCGCTGCGCAAAATTATTCGTGAAGAAGGTCTATCGGCAATCCTCGTGGAGCAGAACGCGCAAAAGATTCTGGGCGTGACGGACCTTGCGATCATTGTCGAACGCGGCCGGATCGTCCATCAAAGCGATAGCGCATCGCTCCAGGCCAACCGCGCATTGCTGGAAACTTACGTCGGTGTCACTGATGTCAGACGCCAAGGTCGAAAAGTGCCGCGCGAAGCGCCCCGCCCAAGCTAGCGACAGGACCGAGCGACGGTCAGTTCATTAAGCTCTAACTGGATGGCCCATTAAGACCTGCCGATCGGTCTATCCAATCTCTTTGTCGCGTGGAGGTGCGCCTTGGAAAATTTCAGAACGGCGAAGCTCGTCAGCCTTTTCCATGTGGCTGTCACCCTTGTTTCGCGGCGCCTCCCTGACGTCAGGATTCAGCGCGCGGTTGGATTCCGCATAGCATTGCCTGGCAAGGTCAAACAGTTCCCTGACGCTTGGCATGTCTAGCGCTCCTGCCGATGCAAAAGCATCGGCACCAGAACAAAACCTATCGCGACACCAACGAAGAAGGCGAACGGAAAAATACAATTCAGGATGACGCATGGCCATCTCTCTGGCTTGGAGATATTCCCTGCGAAGCCGGTTTATTCAGGTAATTGCGCATCATTCGTAACTTGAGCAAAGTCAAGCATGCCGGTTTTTTTCGAAGCCTCCGCGAAATCTTCCGCGATCTTGATTTTTGGCAAGGCCAGTCTTTCGACGGCGTGCAAGTTTAAACTTGGTCTGGAGTTCGTCCTCTCCTCTCCAGGACCGCACTCGACCCTGGCCGAACCTTCCTTGGATTCGGTCAGGGTCGATTTTGCACGCCGTTGATGCAACTTGACTTTCGTCAAGGGCACGGAGATTTGCGTTTGCCTTTTATTTAACCCAAGGTCGCCAACAGAAATCGGTTTCTTCAATGGCTAGTGCGATTGTCCGGCCGTTTAACCGCAAGCTTTCACCAGAGCGCCTTGGCCACGCGATCATCGATTCTGATCACATGGAAATTTCAAATTCGTGGTTTCGCGCCGTTAACTGCGTGCCACTTCAATTTCCATTCTTGATCGCTCGGATGAAGAAGCTCATGGAAAGGCATTTCGCGCGTGAAGCTGAAATCATGAAAGGCTTCGGCAGGACTCTTTGTTCATGTCACCAAAAAGAACACGATACGCTTCTTCGATTCTGCGACAGCGTCGCAAAAGTCAGCCAGTACAATTGGGCATTGGCACAGTTCACGCTGCGTCGTGATTTTCCCAAACAGGTTCACGAACACATCATTTGCAGGGACCAACTGTTGGTTCTATGCGTCAACACCAACGGAGAAATAGCTTCGTGCGGCCCAGCCTAAAATAGATTACGGGCCTTCGACGACTGGACTGGCGTTAGAGCGACAAAGTACGGAAAATCTTGGTGGCGGACGCAGTCACATGCGAACCCGTCTATACTGACAAATTCCCTGCTAACAGGGAAAAGAATAGGGAATTTCGTCGAATCCGACCACCTGACGCGATTTTGAAAGCTGACACGCGAACAGATTCAAAGGCTTTCAGCGAAATTCCCTACACAACGCAACAGGGAATTATTTCGGCGGAACAGGGAATTTTGCTTCAGGTACAGGGAATTTTCCCCGTCAAATCTGGGGGCCGAATCGGTCGATCAATGTCCGCTTTCGGGGTGGACGGAGCTCATCAGTTCTACATAAAAGGCTCCGCTCGCTTCATTAGTTCGTCGAGGCCAGGCTCGTTCGGATTCCGGGGCTTGCCCGGGTGAATGATTGAGACTTGGCAACTCTCCGCAGCCTCCACAAGTTGACGGTAAGTTCCTGCATCCTGATCGATGATGGCCGCCTGTTTGTTGGTGTCATAACCAAACATCTTATCGTTGATCTGCGTGCATTCATTGCAACTCGTGCACCGGGCTGTCTCAATATAAGGCCCATCCGCCGACTTTTCGGGCGTCGCTTCGGCGGCCGCCGCAGGCGCGGTCAGCACCTCGGTCGGCGCCGCGGCGGCTGCGCCGGGTTGGCTTTGCACGGCGGCGATCGGCGGCTGAGCTTGCTTGGTCACCGGCTGGGCTTGCTCCGCCCAAACTTTCCGCTCCCGTTCAACAAGTGCCGCTGCGTGCGAGTTGTGAACGCCGCCGAGTTCCTGCAAGCTGCGCCACGCTTCGGCGCAACGGCGCGCCTCCCGCACTAGCCGGTCGTTGACCACCACTTTCTGCAAGCGGTTGTCGCGATCGACCATCAGCAGGCACGGCACTTTTTCGGTGAGGTCTTTCGGCTCGCGCGCCAGGAACTCAACCACCGGCACCAGATCGGCCGTCCACTTCGTGCCCGGCACTTTGCCAAAATGTTTGACATAGCGCGGATCGCAGGCTGCAAAATCGACCGGCGTAAAGGCCAGGTCCTCCGAGATCAGCTGCTGCGCCGCGTCCTCGTAGTCGAAGCGCTGCTGCGGCCAATCGAGATCGATTTGCGAATTGCCGTCGAGCGAGAACCGCGATGCCCAATCCGGCCCGGCCGAGGGATCGTAGACGAAGGACGGGAACGCGCGGGATTCCGCGGCGGCGGCGGCCATCAGATAGGGCGGAACGCCGGTGCCGCTCGCGCCGGAGAAAATATTGAACAAAGCTGGCCCGGCTTGGGCCAGTCCGCGCTCGATCCGCTCGCGCAGCTTGAACAGCGTTGCGCTGCCCGATTGCAGGACGAAATACGTGCCGGCGCCGATCGCGGTGCTGACAAGCTGCCGGCCGCGCAGGCTCGAAATCTGCAATTCGCTGCTGATCGGCGACGGCTCGAACAGATCGTCGGTTTGCACCACCACCTTAGTCGGCATTCCAGCGGCGAAGGCCTGCAGGAGCAGATCGCTGTCCGTCGCAGCCAGATCGGCCGCGCGCAGGCAAATTAGATAATCCGGGAACATTACAAGATCCTCTGGATCAAGACCGTTGGCGCCCAACTCCGCGAAGAAGGCGTCGTGGCGCGCCTCATTGTATTCGCCTTCGGTTTCGAGCCTAGCCATGGCCATCGCCTTGGCCAGCTCAATCATTTTCGGCAGCCGTTCGCGATAGGCCGCGACCGCGTCAGTGCATGATTCGAACACGAATGAATAAGGCTCGCCGACATCGATGCCCTTGTCGCCGTCGCTGGCCGGCGCGAAGAACCGTTGTGCGCGCAGCGTCGATAGCAAGCCGCGTACCCGCCGGCGCCGACTTTCCGGCAGTGGCACATTGGCTGAGGCCTCGGTCAGCAAATGCGACATGGCATCGAAATCGAACGCGTCGCGATGCGCCGCACCGACCGAAGCCCGCAACCGGTCCGCGCTGAGGCCTTCCTTGGAGCGGACGAAATCCGCGCTCAGGATGTCCGACAGTTTCATCAGCAACTTGGTAGTGTCGGCGCGGAATTTCTGCGCCTTCTGGTCCTGCAGCGCCTGCCAGGCGTGCCGGAAAAGGCGGAACGGCGTGCCCTTATCGCAATCGACAAGGTCGCCGTCAGTATTCTTTAGCGCGGCGCGCAGGCAGCTCAGGCCGTCCTGCAGCAGCTTGTCGTCCTTGCCTCCGACGCGGGCGGCGCCGAGATCCCACAATTTCGATAACGATCCGCAGACACCTTCCGCCAGCAACTTGCGAATCTCGCGCTCGAGCCGCACGGCATGCCGTTTCAGCCGTTCGCCGTCGCTGTCGGCTGCGATCGCTTTGACCGCACCGTCGATCAGCCGAGACAGCGATTGCACCGACGGTCCCTCTTCGGCGCGGATCAGCACCAGCGGGAAATCGTAGCGCAACGCCGTGAGGTCTCGATAGCCGGCGAAAATCGCCGGGTGCAGATCATTGCCGGCAAGCGCATCGAAGTCGCCCTGGGACTTTCGTCCCGTGAGATGAAACGCGATGTGCGCTTGTACTTCTGCTCGCATGCCGAAATCGCCTTGGTCGTTTCAGTTCAAACTCGCGGTATTTTCAGCGCTCGGCTGATCTCTGTTGGCCGCGTCCTGCGGCCATATCGTGA
Organism: Pseudolabrys sp.; assembly: GCA_035310865.1. Lineage (GTDB taxonomy): Bacteria > Pseudomonadota > Alphaproteobacteria > Rhizobiales > Xanthobacteraceae > Pseudolabrys. Next base: position 12,157 of record DATGDN010000108.1, on the reverse strand, counting down.
ACTTGTCGAATTCCGCATCGAGACCGGACTTGATGTAGCGCGCGGAACGCTGCTGCCCGGCGTTACGAAGCTCTTCGTAGCAAGGGACGTCCGGATTGCGGTAAAGAATCCCGACCGGGATCGGATCCGCCAGTGAAGCGACCTCGCGCGCCCGGTTGATATTCGACGGATCGTGCCGTTCCTGGGTTTTGTAGACCTTCGACAGGTTCGGGCTGAGTGTCACGCCGTCTTCGTGGGTCAGCAGCAGGGTCTTGAGCGGATCGTGCACCCACGGATCGAGCATTATCGGCAGCCATTCAGGGCAGCGTTGGAGGATACGCACGAACGAGAAGCCTTTGTGGCGGTACGCCGCCAACAGAATGTCGTAGAGAACCTCGGGAATCCAATCGACCGCCTGTGCGACGAATGACACGTTCTGGACGCCGAGCGTCACGGTCAGCGGTTGAAGGCCGACGAGATAGCTGCCGCGCGGCGTGGTGTTGCTCTTCAATCCGCGTGGTGACGTCGGCGACGCCTGCATCTTGGTCAAACCGTAGATCTGATTGTCGTGCAACATCACCGTCATGTTCATGTTGTAACGGATGGCGTGGATCCAATGCGCCGCGCCGATGCTACAGCAGTCGCCGTCGCCGGTGTTGACGAACACGGTCAAGTCCGGCCGCGCCATCTTGACGCCCTCGGCGACAGGTAGCGCGCGGCCGTGAATGCCGTGGAATCCGTAGGTCTTCATGTAATGCGGAAAGCGGCTGGAGCAGCCGATGCCTGAGACAAACACCGTCTTCTCGGGACGCAGATCCTCGTCGCGGCACAGGCGCTGGATGGCCGCCAAAATGGCGTTGTCGCCGCAACCAGTGCACCAGCGCGGCACGCCGCTCTGATAATCCTCGAGTGCGTGATGCTCGTCGTGCATCCGCAACAAGCATTCGGTGGCATGGATGGTCATGATCTTCTTGCCTCTTATTTTTTAATTTTCTCGAGGAGGACGCGTTCGATGGTGTTCGGTTTGATCGGCTGGCCGCGCACCTCGCTCCAGCAATCGACGTCGATCAGAAAACGCGAGCGCAGCAGCATGGCGAGCGCCGAGTAGCGGCGGTTGTTCTTGTCCACAATTTCGTCTTTCGGGTCATCGCTCCAGTTGCCCTCGATGGTAATGACCTTCTTGAACCGCTTCATGATTTCGTCGATGCCAGGCGCCATCGGCTGTAGGAAGGTGAGATGCAGCGACGAGACCTTATGGCCTTTGGCGCGCAGGCTCGTCACCGCTTCTTCGATCGCACCCTTGGTGCTGCCCCAACCGACGACCAGCAGGTCGCCCGTGGCGTCGCCGAATATCGACGGCGTTTTCAGGGTCTTCTGCAGCGCGGCGAGCTTGTGGCTTCGCGCGCGAATGCCCGATTCGTTGCTTTCCGGGTCATAGGCGACGTGGCTCAGGGTGTCGTGAGCAAGTCCCGTCAAAGTGTGCACACCGCCGGGCTGACCAGGCATGAAGCGGCGGGCCAAGCCGGTGACCGGGTTCCAGTCATAAGGTTTGAGCCCGTCTGGGATCTCGCTCTGGTCGATCGGCGGCGCCAACCAGGCTTCGCTGAATTGCGGGCGCGGGAACGGCTGCTGCGACGTCGCCAGGCTCGCGTCGGAGAGCACGACCACAACCATGTTGAAGGTCTCAGCGATCTTGCGCGCGGTGATGACTGAATAGAAGCAGTCCTCGATCGTGCCCGGCGCGATCACCACCTTGGGCGCATCGCCATGGCTGCCGAAGATCGCGGTCATCAAATCGCCCTGCTCAACCTTGGTCGGCAGTCCGGTGCTAGGGCCGCCGCGCTGCACGTTGATGACGACCAGCGGAATCTCGCCCATCACCGCAAGTCCGATCGCTTCCTGCTTGAGCGAATAGCCGGGCCCGGAGGTGATGGTGACGGCGCACTTGCCGGCATAGGAGGCGCCAATCGCGAAGGTGCAAGCCGCGATCTCGTCCTCGGCCTGGTGGACGATGCCGCCGACCTTTTCGAACACGCTGCTGAGATAATGCGACACTGAGGTCGCCGGCGTGATCGGATACATCGCGCAGACTTCCATGCCGGACGCGAGCACGCCGAGCGCCAACGCGGTATTGCCGTCGAGCACGACCTGCGGCTCGGTGCTGCGGACCGCCGGGATGTAATACTTGAAATCAAGATTCTTCTCGGCCCATCCATAGCCGGCATCCAACAGCTTGACGTTCGTGGCAATCACGCTGGCGTCCTTCTTGCCGAAGGTACGCGCGATTTGCTCGCGGGCGAGCTGCAGGTCGAAGCTGTAGATGTTGCATAACATGCCCAGAGCGAACATGTTCTTGCCGCGCTTGGCATCGGCGACGATCAAGCGGCACTCGCGCTCCATCGGAATTTCGATAACCTTGAATCCCGCCGCCACAAGCTGGTCATAGGTCTCGATATAGGATGCGGCTATTTTCGGGTCCCTGCTCTCGCGCCACATGCTTTCCAGAAGAATGCTGCAGCCTTCCTTGAGTTCGCCGGTGCGAACGCGGCCGAGCAGCACCTGCTCGTTGAAGGCGATCACCAGGTCAGATTCGTTGCCGCCGTTGGTGACGCGGCCCGAACCCAGGCGAATGCGGTTGCCGCTACCGCCGGCGACGCTGCGCGCGGGCGGACGGATTTCCGCGGGAATGATCTCGACGGTCCAGACCCCATTGCCCATCCGCGCGGCGATCGCTCCGAGTGACTGTCCGCACCGCTGCGCACCCTCCCCGGAATCGCTGACGATCTCGACAATATGCTCACTCAATGCGGTCACCGCCTTGCCGTCGGGGACGGTTTGAGCGGCTTTGTTCGCGCGCAAGCGCGGCTTAACTAAAACTTGGGCGGTGGTCCCGTTCATCTTGCTACCTTAGGCGGCGCGAACACGCGCGAAGTTGCGTTCCCTGAGATCAATCCCGAAGAACGTGCCGACGTTGACCCCGTCACCATTGTCGGCCTGCGAATCGCGGATTCTCAGATAGTTCTTGATGCTGCGCGCGGCTTTGCGGCCGGCACCCATCGCTTCGATCACGGTCGCGGCGCCGGTGACGATATCGCCGCCAGCAAAAACACCCGCCATCGAGGTCGCCAGTGTCTCGTCGGTCTCGATGTAGCCGCGCTGGTTGAGGCGAAGCCGCGAGGTCTGGCCGATGATCGGGTTTGCGTTTGTGCCGATCGCGAACACGACCTGATCGGTTTCAAACTCAAACTCGCTGCCGGGCACCGGGATCGGGCGTCGTCGTCCTGAATCGTCCGGCTCGCCGAGTTCCATACGAAGGCAGCGCATGGCGCGGACACCGCTCTTCCCGTCATCAAGAATTTCAATGGGGTTGGTCAGCCAATGAAATTCAACCCCTTCTTCCTCGGCGTGATGAACCTCTTCCGCGCGTGCAGGGCACTCCGCCCGAGACCGTCGATAGATGCAGTACACTTTCTCGGCGCCGAGGCGCAGGCTGACGCGCATCGCGTCCATGGCCGTGTTGCCAGCGCCAATCACGGCGACGTGCTTCCCAAGTGGAAGCGGGGTGTCGTAATTTGGGAATTCCTTCGCCCGCATCAAGTTGCAGCGGGTCAACAGCTCGTTAGCGGAAAGCACGCCATTAAGGGTGTCGCCAGGGATGCCGAGCATTGAGGGATAGCCGGCGCCGGTGCCGATGAAGACGGCGTCGAAACCGAGTTCGTCGCGCATCTGTTCGATGGTGAACAGCCGGCCGACTAGGGTATTGCACTCGAACTTGACGCCGAGCTTGCGCAGATTTTCGATTTCCGCATCAACCACCGCGTTGGGCAGACGGAAATCGGGGATCCCGTACTTGAGAACGCCGCCGGCTTGGTGGAAGGCCTCGTAAACAGTCACCTCACATCCAGCTTTAGCCAAGTCCGCCGCACACGCCATGCCCGCGGGACCCGAACCGACAATCCCGACCTTGAAGCCGCTCGGTTCGACATAGGGAACGTTGGCCCATTTTTCCTTTATGGCTTGGTCGCCGACCCAGCGTTCGAGGCGGCCGATCGCCACCGGCTCGAGCGACTCGCCGACCACGCAGACGCCCTCACATTGCGTCTCCTGCGGGCAGACCCGGCCACACACTGCCGCCAAGAGATTGCTTGCGGTCACGACGTTATAGGCACCACGGAAATCCTTGGCGGTTATTGCCTCGATAAATTTCGGGATGTTGATATTGACGGGGCAGCCGGCTACGCAGTCCGGGTCCGGGCATAAGAGGCATCGCTCCGCCTCGTTGAGCGCCTCTTCCAGGGAATAGCCGCAATTCACCTCGTCGAAATTCTTCACCCGCACCCGCGCATCCTGTTCGCGCACAGGAGTCCGCTGCTGGGGAATGCTTCGAATTGTTTTTTTCTTCTTGCCCATTCTATCAGTCCTGTGCAGTTAACAAGTCATCCCAAGCGTTGAGCAACCGATACCGAAACCTTGACGGAGGCTCACGCTATCCCCCCAACGCGTCTTCAAAGGGATCGGGCAATGTCAAATCAGCTGCTTCAGCGCCCTTTAATACCGGTCGGGTCCGCTGCGTCATCCGACAGTTTTCCGACCACCGATCCAGCGCGACCTTTTCTTCTTCGGCGTAGCGCTTAAGGCGCATCATCAGATCGTTGAAGTCGACCTTGTGCCCATCGAAATCGGGACCATCGACGCATGCAAACTTTATTTCATTGCCGATCTTGACCCGGCAGCCACCGCACATCCCGGTTCCATCGACCATGATCGGGTTAAGGCTGACGATCGTCTTGATCGCATGCGGGCGCGTGGTTTCGGCGCAGGCCTTCATCATGATAGGCGGGCCGATGGCCACCACTTCGTCGATGTTGCCGTGCCCCTCGATGGCAAGTTTGATGCCATCGCTGACAAAGCCCTTCATTCCCGCGGACCCGTCATCCGTGCACAGGATTAGTTCATCACAGCAGGCCCTGAACTTGTCCTCCCAGAAAATCAGGTTCTTGGTACGAAAGCCGAGAATGCCGATCACATAGGCGCCATTCTCTTTAAATCCGCGGGCCTGCGGGAAGATTGGTGCAACCCCCAGCCCGCCGCCAACACAGACCACCTTTTTCTTTCCTGCGAGCGGACTTGGCACCCCCATGGGCCCAACCACTCCATAGAGAGAAGTCCCTACCTGGCAGATCTGCTGCATCTCCTTGGTCGACTTCCCAACCGCCTGTACGACCAGGGTGACGGTACCCTTTGCGCGGTCGAAGTCCGCGATGGTCAACGGGACCCGTTCGCCGGACTCATGCGACATCACAATGACGAATTGACCTGGCCGCGCGGCTTTCGCCATCAACGGGTGATGGATGACCAAGGAATAGGTCACGTCGGAAAAGTCTTCACGCACCAGAATTTTGAAACCTGGCCCTGGATCGGCGTCGACCATCGATTCGACTCCCGAGCGCGATGAACATTTTCCGCCGAAAAAATATCGAATAATTGACCCAATCACGCTTTGACATAACGCAAAGCCAGGCGTCGGATTGACGTTAATCTTGTAACGTTTTCAAAAATATGAGGGACTCCGAATAGAGATTATCGCTGCCAGATCAAAATGTTATTCGGAGGGCACCTGGTCGACATCGATGTCAAGAATTATCGAGATTCTACTCGACGAGCACCGAAACATTGAAAGGCTGCTTCACATTCTGGAGCAGGAATTGGAAATTTTCGATCGCCGAGCGCAAAGGCGGCCAGGCAAGGGAAAAGGAATTTTAACGGAACAGGGAATTCAGGCGCTACAAAGCCTGCTCAAGGTCGGACTTGAGCGCGACCATAAAGCGCGCTGCCTCGCCGCCCGTCACCACACGGTGATCGAAGGTCAGTGACAACGGCAGGACGCGCCGAACGAGCGGCTGACCATCGTGCACCACCATTTCTTGGCGAATGCGGCCCGCCCCTACTATCGCGACCTGGGGCGGCACAACAACGAGGTTGGCGAAACGTCCTCCAATTGTACCGAAATTCGACAACGTGATGGTGGCGCCGCGTAGTTCCTCAGACGGGATTGACCTTGCGGCAGCGTCGGCCCGCAGTCGGTCGAGTCCAGCCCGCAAGTCGCGGGCGTCACGCTCGCCGACGTTGCGCATAACTGGCACGATCAGGCCGTCTTCGGTATCAACCGCAATACCAATGTCAGTACGCTTGACCAGACGCCGCTCTGCTGCTTCGGCGTTGTACCAGGCGTTAAGCGAGGGCTCGGCCTTGCAGGCCGCCGCAATAGCGCGGATGAGCCGGACCGTTATATCCTCGCCTTTCGGCCAATCGTCGACATCAGCCTCGTCAGTCACGCTTGCTGGCGACACTTCGGCGTGCGCCACTGTCATCCGTTGCGCCATGGCGCGCCGCATTCCCCTCAGCGGTTCGGCAGGGCCTGCATCAACCAGGCTCCTGGCGGCGCGCTCAACGTCCGCCCGCGTAACAGTACCGGCCGGTCCAGTGGCTTGGACGAGGTTGAGGTCGACATCAAGCTTGTGCGCAAGGGCCCGCACCGCAGGAAGGACCTGTCGGGTTCGCGCTTGCATTGGCTCGGGTGGCACTTCAGCCCTGCGAGACGGTTTCTCATCTTTAAGCTCACCAACAACCGTTCCGGTGTCTTGCTCCGTGCCTTCCGCAAACTCGACGAGAGGGGCTCCCACTTTAACCAGATCACCCTTAGAACCGAAAAGGCGCGCGATGCGGCCGCTGCGCGGGGCGGGAACCTCCACCACGGCCTTGTCGGTCTCGACTGACACGAGCGGCTGATCAGTGACCACATGATCGCCCTCGTTGACGTGCCACGAGACAATCTCAGCCTCTTCTAGGCCTTCACCGAGATCGGGCAAGACAAACAGGCGCATGGGAGTTCCGAGAGGTTTAGCTGAACTGACAGACCCTGCGAGCGGCCGCCGTGATCCGGCTTACCGATGGGATGTAGTGCTGTTCAAGCCGTGGAAGCGGCATGACGGTGTCATACCCGGTGACACGGACCACCGGAGCAAGCAATGACGTCAGCCCTCGCTCGGCGATAAGCGCGGCAACCTCCGCACCAAAGCCGCCCGTCCGTGCTGCCTCGTGCACGATGACGCACCGTCCTGTTTTCTGCACCGAAGCGAGTACCGTATTTTCGTCATAGGGCTTAAGCGTGGCAAGGTCGATCACCTCTGCGCGGATGCCGTCGTCGGCGAGCTCATCGGCGGCTGTCAAAGTCTCCCTCACCATCGCGCCCCAGCTGATCAACGTCACGTCCTGACCTTCTCGAAGAACGAAGGCGACGTCCAGTGGCAAAGCCTCGCCGTCGTCATCAACTTGGCCTTTCGCGGCTCTATAGATGCGCGTGGGCTCGAGGAACACGACTGGATCGGGATCGCGGATCGCGGCGAGCAAGAGTCCATAGGCGCGTTCTGGCGAAGACGGTATCACCACGCGCAGGCCTGGGATGTGGGCTAGCATGACCTCAGTGCTCTCCGAGTGATGCTCGGGGGCGCGAATGCCGCCGCCGTGGGGCGTGCGCAGAACCATCGGACAGCTGAGCCGTCCCTGCGTGCGATTGCGCAGCCGGGACGCATGGTTCACCAACTGATCGATGCAGGGATAGATGAATCCCATAAATTGGATCTCGCCGACCGGCCTGAGGCCTTGCGCAGCCATACCGACGCACAGGCCACTGATCAGCAGTTCGGCGAGAGGCGCATCGACCACGCGTTGCGGTCCGAAACGCTGCTGCAGGCCGACGGTGGCACGGAAGACACCGCCATTGACCCCGACGTCTTCACCCAGAACGACAACGCTGGGATCATCACTCATGGCGCGGGCGAGCGCCAAGTTGACTGCTTCGACCAGCGTCACTTCAGCCATGTGACGCATCCTTCAGCTCGCGACGCTGAGCAGCATAGGCCGCTGGTAGCTCCGCGTAGAGGTGGTCGAATATGGTCTCTGGTGGGCGCGGACTCGTCGCCAAATAGCGCTCAATCGCCACTTCGATCAGCTGCTGGCACTCGGCCGCAAGCCGCTCTTCCTCCACTTTGCCCCAGGCGTTCTGACTCACAAGATATGACCTTAGCCGCGCGATCGGCTCCTCTTTCCAGTGCGCTTGGACCTCCTCCGGCGGTCGGTATCGCCCGGCATCATCTGCGGTCGTATGGTCGCCGAGCCGATAAGTCACAGCCTCGATGAAGCGCGGCCCCTTGCCGGCACGCGCCTCGACGATCGCCTCCTCGGCCGCGGCGCGCATGGCGATGACGTCGTTGCCGTCGACCTGCTCGCCGATAAATCCCGCAGCGATCGCTTTTTGAGCAAGCGTCTCCGACGCAGTCTGCAATTTAAGCGGAACGGATATGGCCCACTGATTGTTGTTGGCAACAAAAACCACAGGCAGTTTGTAAATGCCCGCGAAGTTCATCGCCTCCCATACGTCGCCCTTTGAGGTGGCACCCTCACCAAACAAACAAACCGCGACACGGGGCTGCTTTCGGAGCACGAAGGCATAGCCGACACCGGCAGCATGCGGAGCATGCGATCCGACCGGAATGCAAAATGGGAAATCATGGGCTGGGCCTGACCAGTGGTTGCCGCGCTCATCGCCACCCCAATAGAGCAGGGTCTCCTCCATCTTGACGCCGCGCCAGAGCAGAGCAGCGTTGTCCCGATAAGAGGGCAAGAGTACATCCTCCTCGCGCATGGCGCTGGCGATCCCGATCGAGACCGCCTCTTGACCGAGCGAAACTGCGTAAGTCCCGAGCCGTCCAGTGCGCTGGAGTGAAACGGCCTTGGTATCGAAGGCACGGGTCAGCACCATACCGCGATAGAGCGAGAGCAGCGCGCTGGTGTCTGAGGCAAACTGCGGCAGCCGTCTCAGAATGGTGCCATCCGGCGCGAGATAGCTGCGCCGACGCACCTCGAAGCGGGCAATCACCGGGAGTTCTTCGTCTGTTATCGCTGGTTCGGCCATGCGCCCCACCAACTGACAGTTGCGGATACCGAAAACCTAAACCCGAACGTAGCAGTAATGAAGTCCGGCAAATAGGGCGTGTCGTGGCAATTATGAATTAGCCGCTTGAATTCAGCGCCACCGCCGCATCAACATAGCCGTTCGCACCCTGCGCTCGGCCAATTTGAGCGCGGCGGCCCGTGGGAGGATCTTGTCACGCTGGCTCTCTTGTAAAACGGTACGAGTGTTGGCGCGAACTCGCTCATCGATATACTCAAACGCGGCACGCTGTGTACCGCCGCGGTATTCCATTGAAGCACAGATGACGCCGCCGGCATTTGCTATGAAATCCGGCACCACCAGCACGCCCCGCTCGTACAGCGCTCGCTCTGCCTCAGGCGTACAAGGGATATTGGCGCCTTGCGGCATCATACGGGTGCGCAACCGCGAGACATTGTCCACTCGTACAACATCTGCTCGAGCCGCGGGAATCCATATGTCACAGTCAACATCGATGATTGCATCGGCAGGGAGCTTCGAGCCGCGGTCGTGCTCGCGCAAGGGTCTCCCCGCCTCTTTGAGGGCGATCAACGCTTGGATGTCGAGTCCTGACGGGTCGGCCAATGTGCCGCTGGTGTCGCTTGCGGCGACAAGGATGCAACCCTTCTCGGCGAGAAATCGCGCTGCATGCTTGCCCACCGCACCAAAGCCCTGCACGGTAACGCGCGCACCTTTCAGGCCGAGGCCGATAAATTCGCGCGCGACATCAACACAAGCAGCGAGACCGAATCCGGTCGCACCAATCTCGTCGAGCGGAATGCCTCCGAGCACGCTGGGCAGACCGACTGCCCGGCCAGCTTCCTCTTTGATCCAGGCCATGCATAGTTCGTCCGTTCCCATGTCTGGTCCGGCGATATAATCGGTAATATCACTTATGGCATCGGCGAAGGCTCGAATGAGTTGCTCTTTCTCAGCCGTAGCCATTCGCGGATCGCCAAAGATGACTGATTTGGCGCCACCATGCGGCAGGCCGGCAGCTGCATTTTTCCACGTCATCGCACGGGCCAACCGAAAGCATTCCGCGACAGAGACGTCGGGCGCCATGCGTACTCCGCCGATTGCTGTGCCACAGGAGGTGTTGTCGACAACGAGGACGGCCTTCAACCCGAAGCTGGGTTGGTAGATGGAGATGATACGGGCAGGGCCGAATTCGTCTGCGAAGCGAAATGTACCCTCCATGGCGTTTTTTCCCGATTACATCCCGCTTTTGAAATTGGCTATGACAGCGCCTAAGAAACGCGTCGCCGTCCGGCGCTGGTGTCGACGCGGTCGTCAAAAGTAAGCGACAACAAAAATGCCCAGTGCAACGCGACACCATTACTGCTCGGATCGGTTGCCCCATGATTCGTCCAACCCCGAGAATTTTTCAAGCGAAGCATCACCCCCATGCGTGGGGTCGGTATCCCATTAGCATGACGATCAGGCGCATTTCGTTCAGGCTGCTGTGCACACGCCGCAAGTGGTCATGCCGCCGAGCCGCCGAAAAGGATGATGAACTCGCGCCGCTGAGACACCCTCGAAGGGAGACTAGTGCGGTGGGCAACCGCTGTGTGTACCAAAAACCTAAATCACGAACGTAATGGTGAGGAAGTCCTAGGATCGGGTATGCTGCGAATCGCCGATCCGGTGACGGCGGCGGAAAACACAGTGATGAGACATTCGGGGACCACGTTGGCCTCCTTAAACTTTTGAAAGCCCAATGCAGCGAGGAGATGGAGGTCGTTCTACGCTACTGCGGCAATATAGCTCTGTCGAAAAGCCTCTCCATGCTGACGGGGACCGCTACGGTGATGCCGCTGGGCGCGGCGTAGTAAGGGCGGTTCTTGGCCGTGACATTTTTCAGGCCAGCGGCAACGACGTCGACGGCGGTCGCGATGAGCAAAGCGGCGACCACGACTATTGGCAATATTTTTCGCATGGCAACCTCCTTTATCATTGTTAAAAATTAGCAACGATTGCGCGAGCGCAATGTGACCGGCTTCACAAAGGGTTCACTTCTTTAAAGGCGCTCGATTACGGGTAAGTTGACCTAGCCGGTGCTCAATCAACCGCGGTCAGCGCGCGGCACCCTCAAATCGGTCAAATTCACCTTTTTGTGACGTCCACTTTTTTGTGACGGCCAACACAGCGGGACGGAATCGAACGCACCTATTGTAATTCTAGTCAACCTATTACAGCTTGCAGAGGCAGCCATGAACGAGAACTTACCTTTCATTTGGCGAGTGAATTATCGCAACGGTTTGGAAAAGAGGTCGAAGCACAGCTTGGAAGTGGCGCACGAAAAGGCCCGCCAGTTTCTGCTGAAATGCTGGCGTCGAATTTAGATTCGCAGACTGGTGGCCTGCTTTCTCCCTCCCCAGCAGGTCGCAGCAGTCGCGCATGGGGGGCTGCCGTCTTCCCCCACGGCGGCCCCCAATCTTTCGGTGACGCATTGAAGCCTAAGCAGCTTTGGAATGGCCTGGGCGGTTGGTAGTCGGTGGGCCGCGCTGTAGATCGGTCGGGTTTTGTTCGAGAGCGCCCTTTAGGGCCTCGTATTGTCGCCGCCAGTGATCCGCGAAGAGCACGACCCCGTCCGGGTCCTCGCGAAACTCCGTTTGCCGGCGGCGCGCCCACTCAGGTCTGTAAACATGTCGCACAAATCTTCAACCGCAGCGCGGACTAATTGCTCACGGCCGGCCCGTAACCCGCGCCCGATTTGCTTTCGCGCTGACGGCCATGCCACGCGTAAAGATCAGTCCTGCAAAAAAGGATCAGAAGATGCTTGACGTTGAGATTGCGCACTGGCGTGATCTCGACGTCGGTGAGCTTCGGGCTCGTTGGCGTACCGTATTCAGGCGGCGACCTCAAGCTCGCCTGCCACGAGACATGTTCGCTTTACCCCTAAAAGCCGATTTCTATATAGGGATGAATGAAGCCGGCAGGCGCGTTAATCTGCCTGCCGCGAGAGCTACGCGATACTATGGTACGGATATATGGTTTGCCGATCCTCACTCAACTGTCGTTATAGCCGGAGTCTCCGACCATGACCCGTCTTGTATTCCTGATCAGCATCATCACAGCAACATCCATCCCCAACTTGGTCTGCGCCCAGACGTCACCACCGAGCACTGAAGCGCCGATGACTGGTATGAAGCCGGATCGCACGGTTGCAGATAAAATAAGTCG
>DATGDN010000107.1:0-1878 GCA_035310865.1 Pseudolabrys sp. | reverse complement strand
CACGGTCGACCTTCATACCGACAGCGAATATGTCAAGAACGGCATCACGTCGTGGATTCACGGATGGAAGAAGAACGGCTGGCGCACGTCCGACAAGAAGCCGGTAAAAAACGTCGATCTATGGAAGCGGCTCGACGAAGCGCTCGGCCATCACAAGGTGCACTGGCACTGGGTCAAGGGCCATGCCGGTCATGCCATGAACGAGCGCGCCGATGAGCTCGCGCGTGAAGGTCTTGTCGCCGCGCGTGCAGGTGCAATTGGCGCGATGAAGACGAAGTAGACTCGCGAAAATGGCCGGGACAGGTCCCGGCCATTTCGAAATCTGCTCAAAATTCCTAAAGTTGCGCCAGCAGCGCCTGACCGCCGGAAATCTCGCATTTTCCGGGCGCGTCTTCGATGTTGAGCTTTTTCACGACGCCGTCATCGACGAGCATCGAATAGCGCTTCGAGCGGGTGCCAAGACCGTTGCCGGATCCGTCAAAGGCCATGTCGATGGCCTTGGCAAATTCACCATTGCCGTCAGCGAGAAAATCGATCTTGCCCTCGGCGCCGGTGGATTTCTTCCAGGCCTCCATGACGAACACATCATTGACGCCGGTCACTGCGATGCTGTGGACACCCTTCGCCTTTATAGCGGCGGCGTTGTTCAGAAAGCTCGGTATGTGGAGGTTGTTGCAGGTCGGCGTGAACGCGCCAGGCACGGCAAACAATGCGACCTTGCGCCCTTTGAAAATTTCATCGGTCGTCTTCCAGACCGGGCCTTCAGTCGTCATGACGCGGAACTTAGCATCAGGCAATCGATCACCGACCTTGATAGGCATGGGCATCCTCTCGCGTTGCAAATAGTTTTCGTTTCTTGGCCTGGGGTAATTACGCCGTTGTGTACGATTAGTCGAGATGGGTTTTGACCTCGAGCGCGCGCTCACCGGTGACGACCGTAAAAATCAAATCGGCCGGATCTTTTGGATCGACACCGGGCGGCAAGCCGTCGAGATTGAAGCTGAATTGGGCGCGGCCTGCCGGCGCGGATTTCAGGGGCATTGGAACGGGGAGGGCCCATTGCGGCGTCGGACCTTCGACAAACAATTCGACCGATTTGCCGGCGGGCGCGCCGAGGTCAACGATGACCGACGGTTTTGCGCCGCTATTGGCGCGCCGCGTGGTGAGACCCAACTGCGCCGCGGTGACTTGCTTTGGCACGCGCGCCTCGGCCGTCATCAATGCCGAATTGTGGCTGCTGTCGCCTGCACCGAGCATCAATTCGGCGCGGCCTTCGGCGGGAACGCATAACTTCTCGCAGACCGCGTAGTCGACCTTCACGCGCAAGCGGACCGGCTTGCCGGCCTGCTGCGGCGAAACAACGAGCGGAAAAATCACGGCGTCCTTGTAACCAAGTGAATGGCCCGTCTCGTCGGTGAATAAATGCGGCGCGGGGTAGAGCACATCGGCTGTCTTGAGATTTTCGGAGCCGGAGAAATCAAATTGTGGCGGCACGCCAGAATCGCCGGGATAGCGCCAATAGGTTTTCCAACCGGGCCGTAGCTTGACTTCGATACCTGCGCGCAACGCGGCATCGCCGGCCTTGCTGGTACCGGCGATCAACCTGACCGCGGAGCGGACGTCTTCGTTCCAGGGTGATTCGTCAGCCGCCTGCGTTGCCGCGCCTGTCAGGGCCACGATGGCGCACGAAACCAACGCTACACGAAATGATCTGTGAATATCGCTCATCGGTATTGATCTAGTTGGTAACCACGTGCCGCGCCACTGAATTCATTGTGAGCAAGCGTTGAACTGTTATGGACGAGCCACCGCCACAATTGTCGCCTTGATTATGGCGCTGAATGAATGAACTTTCCGGCCCGAGCTTCGTTTGCAAAG
>DATGDN010000106.1:0-2573 GCA_035310865.1 Pseudolabrys sp. | reverse complement strand
GCGTTGAGCTTGTCCGGCCGGTTGAACGTGACGACGTAGTAGCCGGGGCGTTTTTCGACGATGACGGGCGCTTCGCTTGTCATGATTTTTCAAGAAACCGGTCAAGCACGCCGATTTCATCTTTCCCGCCCTCGAAGTCTTCGGCGATGCGTTCGTAAAGCCGGGCGGCGGCCCGCAACATCTCGTTCTCGGCAAACTCGTCACCGACAAAGGCCGCAATTTCATCAAGCTCGGCGACCCAGCGGTAGGCTTTGGAATACATGCGAGGCACCTGGTTCGAGAGATAGCGGAGAAGGTCGGGGCGGCTTTCGGCGAGTTCCGCCTTCAGCGCTTCAGTTGCGCCGCCGCGCGCCGCCGCCAGCATCATGGCGGTACCGAGCGCGGTGAAGCCTTTGGTGATGCCCGCGTAAGACATCTTGAGCGCTGAGGCTGCGGTCAGCGGCCCATCCAGAATGCGCACAATCAGCCCATAATCATTGAGCTTTGCGACATCCTCTGCGGCCGGGCCTGACGCGTAAATTTTTGTGTTGGTGCTGCCCGGTTTCGGCGGCGGCCCGATGATGCCGGCGCCGACGAAGGGACAGCCGGTTGCGGCGATCACCTCCGCAATTTTCAACATCGTTGGCGGGCTGACCGCGTTGCATTCGACATAGACCGGCTTCCTGTTGGCGGCGGACAGGATCGGCGCAAGCTGGTTGGCGAGACCGAGTGCATCGCCCGGCGGGACGATCGAAAGCAGAAAATCAGCCTCCGCGAGCATACGTTCCTCGACCGGCTGCATGCCGGCCTCGCGTGCACGCTTTATGCTCTCCTCGCTGCGCCCCGCAAGCGAGGTCAGCACGGTGACCTTGTTTTCCGTCAGGCGGCGGCCGACGCCGGCTCCCATGTTGCCGGGCGCAATGATGGCGACGGTGGGGATTGTGCTCATGATCCGGTCACGCCGCCATCGAGATTGATGCTCTGCCCGGTGACGAACGACGATGCCTCGGACGCCAGGAACAACACCGCGCCGACGAGGTCTTCCGGGATTTCGGCGCGAGGCACGCACTGCATGGCGATGATGCGCTCCTTCTGTGCGGGAGTAACGGTCTTTCGCTCGATTTCGGTGAAGGTCGCGCCCGGCAGTATGGCATTCACCGTGATGTTGTCAGGCCCGAGCTCGCGCGCCATCGACAGGCTTATCCCGGCGAGCGCGGCTTTGGTTGCGATGTAGTGCAGGTAATTCGGCCGCCCGAGCCGCACCGCGCCGGAAGCCACATTGATGATCCGGCCCCATTTGGCGCGCCGCATCGCGGGCAGCACCGCGCGCGCGCAGAGAAATGGCCCGGTGAGATTGACGCGCAGCACACGCTCCCACTCTTGGAGCGGGATTTGGTCGAATGGACGCATCTCCAGCGTCGAAAAGATGCCGGCATTGTTGATCAACACGTCAATTCGGCCGTACTCATCCTCAACAACCTCGATCATTTCATCGATCGAGGCCGGGTCGGCAACGTCTGTCGTGACCGCCAGTGCCTGACCTCCCGCCCCCATGATTTCCGCCGAAACCTCGGCTGCCTTCTTTTCGTTCAGCTCAGCAACAACGGCGCGCGCGCCTGCCTTTGCAAACGATTTTGCGAAGACGCGCCCGATGCCCTGGCCCGCACCGGTAATGATCACGACGCGATCCTTCAGTCCGGGAAACACCACGTCCTGCAATTCGGTGCTCATGCTGCGCCCTGCTCGAGCTGCGGTAGTTGCTCCAGCGCCGCGCGCGCGTCCCACGGCGTCCACCAGGGCTTCAGCCCCAGATCGGCGGCAATGACGCCGGCACTGATGTAGCCGGCGCCGCCGGAAATTGCGCCGCCCGGGTGACCGGCGGATCCGGCGTTGTACAGGTTCGGGATTGGCGAACGATAGCCGAAGTGGTTGTACATCACCTGCTCGGCGTTGAACGCGCCCATGAAGATGTCCCCGCCGCGCATGTTGATCATCTCCTGCACATATTCGCGGCCGGTATAGACGTAGCGCCCGAGGATGTTCTTCTCGGTCATGTTCGGGCAGTAACGGGCGAAGCATCCAATGATCTTGTCGGAAAATTCCTCCTTGAAGGTCTCGTAACTTTTTCCGGCGAGATCGGGTTTGAGCGGCATGACGTGCCAGCAATACGTCGTGTGCTTGCCGGGCGGGGCCTGCGTCGGGTCGAGCAGGCTGAGCGGCCCCGACCCGAATTGCACAAGTTTGGGCACGCGGCCCGCCTGCACGTCCCGATGCGCCGAGAACAGATCCTCCATGGTCTCGGCACCGATGCTCCACTTCAGCGTGCGATTGATGTTGGGATCGAATTTTTCCGCGGCGAAGCGCGGGCTCTCGTTGAGCGCCAGATGCAGGCCGAACAAACTCCACGCGGTGTACTGGAAGCCGTCGAGTTTCTTGAGAAATGCGGCAGGGAGCTGCTCGCGCCCCACCAAGGTCTCGAAGGTCTGGTGCACGTCGAGTGTCGAGGCAACGAATTGCCTGGCGCGCACGGTTCGTCCATCGGCCAATTCGATGCCGGTCGCCCGGCCGCTCTCAATGACGATGCGGTCGATGTT
>DATGDN010000105.1:0-4728 GCA_035310865.1 Pseudolabrys sp. | reverse complement strand
GTCGACCGTGAGCGACACGCGGCCAGGATTGATTTTGGGCGAGGACGAGATCGAATATACGCGCGGCTGCAAGGGATCGAGCGCTTCGACGAAAGCCTCGGGGTCGGGTCTTATCCCTGTGAATTTCTGCAAGGCGGCCAGCACGTCGAGGGTGGCAGCGTCGCCATCAGGATCCTGTCCCGTGGCAAGCGCCTTTGCCTTGTTCCGCCGTTCCCCGCCCGTCAGGTATGAGATGAGCTGGAACAGCATGTCGGGCGCGGACGACAGCGATACGCCATTGCTCAGCGTCTCGTGCAAGGTACGGCCGCCGATGGGAAAATCCGGCGGCGCGTCGATGGCGGCGATCACCCCGTCGACAAGGACCGGATCATTGGTCGGATAGATACCGAGCGAGTCGCCGACCTCGTATGCGAGTTCAGTGCCGGCGAGATCGAACTCGATGTGCCATGTCTCTTTTTGCGAGTCTTCTTTGTTGAGACGGCGCCGCTCGGCGACCGTAGCGACGACCGGATTGTCGCGCGAATAGCCGAGCTTCGCTGGCGGCGCGCTCGCAGCTTTTTTGGCTTGGAGCGCATCGCCGGGCGCCTCGAACTCACGGTAGAGCTCCTTGAGCATGCGGGCGGTCTCCTTGCCGCCAGGCACGCATAGATTCAGACGCGCTTCTTTCTTGGCGAAGATCGCATTCGAATAATCCTTGCAGTTATAGCCGCACTGCCCGCAATTCTGCTGCGCCATCGCCGCCATCATACGCCGGGCGAGCGGCTTGCCCTCGGCGAGCTTCATGCGGTCAGCAAGCGGCATCGCCGGATCGTGCCACGGCGCGCCGTCATCGACTTCGGCGGCTGGCGCCAGCGCGACACCGGGCACAAGCTGCGCGGCCTCCTGCGCCGTCAGCGGTGTCACGCCTTCCGTCAAACCATAGAGTCCGGCGAACAGGCCGTTGAGCCAGGCGCGCTGCTCGGGCGAGAACGGCGCGTTTTCCGGAAGCAAGGACGGGATCGGCGGGCGTGGCGTGATGCTCATGCAGCCTCCGCGGCGAATGCCTTGAGCGCGTCGACGTCGTGCCGACGCGCAAATTCAATGAAGCTCTCCTGCGGCGAAGCGCGGTGTGCAAGATAGGCCTTCAGAATGCGTTCGATCGTTTGCGGGGCGTCCTCGGCCTTCACGTCGCGGTAAAGCTCGCGCCCAAGCGCGGCGTCGGGTCCGAAGCCCCCGCCGACCAGGATGTGATAGCCCTCGACCGGATCGGCGTCCTCGCTGTCCTGCACCTTGCAGGCCAACAGGCCGATCTCGGCGACAAAATGCTGAGCGCAGGAATGATGGCAGCCGGTCAGGTGGATGTTGACCGGTGTGTCGAGAGAAATGCGCGTTTCGCACCAGCGCGCGATCTCTTCAGCGTGCCGCTTGGTGTCTGAGGCGGCGAACTTGCAGCCGGTATTGCCGGTGCAGGCGACGAGGCCTGAGCGGAGCGCATTGGCTTCGATGACAAAGCCAAGCGCCTCAATGCGCCGTCGCGCATCTTCGAGCCTGTCCGTCGGCACGCCGGAAATCAGGAGATTCTGCCAGACCGTCAGACGGATATCGCGGTCGCCGAACTCGCGCGCGATATCGGCGAGCCCCCGCATCTGCGCGACGCTGAGATAGCCGACGGGCACCACGACGCCGATCCAGTGCAGCCCTTCCTGCTTCTGCGCGTGGATGCCGATATGGGCGGTGCGCGAGAACGGCGGCCGCGGCGCGAGCGCGCCGGGTGCGGCACGGTCGAGCTTGCGGCCGAGCTTTTCCTCCATGAGCGTGAGAAATGCCTCGACGCCCATCTTCTCGAGCACGTATTTGAGCCGTGCCTTATTGCGGTCGGTGCGGTCGCCGTGATCGATGAACACGCGCACGACCGCGTCAGCCATCTTGGTTGCGTCGGCCGGCTTGAGGATAACACCAGTATCGCCGGCGAAACTGCGATGACCGGTAAGTCCACCGAGGCAAAGGCGAAACCAGACGCCGGTATCGAGTCCGAAACCGTCATTTACCTGTACGGCCTGGAAGCCGATGTCGTTGGTGTCTTCCAGTACAGGGATCATTCCCGCGCCATCGAAACCGACATTGAACTTGCGCGGCAGGCCGTAGAGCGAGCGATCATTGAGGATGTGGAAGTGCCATTCGCGCGCATAGGGGCGCGTATCGATGAGCTCCTGCGGGTCGATGCCGGCGGTCGGCGTGCCAGTGACGTTGCGGATATTGTCGGCACCCGAGCCGCGCGAGCACAGACCGAGATCCTGCACCGCCTCGATCATTGCGACGGAGTGCTTCGCTTCGATCTGGCGGATCTGGATATTCGCGCGCGTCGTGACGTGGGCGTAGCCACCACCGTATCGCTCGGCGAGATCGGCGAGCCCCGCGAACTGCTCAGCCTTCAAGATGCCGTTCGGCAGCCGCAAGCGGCACATGTAGGAATTCTGGTTGGGCGCGACGTAGAACAGCCCAAAGAAACGCCAGCGAAAATTATCCGGCGGCTTCGGATATTCGTTTCTTGCCGCGTAGGTCTTTAGCCGCTCGTAGGTGTCGAAGGGATTCTCTTCGCGCTTGAATTTCTCCGGATCCGACAGCTTGCCGCCCGCAGTCAGCACGCGGTCCTGCGCCTTGCGCGCAGCGGCATCGGGACCGATCGCTTCTTTCGCCGCGGCGGATGCGTCCGCAGCAGGCGCAGCGATCCCCTTCGCCGTTTTGGCGATCTGCAGCCCCGCGACAAATCCTTCAAGATATCGTTTTTGTTCGGGCTCGAAGTCGCCAGACGTTGTTTCGCCTGCCGACCTAGTCGTGGTCCCGGCTTCAGTCGTCATCCGTTCGGCACCTGCACAGTCTATTCGGCTGCTACCTCAGCAATGACCGTGCCAGAGCGTAACCACCTGAGAACAAAGGGTATTCTTAAGGTCTCTGGCGCCGCTGCATCCTAATTAGTCGCCAGCGACAAAATTTTGTGCAGCGCAACGCAGCTTGCTCAAAGTTTCTCCTCTCGCTGACTGAGCGAGATGCCCGCGCAGCCTCGCACCGCAAGCGGTTTTCTGCGCTGAAAGCCGAAACGGACCCAGCGGGGTGCGGCCAGTCCGCAGTTGGCATGTCAATTGCTGAAGCTCAGTTGAGAGCTTGCAACTGACAACAAGGAGAGCGCTCCCGTGTCTTATCTCGTCCCTTCTGAATTCGTCACCAAGATGATCGACGCCGGTGAGTCAAAAATTTTCATGTCGACCAGAGATACGGTCGTGCGCGCGTATATGGCCGGCGGCATTCTCGCACTGGCGGCCTGGTTCGCGATCACAATCAACGTTCAGACCGGGCAGCCGATCATCGGCGCAATTCTGTTTCCGGTCGGATTCTGCATGCTGATTCTCTTGGGCTTCGACTTGCTCACCGGTGTCTTTGTCCTTTGTCCCCTCGCCTGGCTCGACAGGCGCCCCGGCGTGACGATCAAAGGTATCTTGAGAAATTGGGGACTGGTTTTTATCGGCAACTTTGCCGGGGCGCTCACGGTGGCTTTCATGATGGCTTTCGTGACTACGTTCGGCTTCACGCAGGGTCCGGACAAGGTCGGCACTGTGATCGGAAACATCGGCGAAGGCCGTACCCTCGGTTACGCAGCACATGGCGCGGCCGGCATGGCGACGCTGTTCATACGCGGCATGCTGTGCAACTGGATGGTTTCGACCGGAGTCGTGGGCGCCATGATATCGACGACCGTCCCAGGCAAGGTCATTGCCATGTGGATGCCGATCCTGGTGTTCTTCTACATGGTCTTTGAGCATTCCGTCGTGAACATGTTTCTGTTCCCGGCGGGCTTGATGCTCCACGCCCCCTTCTCGATCCTGGACTATTTCATCTGGAACGAGATTCCGACGGTGTGCGGCAATCTGGTCGGCGGCATCGCCTTCACCGGCCTGACGCTCTACGCCACCCACGTGAAGACTGCTCCCAAGCGCGCCACTCTCAAGCGCGTCGCCTAATGTAATTTGCTATCGTAGAGGCTCAACCCGTCCGGGTTGAGGCTCTTTTCATTGGTCTGCCGCATGCCAAGTCAGCTCGCCATATCGATCGGGCAGCACTCTGAAAAGGGCCGCAAGGACACCAATCAGGATTTTCACGGCGCCCTGATTCCGGACGAGCCGCTGCTGAGCCTGAAGGGCATCGCTGTGGTCCTGGCCGACGGCATCAGCACCAGCGAGGTCAGCGCGATCGCCAGTGAATCGGCCGTCAAAAGCTTTCTGACGGACTACTACTGCACGTCGGATTCTTGGTCCGTCAAAACATCGGCGCAGCGCGTCATCGCCGCGACGAACTCCTGGCTGCACGCGCAAACCCGGCAAAGCCAGTACCTCTACGACAGGGACCGCGGCTATGTATGCACGCTCAGCGCCATAGTCATCAAATCGACGACAGCGCATATTTTTCATATCGGAGACGCCCGCATCTACAGCGCCGCCGGACACAGCCTCGAGCAGCTGACCGAAGATCACCGGGTCATTGTTTCGTCAGAACAGAGCTATCTGGGGCGCGCTTTGGGCATCAACCCCCAGATTGAGGTCGACTACCGAACCCTCAGGGTCGAGAAAGGCGACCTTTTTCTGCTGGCAACCGATGGCGTCTACGAGCACGTCAGCGGACGATTTATCGCTGAGACAATCGATAAAAACGGGGGCGATCTCGATCGCGCTGCAAGAACGATCGTCGAGGAAGCGA
>DATGDN010000104.1:0-6591 GCA_035310865.1 Pseudolabrys sp. | reverse complement strand
GGGAAGTTGCGCTTGAAAAACATTTCTCGGTGCGCATCGCCGACTATCCATTTTGGCTGATCACCGCACGCAGCATGCAGTACTCCTGGGGCGGCAATGTCGGCATCCAGCTGATCAAGGAAGTGGCGGATAACGTCGCCGGTCACGGCAATGTTGTCATGAATCATGCGGCGGCCGAGCGTCTCGGGATCGCCGACGGTGAACTCGTGGAGGTACGTTCTCCGCTCAACGATACCAAGGGGCGGGTCATGTTGTGCGAGGGTATCCGCCCCGACACGCTTCTGATGATCGGTCAGTTCGATCACTGGGCGACGCCATTCGCCAAGGATTTCCACGCTCCCAGTATGAATGCGTTGGTGCCGATGCTGCTCGATCTGACCGACGCAACCGGCTCGAGCGCAGATCTGGTCAAAGTCAGGGTTACGCGGCTGGGAGCTGCATCATGACGCGCTGGGCCATGGTGGCCGATCTCGAGCGATGCGTGGGATGCCAGACGTGTACGGCGGCTTGCCGGCATACCAATGCCACATCGCCAGCAGTACAATGGCGCAAGGTGCTCGATGTCGAAGCCGGCACCTATCCGAACGTCAGCCGCATTTTCGTTCCGGTCGGGTGCCAGCATTGCGCTGATCCGCCCTGCATGCATGTTTGCCCGACGACGGCGACACGCCAGCGGCCCGACGGCATCGTGACGATTGACTACGATATCTGCATCGGCTGCGCCTATTGTGAGGTTGCTTGCCCCTATCAGGCGCGCTTCCTCGTGCATGAGCCACACTTCGCATATGGTCCCGCTATGCAGAATGAGGCCGAGCGCGCAGATATGGCGCGTGTTGGTGTCGCGCAGAAATGCACGTTCTGCTCCGATCGGATTGACTTCGGTGTCGAGACCGGACTCACGCCGGGAATCGATCCGCGTGCGACGCCGGCATGCGTCAACGCGTGCATTGCCGATGCACTGCATTTTGGCGACATCGACGATCCGAATAGCAATGTCTCGCGAATGCTGCGCGAGCAAAAAAACTTTTGCATGCATGCGGAATTGGGAACTGACCCAAGCTTCCACTACGTTTACGGCAAGACAAGCGACGTTGAAACGCAGGAAAGCGAGGCAGTCCGGAACGCAATCTCTCCCGTTGGCGAGATACGCACGCGTGGTGTCGAGCCCGCTTTGCAACAGCATTGGGACTGGAAGGCGGCTGGCAATTTCATTTGCGGTGGGATGGGAAGCGGACTCTTTGTCTTCACTGCAATTGCGAGCCTCCGGCATAGCGATGTTGTCACGCTCGGCTGGCCCGCCCTCGGAATAGTTGCACTTGGTCTGTTTCTGGTGCTGCTGAAGATCGGGCGGCCACTGCGGTTCGTCTATGTTTTACGGCAGCCACAACGATCATGGATGGCACGCGAAGCGTGGATAGCGGCGGCGTTTTTTCCGCTGGCGGGGGTGGCGCTGTGGTCGAAGATGTCCGCGCTGTTGATTGTTTCCGCTATTGTCGCCGTGCTGTTCCTATTCAGCCAGGCGATGATTCTCAAAGAAGCCAAAGGGATTCCGGCCTGGCGTAACCGTTGGGTTGTCCGGCTGGTGATGACGACTGGCTTGGCGGAAGGCGGTGGATTGTTTCTTGCCGCGATCGCGCAATTCGCCGCACTTGCGCCGCTGATGGAGGTGGTCGCCGTTGTCGTGGTTCTTCTGGCTGCGCTGCGTGGCTGGTTCTGGCAGTCTTACCAGGCGGCGCTTAAGGCGGAAGGCGCGCCGACGCGCGCGCTTGCGGCGTTCCACGACTACAGGTCTTGGTTCTTTGCAGTCGGCCTCGTGGTGCCATTGATTTTGGCCATCGCCGGATTTGCCGTGAAAGGAGCGGCTGTACCGTTGTTTATCCTCACCGGCCTATGCGTTACCGCCGCCGGTGCGGTTCTGAAATTCGTTCTGGTGACGCGCGCGGGGTTCAATCAAGGGTTTGCGCTGAACCACACGCCAGTACGCGGGGCCGGCATCGCTGGTCCTCCGGTCAAGCCAGGTTGGTCGATAACGTGAGCTAAAGCTGGGGAGTGCCTGCCATGAGCGTGCGGACAGCAACCAAACCATCAGGAACGTTTATGTACGATCCCGATGCTGAAACAATGTCGCGGGATAGGCTGACCGCACTACAGACTGCGCGCCTGAAACAGACGCTCGAGGATGCCTACGCCAACGTCCCGCATTATCGGAAAAAATTTGACGAGGCAGGGGTGAGCGCAGCCGACTTGAAGGACCTGTCCGATATCGTTCGATTTCCATTTACGCTGAAGTCTGACCTGCGAGACAATTATCCTTTTGGAATGGTGGCCGTGCCGCGTGAGCAACTACTGCGCGTCCACGCCTCGTCGGGAACGAGCGGGAAGCCAACTGTCGTCGGCTATACGGAGCGTGACCTCGACACCTGGGCGAACCTGATGGCGCGCTGTTTTGCAAGTGCCGGCGCGCTGCCGGGCGATATTGTCCATAATGCCTATGGATACGGGCTCTTCACCGGCGGCCTCGGAGCGCACTACGGAGCCGAGCGCCTCGGATGCACAGTTATCCCAGTATCGGGTGGCGGGACCGAACGACAGGTCACCTTGCTCAGCGATTTCAAGGCCAGCGTGTTATGTGCAACGCCGTCTTATGCGGTCAACATTGCAGAGGTTGCCCAAAAAATGGGTGTTGACCTGAAGCAATCAGCGCTGCGGGTAGGATTGTTCGGGGCGGAACCGTGGAGCGATGCGATGCGTCGCAATCTTGAAAATCGTCTTGGCCTCAAGGCAGTGGATGTCTACGGACTATCCGAAATTATGGGGCCTGGCGTGGCCTGCGAGTGCCACGAGGCACAGTCCGGCCTCCATGGCTGGGAAGACCATTTCCTGTTCGAGACCATCGATCCGAAAACGCTGCAAACTCTCCCGATTGGGGCAACTGGCGAACTCGTCATCACCACGCTGACCAAAGAGGCGCAGCCGATGATTCGCTATCGCACGCGCGACATTACTCGTCTCAGCAACGAGCCTTGCGCTTGCGGTCGCACACACATTCGGATCATGCGCGTGACCGGTCGCAATGACGACATGCTCATCATTCGTGGTGTCAACGTCTATCCGTCGCAGGTGGAGGCCGTCCTGGTTGGCTTCCCAGGAATTGCACCGCACTACCAGATCATCCTGACACGCGAAGGCGCTCTTGATGCGATGACAGTGGAGGTCGAGCTTGCACCGGATTTCGATGGCGACAAAAGCCGTAAGGCTGACGAAGTTACTCACCATATCAAGTCGTTGATCGGCGTAACCTGTAAGGTCGTGGTGAAGGCCGAAGGCGAGGTGCCGCGATCACAAGGCAAGGCCGTGCGGGTATTGGACAAGCGTAACAAGACCAACTAATCGGGTGCGGCGGCAGCCGGTATGAGCCCGCATGCCCTGAATTACTCCTGTGATACAGGTGGATCCATATCTTCGGCCCACGAATTGCTCGGTTCGGGATAACGGCGCAGCAGCCGATTCACGAGATTGACATGTTCGGCCTCCTCCTCGACGAGTTCGGCCGCCATTGCCTTGACTTTGGGATCTTTCGCCGTCTCGACGATAGAGGTGAAATAAGCCAGCGCACGCTTCTCGCCGGCAAGCGAGAGCTGCAAGGCATGCCATGGCGTCATCATGTAGTGCGCGGAATCAAGCTCAGCCTCTTCCGGGCTTTCGCTCTTTCGAAATCTTGCAATCTGAAGCGCGTGGTTGACGACGTCGAAATCGCCGGCGAGACGGCGAATTTCTTCGCCATGAATTCCTTCGGCGCGAGCCAGATCGCGAAAGACCTTGACCAGTTCGGGGTTATTATGCGTTTCCATCTGATCGGCCAACTCATTGTAGCGCTCGACCGCATCGATTTCGATCTGATAGGCGACGGCCAGCAGATCGTTGAGACTGGAGACCTTCGGGTTCCCTGGTGTCTTGCTCATAACTCGAAATCCTTCTCCAGCACCGACAGGTCGATGTCGTTTGCCGCGACTGCAGGTTGAAACGGTTTGCGATTGCCGCGGTACAGGATGCCGATATTGAATCCATCATCGGTCATGAGCCGACGCGCCGCCTTGCCCTGGTCGTTGGTCGCAGCGACAGGAGCCGGGCGCACTTGGTCCTTCCATGCCTTTTCGTCAGGACGAAAAGTTACACAAGGACTGAGAATTTCGATGAACGAGAATCCCGGATGCTTAATTGCTTCGGCCAGCACGTCGGCGGTTTCGTTTGGCTCGCCGGAAAAGCAGCGGGCGATGAAGTTCGCCCCTGAAGCAAGGGCAACGACAAGCGGATGGAACGGCCGCACCCCGGTGCCGCCCGGCGCCAGCGCAGTGTCAAATTCGGGCTCCGTGGTCGGGGACGGCTGGCCTTTGGTCATGCCGTAGATGTGATTGTCCATCACGACGTAGGTCATGTCTATGTTGCGGCGGCAGGCATGCAGGAAATGATTGCCGCCGATCGAGTAGCCATCGCCATCGCCGCTGGCGACTACGACAGTGAGGTCGGGCCGCGTCACCTTCAATCCGGCTGCAAGCGCGAGCGAACGGCCGTGCACGCCATGAAAGCCGTAGCAATTTGTGTAGGCGGGAATCCGCGACGAACAGCCGATGCCGGATACGACGACGATCTTTTCGGGCGGCAGTCCCAACTGTGCAAACGCACGCGTGAATGACATGAGTACGTGATAGTCGCCGCAGCCGGGACACCAGATTGGCTTCACATCCGATTTATAATCCGCCGGCTTGCGGGCCAGGCTCGTACCGACGTTCGACATGGTCATCTCCAGTCCGCGATTGCACGATGAATTTCACCGGCCGTGATCGGCAGCGGCCCTGGCCGGTGGAGCATGCGGATCGGCGCCGGCAGGTCATAATGGGCGCGTAGGTACCGGTGAAATTGGCGGCCGTGCGTTTGCTCGACGATCAGGATGCGTTTGACGCCTTCAAGGGCGACTGCTAGCCGCTCCGGCTGAACCGGCGCCAACAAGCGCGGCGCGACGATGCGAACATTAAATCCGTCCGCGACCGCGCGTCCCGCTGCTTCGCGCGCGGCGCCGGTGAGCGAACCCCAGGTGACTATCGCGAGATCGCCGCTGCCTTCAATACTCGCCCAATGGTCACCGAAGTTAAAATGATCGAGCTTGTCGCGCCGTTTGTCGAGTTGGGCCAGATGGTCTGTGGCTCCGCTGGTGGGTGTTCCCCGCTCGGAATGGGTGAGGCCGTCGGCGGTATATTGACCGCCGAGCGTTCCCGGAATAGCCATCGGTGACACACCATTGGACGCCATGGCATAGCGTTTGTAAGCGCCAGAAATATCGGCGGCGACCTTCCGCGTACCGATGAATGCGACGTCAGCAGGGCGCGTGATGGCGGCACGTGACTGTCCCATGAACTGGTCGGATAAGATTATGGCCGGCGCTTGCAGCGTTTCCGCGAGAAAGCTTGCCCATTGCGTAGTGAACACGCAGTCTCCGACAGATTGCGGCGCCAGCACGAGATGGGGTGCGTCGCCATGTAAGCCATAGATGGCGATATTCAGGTCGGCCTGTTCAGATTTGGTGGGAATACCCGTCGACGGGCCGCCTCGCATCACATCTACGACGACAACCGGAATTTCGGCAGCGGTGGCAAGCCCGAGTGCTTCGATCATCAGCGAGAGTCCGGGGCCAGATGTTGCCGTCAAGGCTGGCGTGCCACCATAGGATGAGCCGATTATCATGTTGATTGCAGCGAGTTCGTCTTCGGCCTGCAGCAGTACCCCTCCGACTTTGGAAAGATTTGGTGCGAGCCATTCGAGAATTTCCGTCGCGGGAGTGATGGGATAGGCGGCGGCAAACCGAATGCCACCACGTATGGCGCCGAGCGCCGTTGCCTCGTTGCCCGATAACAGCCACCTGCGGTCAGAGCTCGGAGGAGCTTTGGCAAGCCTTTTGTTGAACTCGATACTTGCTGCCGCGCCGAAGCCAACTTTGATGCCGGCAAGGCTCGCCTCAATTGCCGCCTGCCCCTTTCCTGCAAGACGCTTCTCGATCGGTGCGGATACCTGATCGATGGTAAAGCCAAGCAGCCGGCTGGCGACGCCGAGGGCAATCATGTTGGGCCGGCCATCACGAATGGACTTGGCCATCTCTTTCATCGGGATTTCGACAACACGCGCCCCAGATTGAGTCACCATAGGCGGGGGATCGCCCCCGCGCGGATCACTGACCACCAGGGTCTGTGGCGTGACTTTGATTTCGGCGCCAAAACGGTGGGCGTTCAGCCAGTCGATGCCAATCAGCAGGTCGAACTGGTCGGGGAGACAATCGACTGGATGTACGGCCAGGCGGAGCAGCCCTGCTGCCTCACCCCCGCGAATTTGCGGGCCCAGAGTGCGGGTGAATAGCCCGTGCCATCCTGCTGCACTGGCCGTCTCGAGCAGGGTATCCACGGTGGTCAGGGCGCCAGCGCCCCCACTGCCAAGGACCGCGATCGAGATGCTCGGCGAAGCTCCCATGGCCATTTGCCTCCTACTCCAAGCCCAGTAAGCGCGTCCAATATGTATTTAAGTACTAGAATGCGTTTTTTCGCT
>DATGDN010000103.1:0-3026 GCA_035310865.1 Pseudolabrys sp. | reverse complement strand
ATCCGCGGCGCAAAAGCTAAATTGGGTTAAGTATCAGTTGCTGCCCCGGAACACCTGGATATCCAGGTCACGTATCTTCTTGCGAAGCGTGTTGCGGTTGACGCCCAGGAGGTCAGCGGCACGGATTTGGTTGCCACGCGTGGCAGCCAGCGCAGCCGTCAGAAGTGGAAATTCAATCTCGCGCAAAACGCGGTGATACAGACCGGCCGGCGGTAAGCTGTCTTCGAACTCTGCAAAATATGCCGCGAGGTGCCGTTCAACTGCACCGCTAAGGCTATCCTCGGTGCGCGTTTCGCCTGCGCCGACGGGGAGAGTCGGTTGCGCCAATTCCGCGTCGATAACCGCCGCAGTTATTGTCTCCTGCGGATAAAGAGCAGCCAGACGGCGCGCCAGGTTCTCCAACTCGCGCACGTTGCCCGGCCATCGATGGCGTTTGAGCAGATCAACCGCAGCCTGGTCGATCTGCTTCGGCGGCAGCCCTTCGCGTTGGGCTTGCGCAAAAAAGTGCCGGATCAGGTCCGGAATATCTTCGGCGCGTTCGCGCAATGGCGGCAAACGCAACGGCACGACGTTCAGCCGGAAGAACAAATCTTCGCGGAACAAGCCCTGTTGGATCAACAACCGAAGATCCTTGTTCGTAGCGGCTATGATGCGGACGTCGCTCTTGATCGGCGTGCGTCCACCCACCGTCGTGTATTCACCTTGTTGCAGGACACGAAGCAACCTGGTCTGCGCTTCCATCGGCATGTCGCCGATCTCGTCGAGGAACAGCGTGCCGCCTTCTGCCTGCTCGAATCGGCCGGCGCTGCGGCTGTTGGCACCGGTGAAGGCACCTTTCTCATGGCCGAATAGCTCGGACTCGATAAGGTCGCGCGGGATTGCCGCCATGTTGATGGCAACAAAAGTGCCGGCGCGTCGTTTGCCATAGTCATGCAGCGCGCGTGCGACCAGCTCTTTGCCAGTCCCCGACTCACCCGAAATCATGACCGTGAGATCGGTCTGCATCAGGCGCGCCAGAACCCGATAAATTTCCTGCATCGCCGGCGACCGGCCGACGAGAGGAATTGCCTCGAAATCTTCGTTCTTGGCCGGCGCAGCCCGTGGCTCTTTTGGCTCCGACAAAGCGCGTCCGACGATCGAAATCAGCTCCTTGAGATCGAAAGGCTTCGGCA
The DNA here is from genome assembly GCA_035310865.1 of Pseudolabrys sp. Taxonomy (GTDB): domain Bacteria; phylum Pseudomonadota; class Alphaproteobacteria; order Rhizobiales; family Xanthobacteraceae; genus Pseudolabrys. Next base: position 1,854 of record DATGDN010000103.1, on the reverse strand, counting down.
GATATTCGTAGGCGCCACGTTCCGAAGCGCGAATAGCTGTCATGAAGGTGTTCTGGGCGCTCATCACCACGATGGGCAAGTCAGGACGCGCCTTTCGAATTCGTGGAATGAGGTCGAAGGCGTTTTCGTCCGGCATGACCACGTCAGTGATCACCAGATCGCCGTCCCCTTGAGTGATCCATCGCCAAAGCGTTGCAGCATTACCTGTGGAACGGACTTCATAACCGGCACGTGACAGGGCCTGGTTAAGAACCGTCCGGATCGCGGCGTCGTCGTCGGCTATCAAGATGCTTCCCGTTGGCATGTCTGTTCTCACGGGCTATGGGGCCGGCAGCGCGTTGTCGGTGATTTCGCCGTCACCGCTGTAGATCGGCATGAGGACGCGGAAGATCGTTCGCCGCGGCTGTGACTCACACTCAATGATGCCGCCATGGTCCCCCACGATCTTCGCAACCAGCGCAAGGCCAAGACCGCTTCCACTCTGCTTTGTGGTGACGAAGGGATCGAACAAATGCGGCATCAGGTCTTCGGGCACGCCCGGCCCATTGTCCTTGACGCAAAACTCAAGCGGCAGCGACACGCGCGCTTTGCTACCCGGCACAGAAAGCCTTACTCCGGGCCGAAAAGCCGTTGTCAGCTGGATTTCGCCATCGGTCGTCTCTGAGCCGATTGCCTCGGCGGCGTTTTTGATGAGGTTCAGGAAGACCTGAACGAGCTGATCGCGGTTGGCGAGAACAGGCGGGAGCGACGGGTCATACTCTTCGGTGAATTTGATCGTGCGGCCAAATCCCGATTGGGCGAGCCTCTTCACATGGTCGAGGATCACGTGAATGTTGACCGGTTCGCGATCAATTGGGCGCTCGTCGGCAAACACTTCCATGCGGTCGACCAACTTTACGATGCGATCTGTTTCGTCGCAGATTAGCTTGGTAAGGGGTCGATCGTCGTCGCCTGCGGACTGCTCCAGAAGCTGTGCCGCGCCGCGAATGCCGGACAACGGGTTCTTGATTTCGTGCGCAAGCATGGCCGCGAGTGCAATCACCGAGCGGGCCGCGCCGCGGTGTGTGAGCTGGCGGTCCATCTTATCGGCAATGGTCCGCTCCTGAAGCATGACAACCACGTGCTCGGAGTATTCCGGAAGCGGTGCAACGTAGAGATCAACCAAACGCTCGCCGGGATTGCGTGGGGTCGCAAGATCGACCTTGTATTCATTGACCGCCGCCCCACGCTGCCTCACCTGCTCTATCAACGTAAGAAGCGGCGAGCCAAACGGCACCAGGTCGCGCAGCAGATGCCGCCGCAGCATAGGCGTTGATGCTTCAAAGAACTGCTCTGCAGCGACGTTCGCATCCGCAATCTTGCCGTCAGACGACACCATGATCACGGGATGCGGCAGCGCGTGCAGCATCGCATCTGCCGGCGTGCTGACTATCGCCGAGACAGCCTGCGCGCGCGTCATGCGGCGGCCCTCCATGCAAAATCATCGAAAGCTTCCGCAAGATAGCGGCGCGCATGGGTCGGTTCTTCCGCGGTCAGCACACGGCTGCGATGATTCTTGAGCGCTTGAATTGGCGCTCCGACGGTGCTGGCTGCGTGATCAAGCGCCCAGCCGAGATGCTTGCGCGCGTGGCGCCGCCCGATTGCCAGACCATGATGCCCCAGCATTTCGTCGTAAAGCTCATCAATCAGCTTGTGCTGGGCCTTAAGTGATGGTGTGTGCTCGCGAGCGCCCGTCGCCAGATAGCGCGCGACCTGTCCCGGGAGCCACGGCTGCCCCTGTACGGCGCGCCCAATCATGACAGCGTCGGCGCCCGATGCTGCTATCGCATCGATCGCGTCCTCGCAGGAGCGGAT
>DATGDN010000102.1:0-11872 GCA_035310865.1 Pseudolabrys sp. | reverse complement strand
AAGTATCTTATTGTTCGTTGGAGGTTATGTCGCGTTTCAGCGCCAGGAGGTGAGGGCATAGTCGCCACATCCTGGACGCAGGCTCAGGGCGACCGTTTTCCTAAACTGCCTCAATTACGCTGACGATTGTCAACTTTTAGTGGCGACCAACGTGTCCGCTATTGGCCCACTGCACACGTCCGCTTTCGATGCTGTGGACGGCTCCTCCACCGGCACGTGAGTGCCATGAAAGTGGGTGCTGTTTAAGGCCCCCACAATTGAGAGGAGCCAATTATGCAAGCAGTTAAGACGATCGGCCTCGATATTGCGAAGTCGGTGTTTCAGGTCCATGGCGTTGATGCCGATGGCCAAGTGGTCATTCGGCGGAAGTTGAAACGGCGTTACTTGCTGGCCTTTTTTGAAAAGCTGCCAGGATGCCTTGTTGGTATTGAGGCCTGCGCGACGTCGCATCATTGGTCGCGGCAACTGCAGGCGCTTGGGCATCGGGTGCGCCTGATGCCGCCGGCCTACGTCAAGCCATACGTTAAGCGACAGAAGAACGATGCGGCTGACGCAGAGGCGATCTGCGAGGCCGTCACCAGGGCCAATATGCGGTTCGTCGAGACCAAGACGGTGGAGCAGCAAAGTTGCCTGATGCTCCATCGTACGCGCCATTTGTTCATCCGCGAGCAAACCGCAGTGATTAATGTGATCCGCGCCCATCTCGCAGAGTTTGGAATCGTTGCCCCGGTCGGGCGCAAGGGTGTCGAGGAGCTGCTCAGGGTTATCGCCGATCCTGCCGATAGACGCATTCCTGAGATAGCTCGTGCCTGTCTCGCGGCTCTGGGAACTCAACTGCAGCGGCTCAAGGAGCAGCTTCTTGAGTTCGACCGTATGATTATGGCCTGGCACCGGTCCGATGAGACGAGCCGGCGGCTCGATGAGGCTCCCGGCATCGGCCCGATGCTGGCCACTGCGGTAGTTGCTACCGTTGCCGATCCAAAGGCCTTCCGATCGGGCCGCAACTTCTCAGCCTGGGTTGGGCTCGTGCCGAAGCAACATTCAAGCGGCGGCAAAGACCGGCTTGGTCATATCAGCAAACAAGGTGACCGCTATCTGCGCGGCTTGTTCGTCGCCGGGGCGCTCGCCGTTATCCGCTACGCCAAGATCTATGGCACCAGACATCGGCCCTGGCTTACGGCCTTGTTGGCGCGGCGGCCAACGAAGGTGGCTGCTATCGCGCTCGCCAACAAAATCGCGCGGATGACTTGGGCAATGATGGTCAAGGGCGAACGTTACAAGGAACCCGTCGCGCTTGCGGCGTAAACGAGATCGCGTCGGACACTCGGCGTGATGTGAAGGTTGGGAGGGCGAGCAGCACGTAATGCAGAGCCGGTCGATCTGGCGATCAGGACAACCCACTTACCCCCAAGCATTGTCGAATGCGGGCTTTCGTTTGGGACCTGATCCGCGGAGGGCATTATGGCCAGCGGCCACGTGTGCCGCGCAAAAAGGCCGAACACACGGGCGCACCGACCAATGCTGCTGCATATGTGAAGAAAGCTCTTGCCAACTCGGAGCCGTCCACACACGGGGGTAAAGCGGACATCGCTTCCGATGCCTGCTTCTTATAAACTTCCACTGGCGGCTGATTGGAGATCGTGAGTCATCGCTTGAAATTAGAGCGGTATTTCAATGACGTACGTGTTCGCAGTTTTGTTCTGACCGGCGCGCCACTTTCGGAAAGATACACCATGAAGGTCCTGGCGATTGTCTCCGTGCTTCTCGCTGTTGCCGCCGGCGATGCCGCTGCACAGACGCAGGATCCGGTTCGCCGCGGGCGTGCCCTTGTCAATGAATTCTGTTCCGACTGCCATGCGATCGGAAAATCCGGCAAAAGCCCGCACGAAAGCGCTCCGCCGTTTCGGACGCTCGGTCGCAGCTTCGATCTCGACCAATTCCCGCGACGGCTCGAGCGCGGCATCTCATCGGGCCATCCCGACATGCCCGAGTTCAAGTTCGGTCTGGATGATGCTCAAGCCGTGCGCGCCTATTTGCGCACAATTCAAGAGTGAGCCGCGCCGGCTTCGTCTCAGCGGTCGATCGTGATTTCTTCGCTGTGCGCGCGTGAGACGCAAATCATGATCGTGTCCTTGCGCTCGTGCTCGGCCAGCACGAGGTCGCGGTGATCGGCTTCGCCCGCCAGCAGTTTGGTGCGGCAGGTGCCGCAGGTGCCTGTTTCGCACGAGCTCGGCACATCGAGGCCATGGTCACGCAGGACTTCAAGGATTGTCTTGGTCGTCGGCACATCGAGAACCTCGCCCGAGTGCGCGAGCCTGACCTTGAACGGCTTATCGCCGGCTTTGTGAGTTTCGGCGTCGCTGAATGCTTCGAAGTGCACCGCGGTCGGCGACCAGTGGTCGGTCATGGCGCGCACGGCTTCCATCAGCGGGCGTGGTCCACAACAGTAGAGATGCTCGCGGTTCTTCCGCTCCGCAAGAATCGGACGCAAGTCGAGTGAGCGCGACGCATCACCCTGGTCGTAGTGGATCGTGACGGTATTCTTGAAGTGTTGCGCGCTCAGCTCCTCGCGGAAAGCCGTCGTCTCCGGTGACCGCGAGCAGTAAAACAGCCGGAAGTGCTTACCCTCCGCCATGACCTGCCGGATCATCGCCATGATCGGCGTCACGCCGATGCCTCCGGCGATGAACAGGAAGTCTTGTGCGCGTGGTGGCAGCGCAAAGTCATTCACCGGCGCGGTTACCATAAGTTCCGCGCCGGCCCTCACATCGTCGATGAGGCTGCACGAGCCGCCCCGGCCACTGGTCTCTCGCTTCACTGCGATCTGGTAGCGATCGTGTTCGGCCGGGTCGTTGCAGAGTGAATACTTCCGCAGCATGCCATTTGGCACGCGCACGGCGATGTGCGCTCCTGCCGTAAATTCCGGCAGCTGGTTTCCGGCGGGGTCGCGAAATTCGAGAAGATGAATGCCGTCGGCGATTTCTTCATTGCGCGTGACGCGCAGGGTCATCGTCGGCGGCGGAGGGCTGGCAGTCATCGTGTCTCCGGCGGGGGCGTGAGACACAAGAAGTGGCGATTTTATTCTGTCAGGGCAAGAGGCAATAGCCGCCTCAGCGCGCGCCCGTGCTGACGCGTTCAACGGGCCGCGGGCCGGCGGCAGCCACGGGTGCGGTCTCCGCAGTGAGCGCGCCATAGGCATCGGCAAGGCCTGCACCGAACATCGCATCGGGTCCTTTCGGTCCGAGATCTTTGGCGGTCGCGCGTAGAATGGCCTTCACCTTGTCGGGCGTCAGATCCGGCCTGCGCTGGAGCATGAGCGCGACGATCCCGCTCACTTCCGCCGCGGAATATGACGTGCCGGATGACATTTCATAGCCGCTCTCGGGAACGGCCACGAGGATCTGCGTGCGGCCACGGTGATGTGACGCCCGCGGTTAGACTGCTCGAATAACTTGTCATCGGCATCGGTCGCGCTCACTGCAATCACGTTCGGGTCGGCCGCCGGATAGAGTGGGGGCGACTTCGCGCCGGCATTGCCGGCGGCGGCAACCAGAACGATCCCTTTCTTGCGCGCCGCTTCCAGGCTGCGGTGAATGGCGGGATCGGCCGGGCCGGCAAAGCTCATATTGATGATGCGAGCGCCGTGCGCCGCCGCCCAGTCGATGGCTTTGAGAATATTGAATGTGGTGCCTTCCGCGCCGACGTCCTTCGGGTCGAAGGCGCGTACCGCCAATATCTTTGCATCGGGCGCCGCACCCATCAGCTTGGCATGCGCCGCAATCAGGCCGGCAATGGCCGTCCCATGCTGGTGCGGTGTCGCGGGCGCCGAAAGCGCATCGAAGCTGTCGGCGATCGAGCCCGCAAGCTCGGGATGATTGACGTCGAAGGCGGAACCATGGACGGGTTTTGACCCCGGCTTCGCCACGGCGAGGTCGGGGTTACCCATTGCCGGTCCCGCCGTGTCAGTCATATAGACTGAAGCATGCTCGACGGCTTCAAACGCTCCGACATCAAGACCAAAGGCGCGCGCATCGTTACGGCCGTGGGCGGCAGCGGGCCGCCATTGTTGTTGATGCATGGCAACCCTTTTAACCACCTGTCATGGCACAAGGTGGCGCCGCACTTGGCGCGCGAATTTACAATCGTTTGTACTGACCTGCGCGGCTATGGCGATTCCGAAAAACCGCCGGGCGGCGAGGATCATTCGGGCTACTCGTTTCGCGCGATGGCGCAGGATCAGGTCGAGGTCATGGCGGCGCTCGGCTTCGACAAGTTCTATGCCGCGGGGCACGACCGCGGCGCGCGCGTCTTGCATCGCATGTGCCTCGATCACGCGCAAAAAGTGATGCGCGCTGCGATCTTGGACATCATTCCACAGCATCACCTGCTCAATCACGTGACCCGGCAATGGGGCACGTTTTCCTGGCACTGGTTCTTCAACATCCAGCCCTATGACTTGCCCGAGCGGATGATGGGCGCCGATCCGGACTGGTTCATCGAGAAAAAACTGGCGAAAACCAAACAAGGCTTGAGCTTTTTCGATCCGGAGGCGCTCGCCGAATACAAACGCTGCTTCCGGAATCCGGAAACCATTCACGCGATTTGCGAGGATTACCGGGCCACGTTTGGCATCGATCTTGAAATGGACACCAAGGATTTCGAAGCCGGGCGCAGGATCGAATGCCCGGTCCTGCTGCTGTGGGGTGCGACCGGTGGTGTAGGGCGAAATCACAAGCCGGGCCCGGCCGGAATCTGGCGGAACTACGCGACTAACATTGTCGATGCCAAGGCGCTGCCTTGCGGGCACTATCTTTCGGAGGAGGCGCCGGAGGAAACGACGGAAGCGCTGCGCGCGTTTTTTGCCGCCCGCTGATCAAGCGGTCGGAGCAGGCGCGGCGAGAAAGTTCTTCATCGCGTACCAAAGAAGATGGCGATTGCTGCTGTAGCCGACGCTATGCGCCGTCTGCGGCAGAATCACAAACTGACGGTCTCCGTTCGGAAGCTGGCGATAGAAGTCGAGCAGGTCGTCGTTGGTCGAATTGCCGTCGAACTCGCCGCGAAGCATGAGCACGGGCGCGCGTACCTTCGTGGGATCGACGAGCGGCAGGTTCGCGGCCATGTCGAGGTAGGTGCCGCTTGGGATCGTATCGCCGAACTTCATCTCGGCCGCGATAATCGCCTCGGGCACGGCGGGGTCATAGAGCGAAGGATGGCCGTCCCGCGTGAAGATCGACCGGATCATGTCCGCATCGCGCTTGCGCCGCGGGCTTGCGCGAAGTGCGTCGATTCTCTTTCTACGCCGCTCGATTTCCGCCGCTCCATTTCCTTTGTAAGTGAATGCGCAAAGCACCAGCCGATCGACTGTTCCCCGTTCAGCCTGCGCATAGGCTGCGGCGCGAATTCCGCCAGATGACGTGCCGTAGAAATGAGCTTTTTGTCGTCCCGTTTCTTTCATCACCACCGGGATCGCGGCCCTAAGATCTTCAACACCGCTGGCGATGTCCGAATTGTTGCCGGATGAGCCGGAGTAGCCGTAACCGTCATGATCCATGGTCCACACGTCGTAACCGTAGCGCGCGAACACGTTCATCAGCGAGTATTCACTCTTTCCCGGCACCGCTAGGTCGTACGACGAGCGCGATGAATTGGAGGAGCCGTGCACGAGAAACAGCACCGGCAGCGGAGGCTGGCCAGACGATGGCGCGCCGGCGCGCTTGCGCCACAGATTGAGCTTCGCGTCACCTTTCTTCGCCCAGTATTCCTGAGCCCATATTTCGGCGTTGCCGGTGGCCTCGGCATGTGGCGCGAGGCCAGCCAGAAGCCCTGCACCTACGCCTAACCCTGCGCTTTTGAGAACCGCGCGGCGGGGCAGGGAATGGTCGGATGGGTTCATCGGGACCTCCCGGAAATGCTTCGGCCGGTAGGATTAATGGCCTTATTTTGGACACGCTATCAGATTGCAGGAACGGAGGGCAGTCCACTCGCCCCGCGTTCTGAGTTCTGCTAGGGGTCGGGAAAGCGCTGTCACGGCGCGCGGCACTAAGGGCGATACGCCGAGGCGGAGGAATAATGGTTAGATTGCTGCGCGCGGTAGCGAGATTTTTTCAAAAGACAATCGGTTGGAATCGGATCGGCGTGATGTTGAGCGTCGCCATCATTGCGGTGGCGGTCGTCGTTCTCTTCCATATGCTCCGCGACATCAATGTCGATGAAGTGGTCGCCGCGCTCAAGGCCACGGCCCCACGCGATATAGCAGCCGCCGCATTCTTCGTAGCTTGCGGTTATTTCACGCTGACATTCTATGACTGGTTCGCTCTGCGCACGATCGGGCGCAAGGAGATTCCCTATCGCATTGCCGCGCTCACCGGTTTCACCAGCTATTCGATCGGTCACAACATCGGCGCCACGGTCTTTACCGGCGGCGCTGTGCGTTACCGCATCTATTCCGCATATGGTCTGGACGCCATCGAAGTTGCAAAGATCTGCTTTGTCGCCGGCCTGACTTTCTGGCTCGGCAATGCCACGGTTCTCGGCCTCGGTGTCACCTATCACCCGCAAGCCGCCGGACCGATCGATCAACTGCCGCCTTGGTTTAATCGTGCGATCGGTCTCACGATGTTGCTCGTGCTGCTGTCATACGTCGCCTGGGTCTGGAGCGCACCGCGCCAGATCGGCCAAGGTGAATGGAAAGTCGATCTGCCGAGCGGGCCATCCACATTGCTGCAGATCGGCATCGGCATTCTCGATCTCGGCAGCTGCGCACTGGCCATGTACATGCTGCTGCCAGCCCACCCGGATATCGGCTTCGTGACGATGGCGGTGGTGTTCGTATCGGCGACGCTGCTTGGCTTCGCCAGCCACGCGCCCGGCGGGCTTGGCGTATTCGACGCCGCCATGTTGGTGGCGCTGTGGCAATTCGACAAGGAATCGGTACTGGCAGGCTTGCTTCTTTTCCGGCTGCTCTATTATTTGATCCCGTTTGCGATCGCCTTGGCCATCCTCGGTTCGCGCGAAATATGGCTCAATGTGAGCGGCACGCGCCGGGTGGCCGAGCCGAAAGCGATAAAATCCGTCACCGCGCCGATCCGCAGCGAGTTAGAATCCGACAAAACCGACACCGACTGATCATGGCGATTGACGACGAGCGCCGCGGCTTTCCAATCCATTCCGGATTGGCGAAGCGGTTACGCGGCGCCTGGTTCGCTTTGCTCGGCCGGACGGAAGCGGCCGCCCCGGCAGGGACGGCCCGTGCGGCCGACCACTCACTCGATCCTCCACAGGCTCTTTTGATCGAGCAGTTGATCGGCGGGTTCCCCGGAGCGGCGATTGTGCTCGATCGCGAAGGCCGCGTGGTCGCGTTCAACGAATCCGCTACCGCGATCGCACCCGCTTTGCGCCGCGGCGAACCAGCTTTGATTGCGCTGCGCGTGCCGGAACTGGTCGACGCTATCCGTCGCGCCACCAAGCGCCGCGAGCCGCAGCGGGTCGAGTTTTTTGAACGCGTTCCGCTCGATCGTTGGCTTGAGGCTTTCGTGACACCGGTTACGCTCTCAATGGGCACCGGCGGCGCGGTTGACGTCTTTCTGTTGACGTTCAACGACCTCACGCCACTGCGCCGGGTCGAGGAGATGCGCGCCGACTTCATTGCCAATGCCAGCCACGAACTTCGCACCCCGCTTGCCGCATTGCTCGGCTTTATCGAGACGTTGCAGGGCTCCGCCAAGGAAGATCCCGCCGCTCGCGACAAGTTTCTTGGGATCATGCAAGGGCAGGCGACCCGCATGGCGCGGCTGATCGACGATCTGCTGTCGCTTTCGCGAATTGAACTGAACGCCCATCTTCAGCCCAACACGCCGCTCGATCTGGCGCCTATCGTGCAGCAAGTGGTCGACGGACTGCAGACGCTCGCGCGCGATCGTGGCGTCGAGATCAAGGTTGCGCTGCCGCAGGATGCGTTCATGGTTCTTGGCGACCGTGATGAACTGGTTCGTGCCCTCGAAAACCTGGTCGAAAACGCGCTCAAATACGGCGCCGCGGGCAAGCGCGTCGATATCACGGTTGCACGCGCACAAACACGCGCTGGCTTGCCGGAGGCACGCGTGGCGGTACGCGACTACGGCCCTGGCATCGCGCCCGAGCATCTGCCGCGATTGACCGAACGTTTTTACCGGGTGGATGTCACCGACAGCCGTGCGCAGGGCGGAACCGGACTGGGCCTTGCGCTGGTCAAGCATGTCCTCACCCGGCATGGCGGCCGCCTTGTCATTGAGAGCACGCCTGGCGCCGGGGCGACTTTCACGATGCATATCCCGTTGCGGACCGGCGGTTCAGCGCCCGCAGCCGAATCGTAATCAGATTCATTGGGTTACGGCGTCATCGAAGTGTCACCGAAGCTTTATAGAAGGGTGACATGCGACGCCTATGGCTGACCGCGACTTCGGACGACGTACCGTCAAACAATCAAAAACGTCCGGAGCCGTCGTGTAGAGCGTCATTTAGAGCAACAGCGGGCGCCCGAGCGATTGGGCGCAAAGAAATTCGGAGCGCGGGCCGCTTGCGGCCTGCGTCCGTCTCTGAGCGCAAACATGGAGAGAACCCGTGAAACATTGGACCGCATTGGCAGCAGCCGGCTTCATCGCCGCCGCCGCGTTTGTTCCGGCAAACGCCGCCGACATTTCCGGCGCCGGCGCTACTTTCCCCTATCCGATCTACGCCAAATGGGCTGACGCGTATAAAAAGGTCACTGGCAACGGTCTGAACTATCAATCGATCGGTTCGGGCGGTGGCATCAAGCAGATTCAAAACAAGACCGTCACCTTCGGCGCGTCGGACGCCCCGCTGTCGGGCGAGGTGCTCGACAAGTTCGGACTCGCTCAGTTCCCAGCCGTCATGGGCGGCATCGTGCCCGTCGTCAACTTGGACGGCGTAAAGCCAGGCGCTCTCGTCATCGACGGTCCGACCCTCGCCAAGATTTTCATGGGCGACATCAAGACCTGGGATGACACTGCTCTGAAAAAGCTCAATCCCAGCGCCAACTTGCCCAAGCAGGCGATTGCGGTTGTGCATCGATCGGATGGTTCCGGCACCACCTACAACTTTGCCTACTACCTCTCGGATGTGAGTTCGGATTGGAAGTCGAAGGTCGGCTTCAACACCTCGGTGCAGTGGCCGGTCGGTATCGGCGCCAAGGGCAACGAAGGCGTCGCCAACAACGTCGCGCAGACAAAAGGCTCTATCGGTTACGTCGAGTACGCCTACGCGCTTCAGAACAAGCTCACTTTCACCAAGATGGTGAACAAGGATGGCAAGACCGTGTCGCCGACGTCGGAAGCGTTTCAGGCTGCGGCGGCCAACGCCAACTGGAAATCGCAGCCCGGGTACGGCGTGATCCTGGCGAACCAGCCCGGTGACAAATCGTGGCCGATGACGGCGGCGACCTGGATTCTCGTCTATAAAAAGCCCGCCGATCCGGCGGCCACCGGCGAAGCGCTGAAGTTTTTCGCCTGGGCCTACAAGAACGGCGGCCAGATGGCGGAGAGCCTCGACTATGTGCCGATGCCGGCGAATGTCGTGACCGACATCGAGAAGTACTGGATGACCGAGATCAAGGATGCGAACGGCAAGCCCGTATTCGCAATGACCAATTGATCCGATGCGGGAGCGGAAAAAGGCGCCGCGATGGCGCCTTTTCCTTGTCCACCGCCCAATCAGGCGGCTTGTGTTGCGGCCCTTGGGCCGCTTGAGTGGCCCTCCCCAATGGCGAAAGCCCGAGGAGAGCCGGATGCAACCGACCGGGAGGCCACCCGTGGTTGACGTGGCGTTGCAGGGTGCGGGAATCGTAGCCGCTGAGCAGGTGGACCGGGCGAAAGTCCTACAACGCCTCCGGATGGGCGACGCCGCTTTCCATCACGTCACGCGCGCTGCCGCCGTTGCGGTTCTGGTCATCCTCGGCGGCATCGTCGTCTCTCTGGTTTGGGGATCTCTGCCGGCGCTGGGGGCGTTCGGCGTGGGCTTCCTCTATGAAGATGTCTGGAATCCGGTCACTGAAAAATTCGGCGCCATTGCGCCGATCTACGGCACCATCGTGACGTCGATCATCGCGATGGTGATTGCCGTTCCAGTCGGTCTGTTCATCGCAATATTTCTTACCGAGCTGTGTCCGATGTGGTTGCGGCGCCCGGTCGGCATCGCCATCGAGCTGCTCGCGGGCATTCCCAGCATCATTTACGGCATTTGGGGTTTGTTTGTTTTTGCGCCGTTCCTGCAGCAGCATGTGCAGCCATTTCTCATTTCCGCATTTGGCGAAATCCCCGTGCTTTCTGCCCTGTTTGCCGGTCCGCCATATGGCATTGGTATTCTGACCGCAGGCCTGATCCTCGCGATCATGGTGCTTCCCTTCATTACCTCGATTTCCCGCGACGTGTTCGAGGCGGTCCCGCCGGTGCTCAAGGAGGCAGCCTATGGCCTTGGCAGCACCACATGGGAAGTCTCACGCCATGTGGTGCTGCCCTATGCACGCGTTGGCGTCATTGGCGGAGTCATGCTGGGTCTCGGGCGCGCTCTCGGCGAAACCATGGCCGTGACTTTTGTCATCGGCAATGCGCACCGAATTTCAGGCTCCTTGCTTGCGCCGGGCACCACCATTTCGGCGACCATCGCCAACGAGTTTACCGAAGCCGTTGGGGATCTTTACACGTCGGCACTCATCGCGCTCGGTCTTATCCTGTTCGTTATTACATTCGTTGTGCTCGCGGCCGCGCGCCTGATGCTGATGCGGCTGAATGCCCGGGTGGGAGCGTAGTCATGGCACTGAGAAGTCAGTCGCCGCTCTACGCCGGCCGCCGCCGCCGCAATGCCATCTCGATGGGATTGGCATTTGCGGCCACCGCGTTCGGTCTTTCCTGGCTGGTGCTGATCCTGGCCGTGCTGCTGTGGGAAGGCGTCGGCGGCCTCTCGTTCGCGGTATTCACGGAGATGACGCCGCCGCCCGGCTCAGCCGGCGGATTGCTCAACCCGATCATTGGCAGCCTGGTCGTGACGACTATTGCGGTGCTGATCGGCACGCCGCTCGGAATACTCGCAGGCACCTACATGGCGGAATATGGCCGCTATGCCAGATTGACGACCGTCGTGCGCTTCATCAACGACATCCTGCTCAGTGCGCCTTCGATCGTCATCGGGCTGTTCGTTTACGAGATCATGGTGGCGCAGATGGGACATTTCTCCGGCTGGGCCGGAGCTGTGTCCCTGGCGGTGATCGTAGTGCCGGTCGTGGTACGCACGACTGAAGACATGTTGATTCTCGTTCCTGACACGTTGCGTGAAGCGGCCGCCTCGATCGGACTGCCGCGCGCGTTGATGATCACCAAGGTTGGCTATCGCGCGGCGCGCGCCGGCATGGTCACCGGCGTACTGCTGGCGATTGCGCGCATTTCCGGCGAGACCGCGCCGCTCTTGTTCACCGCTCTCAACAATCAGTTCTGGAGCCTCGATCTCAATGCCCCGATGGCCAGCCTGCCCATCGTCATCTTCCAGTTCGCGCTCAGTCCCTACAAGGATTGGCAGCAGCTGGCCTGGACGGGGGCTCTTATTATCACCCTGGCAGTGCTTGCGCTGAGCATCGTTGCCCGGAGCCTTGCCGCCCCGAGAAAAACGTCATGAGCGTAGCAGCCATCGCAATTCCAGCCATCGTGCAAGCGCCGGAGAGCGTGCAAGAGCTGATCGAAAAAGTGTCGATCCGCGATCTTGATTTCTATTATGGCGACTACCGCGCCCTGAAGAGCATCAACGTGTCGCTCTACAAGGGCAAGGTTGGCGCCTTCATCGGCCCGTCGGGCTGCGGCAAGTCCACGCTGCTGCGCGTCCTCAATCG
>DATGDN010000101.1:0-9314 GCA_035310865.1 Pseudolabrys sp. | reverse complement strand
AAAAACGCATAAAAATAAGGGTCCTTTAGGGATATCGGCCGCTGACGGCCATGAATTCACATCCGTTTAACCTAAAAGGCCCGATAAATCCTTCAGGAAAACATCGAACGTTCGCCGATAGGCTGGCGTAACCGCAATTTCTTTTACGCATCCAAGTCGCGCAGGAGCGCGGGAGTTGAGTGGAGGGCAAGATGAAAAAGACAGTCGTGGCGGCAACCTTCGCGACGATGATTGCTGGCACTGCCGCCGCCGCAGATCTCCCACGCGGCCCGGCGCCGTACTATCCGCCGCCCACGAGCATCTATAATTGGACTGGCCCTTATGCTGGCCTGAACCTTGGCTACGAATGGGGCAAGGTCACCAACAGCGGCATCGAACCAAGTGGTGTCGCTGGCGGCGGCCAGGTTGGTTACAATTGGCAGAGCGGCCAATTCGTGTTCGGTGCCGAAACCGATATTCAAATCAGCGGAGCAGACGATACGTTCGCTCCGTACAAATTTTCCAATCCCTGGTTCGGTACGCTGCGTGGCCGCGCCGGCTTTGCGATCAACAATGTGCTTCTGTACGGCACGCTTGGTCTTGCCTACGGCGAACTCAAAGGAGAGTCCTTCGGCATCGACGAAAGCAAGACTCTGGTCGGCTGGACCGGAGGCGCCGGCATGGAAGTTGGGTTCACACCGAGTTGGTCGGCGAAGGTCGAATATCTCTATATGGACCTTGGCAACCGCGCCTACACGATTACCGGCGGCGACAATGGGCTGCAGGCAAGCTATCTGCGGGTTAGGTGTAAACTATCACTTCTGACCATTCGACCTGATCGCTCTCATGAAAATCCCCAGGCATGCCGCCCGGGGATTTTCATTTCAGTACTTGCAACGTAAAAGTTCCGCGGACAAGCTACGACTTAAGTATTCCTTACCGTGATTGCGCTGAACTGTTTTCAGATCGCGGCTCAACGCAAATATCGTTCGTGCCGGCTTGAACTGTCGCTTCTGAACTCGTCAAATGTTTGAATGCGCATGGCCCCGGAAATTGCTTCCGGGGATTTTGCCTCCCGCCCAGTCGCGGCGATCGCTTAGAGGCTGAGCGCCGCGCAACTCCAGACGATAAGTTTCGCGGATAAAAATTCAAAATACATGCGCGGGGCAGAGAGTTGCCCACCCACACCTGTAGACGCCGCCTCTGGAAGATTCGCGCATGCTCATGTCATGCGCGCTCCGTCTCAATCAGCCGGTGACGACCAAATTTACGGCCTTTGGCCCTTTGCCTTTCTTGTCTGGTTCGACGTCGAAGCTGATCCTTTGCCCCTCGTTCAAGCCTTTCAGGCCGGCCTGCTCCACCGCCGTGATATGAACGAACACATCGCGCCCGCCATCATCAGGTTTGATGAAACCATAGCCCCGCTCACCGTTGAAGAATTTCACGACACCCGTTTGCGCCATCGGGAAAACTCCTCTCCCCCAACTGCTCCGCCACCGGCCCCACGCACGGCGGCTCGGCTGGACATTCACAATCGGGGAAAGCGTCGGCCCCAAGAGGCCTCAGTCAACTCCGCCGGCCCCCACAGGAGGCGGAACGTCACTGCCAGCGCGGAACTACACACCAACTGCGGGCCGGTGGAAAGAGGCCCAACATCAGCGGTGGCTCGGCATCCTTCCTCTGCTAAGCCAGTCGAGTCGAAACCCGGGTTTGCCGCGACCCCCGAAAATGCGAACTAAGGCCGGTAAAATGGCCGAAAGCTCACCTTCCAGGGTCCAGGGCGGGTTGACCAGAATCATGCCGGCGCCGTTGAGCCGGGCCGGATCACCGAGTGGCGCCACCAGGATTTCAGCCCGCAGGACCTTGGGCAGCCCCAATCGCCCTAGACGTTTCGCAAGCGTGTCGGCCTCACGCCGCCCTTTGACGGGGTACCAGAGCGCATAGGTGCCGGTAGCCCATTTGCGGTAAGCAGCGGCCAAACCATCAACGAGATTCGAGAAATCACTCTCGACTTCGAAGGGCGGGTCCACAAGGACAAGACCGCGGCGTTCTTTCGGGGGCACGTAGGCGTTGAGTGCTGTCCAGCCATCCATTTTGAGGATCTTGATCCGGCTATCGCTACGCAAGTTGCGTGAAAGCGCAAGATACGTCTTGGGCTCAAGCTCACAGGCGATCAGGCGGTCTTGCGGACGCAGCCAGGCGCGAACCAAAGCCGGAGAGCCTGGGTAGACGCGGAGACGCCCCCGCTCATTGAGTGCGCCAATCACCTCGAGATAGGGCGACAGCAGCGCTGCAACTGTTTGAGAAATTTCCGCCGTCAAAAGCTTTTCGATACCCTGGTGCCATTCGCCGCCCCGCGTGGCCTCCTCGCTTGTAAGGTCATAGAGCCCGGCCCCGGCATGCGTATCGATGACACGGAACGCAGCCGGCTTGTCGCGCAGATAGTGCAATATGCGACAAAGCACAGCGTGTTTGAAAACGTCGCCGAAATTGCCGGCATGAAATTCGTGGCGATAGTTCACGGCGGGCCTCGCAGCTCCGCATAACGGTTTGTCACCAACATATGCAACAGAGTCAGTGGTCCAGCACGAGTAACGCTCGCGCTATCGGCGGCGCATTGCCGGCATCACAACTTTTTCGCGATGGCAGAAATGCCGCGTGATTTCAGGACAGGCCCGAAAGGTCTGTTCTTTGCTGACGCAAATACGAATCTCGGTCAGCCGTCTATTATCACACGAAACCGAGATTGCATCGCGCGGAAGGCGCGGATCCGCCTTAATGAAGGCATCGACAACTTCACGGGGCGTCACGCTAAGTGGCTGGTCGACGTCGACATAGCCCGGTGGGATCCTCACCTCGGCGCGCACCTTGCGCACAAGGTCGAAGTAAGCTCTTGGCGAAAGACCAGAACATGTCCCATGCCGATCCCATTCATGGAAGACGAGATGCGGACTTGGCATCAGGTCCAACATTTCATCAACGATCGCGCGACTCAACCGTGGCGCCGGCACCCGGCAGTAGACGGGGAACCCTCGCTCGTATTGCGGCCAGAGGCCGTGCACGACGAATGCGAAGGGGCGCCCGCCGCACTGCTGATCGTGGGCGCGCCGGGGCGATCGATTTTCCGCCGCTTCGCAATATGACGGCGACCACGACAACGACAATACGTAGAAGTCGAATTGGCCGGGCTCGCCCTGCTGGCGGTCCCGCGCGGCCGCTGTGGCGGCAACGATGAAGCAGAGCTTGAATGCGAGGATGCCGACCAGTGTCGAACGGTGAATGCAAACACGCGGCATGACTGTTTTAAGTGCGCGCGAAAAGAACAAATCGGAAATTGACCTCGGTCAACGGTTCCATGGTAGGGGCACCTTGGGACCACAAACAGGCCAAGAACAAACGAGAATAAAAGAGATCAATTTTCTAGGGCCGCGCCATTTTGCAGGCCGGGTTGTAGGCCCAGTTGCGATCAAGACCGACGACGCACCACTCTACACCCCAGGTCATCCCGATCATGCCGGCGTCCTCCACGATCGAGTAGTGGACCGTGTGCTGGTGTCCGTCACTGACTTGCGCGACCGCCGTGCAGTACCGGCGCGGGACCGTTTCCGGCGCCCAAGGCCTAAAGGCGGTTTGTCGAACGCGATCGAAGCCCAGGATTTGCAGGTCGGAATTCCAGAAGCGCCCTTCCTTCTGCGAGAACCGCGAGGCAATCGTATCGAGCGCAGCCTCACAAGGCGGGAGCGCGCCGTCGTATCGCGGCCCGATAAGGTAGATGCCCTTTTCCAGCCAGCCAGCGGCGGAGGCCTGTGTAGTGGCGGCCGCCGCAATCAATGTGCTGACCGCCAGACAGCGAAGGCATTTGGAAAAAGCCACCATGATTGCGCTCCCAGACCCGTGTTTGTTTAGTCTACTATAAATTTTAGCCGGTCGCCTCCCCGCTTGATACACAAGTTTGGGGGTTTGTCGCAGTTTCACACGAAGCCCTTACCGCGTCTCATACCAATCGCCCAGAACGGCTTGAACCAGCGCAAGCGCCGCCACCGCGGCTGTATCCGCGCGCAATATTCGCGGGCCCAGTGCTATGCGAACGACATTTGGTCGTCCGATAAGGGCCGCTCGCTCCTCTTCGGCGAAACCGCCTTCAGGACCGATCAATACGGCAAGCGGCCTTCGCGGCGATCGTACCGACATCAGCGCCGCGACTGGATCCGCTACATCGGCATCTTCATCGCAGAAAACCAACAGCCGATCGGCACCACCAATGACTTGATCAAAACCGGTGGGCTCACCGACGGTGGGCACGTGCAAAATTCCGCACTGCTCAGCAGCTTCGATTGCATTGGCCCGCATGCGGTCGAGATTCACACGCGTGACCTGGGTGTGCCGCGTGATCACCGGTTGCAGATACGACACACCCATTTCCACCGCCTTTTGGACGAGATAGTCGAGCCGCGCGTGCTTCAGTGGCGCGAACAAGAAATGCAAATCGCCCGGTCGAGGCTGTTCTCGCACACACTTTTCAACTTTCAGTGCGGCTCGCTTTCCGGTTCCTGAAACACTGGCGCGCCATTCACCATCGCGGCCATTGAACAGCAGAACCGGGTCGCCTTCCCCTAGCCGGAGCACATTGAAAAGATAATTTGCCCGATCCCGGGACAGCAAAACCTCAGCACCGGCCGTCAGGGGTGCATCGACATAAAGCCGGGGGGTGCCAAAATCGTAGCGCGGCATGGGATTAATTGTCGCAAGGGAATGACCCGGTTTAGGCGGTCTGGCAAGCCTTAGCGAGACCTCTGCTCGGGCGTCCGCCGCCTTCCCGACGTATTCGGGTTGTTATAAGCCAACACGTATCGGCCACCCGAAACTGTTATAGTGCCCCAAGATAGGGAGGATAGGATTTCATGAGTTTGCGCCGGGCCCTGCTTGCCGCGTGCCTGCTTGCTCTTTGTGCCGGTGGTGCAAAGGCGCAATTCCAGCCCGCGGCACCGCAACAGCAGGCCCCTCCCTGCGTACAGGAATTCATGAAGCTGCGCGATGATGCCGAAAAGAAAGGCGCCGCCATCAAGGCCGCCGGCGAGCGCAAGGCGCCGCCGCGTGAAGCTTGTCAGCTATTCACTGTATTCGTTGCCGCCCAATCGAAGATGCTAAAATACGCAACTGACAATAGTGTCTGGTGTGGAATCCCAACCCAGGTTGTCGCCAACCTCAAGGAAGGCATCGCCAAGACTTCGGACATCCGCACCAAAGTTTGTCAGGCCGCTTCCCGGCCCCAGCAATCGGGTCCAAGTTTGAGCGATGCGCTCTCCAGTCCGGTGCCGAACTCGAACAATATCAAGACGGGACGCGGCACATTTGACACCTTGACCGGCAGCCCGCTGGGAAAATGAGCGAGAACAGCGGACGCGTTGCCGATGCGACCGGAAATTGGGTCGACGGTCTCGCCCCGCCATACACCCGGCCTTATCTGCGGCTTGCGCGCCTCGACCGGCCGATCGGATCGTGGCTGCTGCTGATGCCGTGTTGGTGGTCGGTCGGTCTCGCTGGAATGCATGCTGGCCGTTTTCCAAGCTTGTGGCATATCGTGCTGTTCTTCATTGGCGCATTTTCCATGCGCGGCGCCGGCTGCACGTGGAATGATCTGGTCGATCGCAATCTCGACGGGTTGGTCGAGCGCACACGCTCGCGGCCGATTCCGTCCGGCCAGGTCAGCGTCGGGCAGGCCACCATTTTCATGCTCACGCAGGCGCTGGTCGGACTTCTGGTGCTGGTCCAGTTCAACCGCTTCACGGTCGTGGCTGGCCTCGCCTCGTTGCTGGTGGTCGTCATCTATCCGTTCATGAAACGCATCACGTACTGGCCGCAGATTTTTCTCGGCCTCGCCTTCTCTTGGGGAGCATTGATGGGTTGGCCCGCTGCGTTCGGGCGACTCGATTGGCCGGCACTCGTTCTTTATGCCGGATCGATCTTGTGGGTGATCGGTTATGACACGATTTACGCGCATCAAGATCGCGAGGATGATCTCCTCATCGGCATCAAATCCACGGCGCTATTATTCGGCGAGCGCACGCCCATGATGCTCGCAACTTTCTATGCGGGTGCAACGCTCGTGATCGCGGCGGCCGGTTTCATGGCCGGAGGCGGAATGATCTTTACCATCGGGATCATTGCCTTTGCAGCGCACCTGGCCTGGCAGGTCACCCGGCTGGACATCGACGATCCAGCGCATTGTCTCGTGCTGTTCAAATCCAATCGCGACGCAGGCCTTATTCTATTCGGCGCCATGCTCATCGATGCCGCGGTTTGAGCGCGCCCCGGCTCTGATCAATGCAACGTCAGCCTGTCAGCTGTCGCTTTGCTAGATAGTAGGCGACGCGGTGAGGATTGAATCGGGCTGCCACTGGCAGGAATTGAGCTGGTGATGTCGTCCAGGTCGAGGATATAGCCATCTTCGCTAGGCACCGCTGCTTGCGCTGGGCTGGCCTTCTTCGGCACGGAGCCCGTATACGCAGGGCCGCGATGTTTTCCTGCGTAAAGAGCTCGTGCTTTCGCGGCTGCGACTTCGCCGGGAATTGCCTCCGGCCGGCAAGGACGGTCTCCGCTGGCGCGTCGCATCAGATCGACATGAATGTGGTTGTAGTGCGCGGCGTTGTAACCGGGCGCAAGGACGGTGTTGAAGTTGTCACAGGCGGCGAGCTGTACGTCGTGCAGGAAGCCCTGTTCTTCCGGCGTGCCGTGCCAGCCTTCCTGAACCGTAATCCGGCGCCCATCCCCGAGCGTGAAAGCTGCGATGTCGATCGCATTGCCGAAAGCGTGCTCTGAAATGCCCGAACCGCCGGAGCCCACCATCCCGCGGCAAGAGTAAGATGAGATCTGCTTGATCTCCACAACTTGAACGCCAAACCAACGCATCGCCGCGGGCTGCACGCCTTCGCCTACCCATCGATCAAGTGCCGAAACGATGGGACATGCGAGTGTCGCTGCTGGTGTCAGGGTTGCAGACGAAGCGGCTGCCATTTGCTGTCCACGCACTGGTCCGAGCGCGGGTGCGGTGCGCTGCGGCGCCTGCTGGGCCGGCGCCCCATAAGGCCGCTGCCGCGGCTGGTAGATGGGCGTCTCGCTGGTTTGTGGCGACGGATAAGCGCGGTGGCTTGGCGGAAGTATTGCACCGTCCGGAACATCATCCGGCAACGGCGCCGCGCTGGGTGTGACGCCGGGCGCAATCCCGGGTGGGCTGAGCACGACCGGTTGTCCGGCCGACCCCATCGGAGGCTGACGCTCGGCGGGCGGTGGCCCGGGAACCCAACGCATGTGTGGCTGTTGCGCCGATTGTGGAGGCATCGGCTGAACATCGACGCGACCGACTGCCGCCGGCGGAACGTAGCGTGGTTCGTTCACCGGCCAACGCGGCATCTGCGATGCGTTTGGAATTGAACCGGGTGGCCGCAGATCGTCGGCATACCCGATGAGAGGAGAGCTTTCGCCCACAGCCGCCACCTTGAGCGGAAAATCGGCGCCGCACATGCCGGGTCCTTCAATCGGCTCCATGCGCACGACGCCGGCGCCGAGTTTGACGGTGCCGGATTTCATGCACTCGACTTCCGCCTGATGGCGCCAGGGCGCGCGCTCGCCGGACATGAAACTGCGCCCGCAACCGGCGAGCGCCAGCAGCACGCCTGCGCCGACGAGATAGAACTCAACGCCACCCTTCATGCTCGCAAAAATGCGAGCAGTTTCTTTAACGAGGCTTCAATGCTCGGCCAAGGGAATCCGTTAAGGATAAGAATTTATTGCCAACTTGGCCTTGCCGACACGCACAGCCAGGCTTCGGGAAAACCACGCCGAAATCGGGGGCACGCATGGCTGGCGGCAATGCCGTAAATTCGCCATGAAAAATTTTGCGTTGCGCGAGTTTTACACCATCAAAATTTTCGGCGTCCGCTTCTTTTTCAACCGCCTAATCAATCGGTTGTCGATCGCGCAAGTGCGGTAAGCGACTCCAGCCGCCGAAAAATCCGGTTTTATTGCACCTACCTTCGGGTCCGCTGCTTTCCGTGCTAGCCTTTCTAAGTCAACAAGGGAGGCACCTGCCGTGGACCCTGCCTTGAAGCTCAATGTGCTGGCGGTATGCGCCGTGTTTGCTTTCGTAGGCGCGATTTTGCTGGGGGCATTCTGAGTTCAAGAGGCCGACGACAACGCCAAACAAAAATACCGGGTTAGATCCGGGCCAACCGTTACAGCACCGGAGAGTGAGCTCTCCGGTGCTCGTTTTTTAGACCACCAGTTTCGACTATGCGGCCACGATGCTGGGCGAGGCGTGCACATCATAGTTGAGGATCGGCGCCAGCCACCGCTCGCATTCACCGACCGTCCAGCCCTTGCGCCGCGCGTAGTCCTCGACCTGGTCGCGCTCAATCTTGCCGACGCCGAAATAGGCGCTCTGCGGATGGCTGAAATAGAGGCCACACACTGCCGCGCCGGGCCACATCGCAAAACTCTCGGTGAGCTTGACGCCGATGCGCTCGCTCTCGAGCAGCTTGAACAGCGTGCCCTTCTCGGTGTGGTCCGGCTGCGCCGGGTAGCCGGGCGCCGGCCGGATACCGAGATATTTCTCCGCGATGAGCTGCTCATGGCTGAGCGCCTCGTCGGCGGCGTAGCCCCAGAACTCCTTGCGCACGCGCTGATGCAGCCGTTCGGCGAACGCTTCCGCAAGCCGGTCGGCCAGCGCTTTCACCATGATGGCCGAGTAATCGTCATTGGCGCGCTTGAACCGCTCTGCAACTTCGTCCTCGCCGATGCCGGCGGTGACGGTGAAGCCACCGATATAGTCAGCAAGGCCGCTGTCCCGCGGCGCAATGAAGTCGCTCAATGCCGTGTTGGCGCGGCCTTCACGTTTCGACAGTTGCTGCCGCAGCGAATGCAAAATCGCGATCGGTTCATCGCGGACTTCATCCGCGTAAATCTGAATATCGTCTCCGTCCGAATTGGCAGGCCAGAAGCCGAGCACAGCGCTCGCCCGGAACCAATGTTCTTCGACGATCTTGTCGAGCATGGCGCGCGCATCTTCGTAGAGGGACCGCGCCGCGGGCCCGAATTTCTCATCATCGAGAATGGCAGGAAATCTGCCGGAGAGCTCCCAGGTCTGGAAGAATGGCGTCCAATCGATGTAGTCGATCAGGTCCTTGATCGAATAATCGGTGAGAAACTTCGTCCCGATAAAACTCGGCTTCGGCGGCCGATAGGCGCCCGACCAGTCGAGCTTGAGCGCGTTGGCGCGCGCGGCCGCGAGCGGCAGCCGCGCCTTGTCTTCCTGCGCGCGCGCATGCGCAGCTGCAATA
>DATGDN010000100.1:0-7149 GCA_035310865.1 Pseudolabrys sp. | reverse complement strand
GATCAGGCCATACGCGTTGAACCAGCCGATTTTCTGAAATCGAAAGTCGCGCCGAAGATCACCGTGATTTTCAAGGACAAGGCCGTCAATCCAAACGGACTCTACCCGGGCAAACGTGGCGCGCTATTGATCGCTGGCTGGAAGGACAAGGATAACCCGCGCAGCATCTACTCGATGCCGCCAGGCAAAGAACCCGTGCCTCTCACAGACAACTTCGGAATGATCGATGGGATCTACCAGATGAGGAACGGTGACATTCTGGCAACTGACTGGAAAACGGGCTCGCTTATTCGGTGGAACAAGAAGGACGGCATGCAAACGCTTGCAACCGGCTTCAAA
The DNA here is from genome assembly GCA_035310865.1 of Pseudolabrys sp. Classification (GTDB taxonomy): domain Bacteria; phylum Pseudomonadota; class Alphaproteobacteria; order Rhizobiales; family Xanthobacteraceae; genus Pseudolabrys. The sequence goes on along the minus strand of DATGDN010000100.1, from coordinate 6,810 downwards.
GGGCCCGCTGATTTTTGTGTGGTCCGCAACGAGGCAGGTTGGCTCGTCGCCGTCCCCGATCTTGCCAAAGGCGAGATTCGACTAATCCAACTTGGCCTTTGAATTCAGTTTCGTGACGAACACTCCGCCGAGGTGAAAATCTCGGCTGGCTTTTTATTCGCTGACTACCACAGCCACCTGATCGCCTGGGTAATTGCATCCCCAATCGTAAGGAGCGTGGCCGCCCATACAAAAGCCGAGCTGAAATTGGCAATCTGAAAATTCCAGAACGGCATTTCAAAAATGCCCGCAATCAACGGCACAATCGCGCGCAACGGCCCAAAAAAGCGTCCGATGAATATTCCGGGGATGCCCCACTTTTTCATAAAGGCTTCGCCGCGGGGAATAAGATCAGGATGCCGCGACAACGGCCAAATTTTCGCGACTGTGTATTCGAGCTTCAGCCCGATCCAATAGGATAGCCAGTCGCCGAAGGCTGCACCCAGTGACGCCGCAACCCAAATCGGCCAGAACTTGATGCCGGTCGATCCGATCAATGCACCGATCGCGACCAGTGCACCCCAAGCCGGCAGAAGCAGCGAGATGAAAGCCAGCGATTCGCCGAAAGCCAGCCCGAAGACGACCGGCACCGCCCAAGCCTGGTTGTGGCGGACAAACTCAACGGTCTGCTGGACGGCGGTGTGAAAATCCATGGGAAAGTTCGGCCGGGGGGTTGTCCGTATCTAGCCCGATGCCGCCCGCTACGCCAGTACGCTAGGCCGGCAACTCTGGTTCATCCTCGGGAAACAGATGATCCACAACGACAAGGCCCACAATTAGCAGCGGCACCGCGAGAAATGCACCGACTGGCCCCCACAACCAGGTCCAGAACACCAGTGACAAGAAGACGGTGAGCGGATTGAGCGTCAATTGGCGGCCCATGATGGCGGGCGTAATGAAGTGTCCTTCCAACGTGGCAAGTGCCAGGAACAGCAAGGGCGCAATCAGGGCATGCGAGAGAGTTGGAAACGCCACGAGACCGACCAGAAACAGCGCAGCCTCCATGATCAGCGCTCCCATATACGGAATGAAATTGAGAATGAATCCGAGCACTGCCCAGGCGACCGGATCCGGCAAGCCGGTCGCCCACGCTGCAAATCCGCCGCAGAGTCCGATGGCCACGTTGATGATCGTCACAATGCTCAGATAGCTGGTCAGGTTCTGCTCGATGTCATTCATGATCTTGAGCGTCCGCAAGCGTGCATCTCGCTCATCAAAGAACGCGACGAGGACGCGACGCATTCGTGAGCGGCCGAGCAGCATGAAGAATAACGTGCCGAAGAAAATGAGCATCTGACCAATCGCCGGCGTCACGACGAGAATCGCCGGCTGCACGAACGTCATGATGTCGACACCTAAGCCGCCCTTTTTGTCGGATGGTAAAAGGGCGTCACGCAAATCCTGCAGTACTGAGAGTGGCCGCTCGAACACGTGCAGCTTTTCCTCGATGTTGCGGCCAATATCCGGCGCCTTGCCGATCCAATCGATCGCCGGAGCGGCCAGAAGGACGACAACACCGTAAAAGACCGCGATCACCAGAAGCCACAACACGATCGCCGACACCAGCGACGGGATTCGATAGCGCTCTGCTCTCGCCGAGAGTTGACCGAGCATCATAGTGACCACAAAGGCTGATGCCACCGGCAGCAGGATCGGACGCGCTAAGCTCAAGGCGACGACAAGCAAAATCAGGAACATGCCGATCGTCGCCGACTGCGCTGCTGTGCGCCAAAGACGCGATACTTCAGTCACCGGCTTGGGATCGCTGATTTCAAAAAGGGCGCGCGAGCGCCGTTCGGGGTGACCGGCGTCCGGCATCCCCTTACGTCGCTCACCGGCTTTCAAATCGCGAAATTCCATGGCCGTAGACAACGGCCCACCCACCTTTTGGTTGCCAAAGCTGCGGAACAAACTGGGACGGACGCCGGTATCCGCCGCCGCCTGTATGCGCTCCCTATCCCCTACTGGATCTTGCTCCTGGCGGTCGTGGCGCGCTCGCGGTATTTCCGCAGCTTGCCACGTTCCTGCCCCGCCTGTAGTGCAAGCGGCTCCGATCCGAGCCTCACACGGCGCGGTAACCGCCGCCATGGCATAGTGGATGGCAACTGATTCGCGCCGCACCTATTTAAAGACCTCCATGGCAAAGACCGCGACCAAGAAAAAACCCGCAAAGCAGCCGGATTTGTTCGATAGGCCTCGGACGGGGAAATCGTCGCCCCGCAAAGGGCCAAAAGCGTCGGCAAGAACCACGGCACGCACTAAGGCCCCCGCCCGCTCGTCTGGCGCGGAGTCCGGCTACACCGCCAAGCACATCGAGGTGCTGGAGGGACTCGAGCCGGTTCGCCGGCGTCCGGGCATGTACATCGGCGGCACCGACGAAAAAGCGCTGCACCATCTCTTTGCCGAAGTCATCGACAACGCCATGGACGAGGCGTTGGCCGGGCATGCCGACTGGATCGAAGTCGAGATGGAAGCAAACGGCTTCGTGAATGTCACCGACAATGGCCGCGGCATTCCTGTCGATCCGCATCCAAAATTCAAGAACAAGTCGGCACTCGAAGTGATCATGTGCACGCTGCACGCTGGCGGCAAATTCGACTCGAAAGTTTACGAGACCTCGGGTGGCCTGCACGGCGTCGGTGTCTCGGTCGCCAACGCGCTGTCCGAGCGAATGGAAGTCGAAGTCGCGCGCGAGCAACAGCTCTACCGGATGGCATTCGAGCGCGGCAAGCCGAAAGGCAAGCTGGAGAAAGCCGGCCGCGCGCCTAACCGCCGCGGCACGAAATTGCGATTCAGGCCTGATCCGGAAATTTTCGGACCGAAGGCCGCGTTCAAACCTGAGCGTATCTTCAAGATGACTCGCTCGAAGGCCTACCTGTTTGGCGGCGTCGAAATTCGCTGGCGTTGCGACAAGACGCTACTCAAAGGCGTCGAGGACGTGCCTGAAAAGGCAACATTCCATTTCGCCGAAGGCCTGAAGGACTATCTTGCGTCCAATCTGACCGGCGCGACGCTGGTGCATCCCGACATTTTCACCGGCTCGGTTGGCAAGATCGGCCGCCATGGCACGGTGGAATGGGCAGTCGCCTGGACCGTCGACACCGACGGCTTTCTCAATTCGTACTGCAATACAATTCCGACGCCGGACGGCGGCACACACGAGTCGGGGTTGCGTTCGGCTTTGTTACGCGGCCTGAAGGATCACGCCGCGCGCGTCGGACAGGAAAAGCGCGCTACGCCGGTCACCAGCGAAGACGTAATGACCGGCTCCGGCTGCATGCTCTCGGTCTTCATCCGCGAACCAGAATTTCAGGGCCAGACCAAGGATCGCCTTGCCACTGCCGAAGCTCAGCGTATCGTCGAACAGGCGATCAAGGATCCATTCGACCATTGGCTTGCCGGCAATCCTATGCAGGCCAACAAGCTGCTCGATTTCGTCATCGAGCGCGCTGAGGAACGGATCCGACGGCGTCAGGAGAAAGACATTGCGCGCAAGACGGCGGTGCGCAAATTACGCCTGCCCGGCAAGCTCGCCGATTGCACCTCATCGGCCTCGGAAGGCTCGGAGATTTTCATCGTCGAAGGCGACAGCGCTGGCGGCTCGGCAAAGCAGGCGCGCGACCGCCGCACGCAAGCCGTATTACCACTGCGCGGCAAGATCTTGAATGTTGCCTCCGCAGGTAAGGACAAGCTGGCGCAGAACGCACAGCTCGCCGATCTGATTCAGGCGCTCGGCTGCGGCACCGGCTCGCATTTTCACGAGAAGGATCTGCGCTACGAGAAGGTCATCATCATGACCGATGCCGACGTCGACGGCGCTCACATCGCTTCGCTGCTGATCACTTTTTTCTACCGGCAAATGCAGAAGCTGATCGAGGGCGGCCGGCTTTATCTGGCGGTGCCTCCGCTCTACCGGCTCTCGCATGGTGGCAAGATTGTCTACGCCCGCAACGACAAACACAAAGAAATCCTGCTCAAGAAAGAATTTCACGCCAACGCCAAGGTCGAGGTGAGTCGCTTCAAGGGGCTTGGCGAAATGATGGCGGCGCAACTCAAGGAAACGACCATGGATCCCGGCAAACGCACGCTCTTGCGTGTGGTGCTCGCGGACAAAGAGATGAAGCCGACCGCGCGTGCCGTTGAGCGCCTGATGGGCACCAAGGCGGAGGCGAGGTTCGAGTTCATCCAGGAAAATGCAGAATTCGCGAGTGCTGAACTGCTGGACGTATGATCCGGCGCGTCAGCGGCTGACCCGGCCCTCTTCGCACTTTCGCAGCAGCGGTGTCTTGCCGCCGCGTGCGAGCGCAATACCGTCTTTCACCCTTATGGCGCCGCCGTCGCTCTGGTTGAAAATTGTGCGCCGTGTATTGTTGGTGACGGCAAAAACCAGCTTCTGGCGCTCCTCGACCTCGGTCCCGGGCTGAAAGATCACCTGCACGGAAAGATTCGTTTTTGAAACTGGCTCGGCTGACAAGACACTGTAACGGTTGACGGCGAAGTCCGGACCTAGGTTGTGATCCTCGAGCACGAGGCCGGCGCTCGGCATGCTGATACTGACGTGCGGATTGACAGGCGTTGCCAGGCTATCACAATCCGTCGCCCATGTCCCGAATAGACCGTACTCCTGGAACACCTCTTCGACCGAAGCTGCAATTGCAGTGTTGGACAAAGCAATTAAAGTCAACAGCACAATGGACGCCAACAAACGCATATTGCCGAAACTCCAACATTTGTAACAATAGCAGCGGCTCGCGCGGCGGCAATTGATTTAAACCCAAAATGCGCCGCGTGACGCTGCCACTTTTCTGAAACGTTGATGACTATTTGAAGGTCAGATTGGCGGCTTTCGCTACTTCGCCGAACGTCTTGATGTCGGCGTCGATGCGCTTTTTGAAGGCATCGCCTGTCGGTCCGCCTGGCTTCACGGCCATCTTCTTTAAGCCGTCCTGCACGGCAGGATCAGCGAGCGCCTTGCCGAGTTCAGCGGTCAGTTTGGCGACAACGGGTGCGGGTGTACCAGATGGTATAAAGAACCCGCTCCATAGTTGCGTATCGACCTCCGGATAACCGGATTCGGCCATGCTTGGCACGTCGGGTAGTTCGGGCGAACGCTCGGAGCCGGTGACGGCGAGCGCGCGCGTCTTGCCACCCTTGACCAGAGGAATTGCCGGAGGACCATCCGAGATGGTGAACAAGCACTGGCCGGCCACGACGCTCAAGTTCGACTCGTTACTGCTCTTATAGGGGATTGCTACAGCGGGCATTCCGCTCTTCAGCTTGAACAATTCCGTGGTGATCGTGAAAGCTGGTGATGACGTACCATAGTTTGACTTTTCAGGATTGGCTTTCGCCCAAGCAACAAGCTCCTTCACGGTCTTGGCCGGATGGTCTGCTGGCACAACGAGTACCAACGGGAACGATGCAATCATGTTGAGCGGAATGAAGCTGTTACTCGCATGATATCCGAGATTGGGGAAGACTGCGGTGGCGATCGACATTTGTCCGGTGGCGCCAACCAGCACGGTGTATCCGTCGGCCGGCTGGTGCGCGGCAAACTCGGCGGCGATACGGCCCCCCGCTCCAACTCTGTTCTCGATGACCGCCGTCGCTCCGGTATTTTCCTGGAACTTCTGCACGACGAGCCGCGCGAACAAATCGTTACCGCCACCGGCGGCAAACCCAACGATGAAATGAATTACCCTGTTCGGATAGTCAGTTTGGGCGCGCCCATTTCCAACAGAAAATGCCACAAGCAAGGCTGCAAATCCGCAGATGAGAACGTTTCGAGCTTTCGTCATTACCATCCCCCGTTGGCGCACCATCCCCATCGGTTACGCGTGCAAAAAGCGTACACTGGGTCCGGCCATTCGAAAATGCCTTTTCGACTGTGCTATCGTTTGTTGATCAACAGTCCTGCCCGAGACTGACATGAGCGCGGATCGCGCGTCTCCCAAGTACAACTTTAGCACGCAAGCAGAGCTTTTTGGGCATCCGCGCGCCCTCAGCTATTTGTTCGCAACTGAAATGTGGGAGCGCTTCTCTTATTACGGGATGCGGGCGCTCCTCGTTCTTTACATGGTCAAGTATCTGCTCGTTCCGGAACGGGCGAGTGAGGTCATAGGGCTGGCGTCGTTCAAAAGTGGGCTCGAAAGCATATTCGGGCCGCTGGGGACGCAGCCGTTCGCGTCTCAGATCTACGGGTTCTATACTGGCTTGGTTTACCTGACGCCGATTCTGGGTGGGCTACTCGCCGACCGCGTGCTTGGTCAGCGCCGGACTGTCATCATCGGCGCTGCGCTGATGGCCATCGGACATTTCATGATGGCTTTCGAACGGCTGTTTCTGTTCGCCCTTGGTCTTCTCATCCTCGGAAATGGTGCATTCAAGCCAAATATCTCGACGCAAGTCGGCGCGCTTTATGCCCCTGGCGATCGCCGCCGCGACCGCGCGTTTTCAATTTTTTACGTTGGCATCAATCTGGGCGCGTTTTTGGCACCGCTTGTTTGCGGCACGTTCGGTGAAGAGTTGGGCTGGCACTACGGATTTGCCGCAGCCGGAATCGGCATGACTTTCGGTCTTTTGATTTACATTGCCGCAACACCGCATCTTCCGGAAGAAGCGTTTGCAAGGCGATCCCGGGCTCCACTCGATCGCAATGCACGGCAATCCATCGTGGCGCTACTGCTGCTGTTTATGCCGGTCAGTCTGTTCTGGGCGACTTATGAGCAGCAAGGCAATACGATCGCGCTTTGGGCCGATCAATTTACGGAT
>DATGDN010000099.1:0-1993 GCA_035310865.1 Pseudolabrys sp. | reverse complement strand
AAAGCACCGTGACGCCGCGGATTTCACCGTCACGGGAGTAAGCACGCACGGAGAACTTCTTGAGGCCCTGCATGCCCGTGATGACAAAACTATCGTCGCGCAGTGCGCTTTGTTCAATCTTGCGCGTCGATGGCTCCTTCTTCTGTTGCTCGAAGAAGGCGGCGAGCTTGAGATCGGGATTCTTGATGCGGAACGTTTCGACCTGCACTTCGCCGTGCGATGCCGACCACCGCGTTCCGTGAGGCGTATCGCGCGCCTGCGGCACCAATTTCGTCGGCAGTCCGATGCGCACGCCGGTGGCCGGATCGACGACCACGGTCCAGCCGAACTCGTCCTCGTGCGTCTGGGCGGCGGCGAGCAAATTCGTGCGCTCGGCGGGCGAAAGGACGCCGGTAACTTTCGCCTTTGCGCGCTTCTGGTAATTCTTGATCGCGGAGAGCAGTGGATCCTCTCCGCCGGTCGAGCCGGTGTAATCGCCCGACCACAACAGCGCGGACCGAATCTTCAGCCGCTCGCTACCGGAAATTCCAGCATCAATGGGGGATTCGAGTCTGGCAGGCGCAGACGTAACCGCGGCGGTTTTTGCGGAGATTGTTGCCGGCGCGGAAATTTTCGGCGGGGCGGGTCTTGCCGCGGTCTTGCGGGCAGGATGCGCGGGCTTCGGTTTTGCATCCACCTGTGCAGGCGCCGGCTGAATTCCGGGCGACTCCTGCGCCGTCGCGGGCACGGTGCCAAGCACAATCGAAAGCGCTACCGCTGCCCCGGATAAACGCATCATCAACGCCCTCCCCACGGGATTTTATCGGCACCTTAGCCGATAGAGGTGGAGGCGCAAGGCGGCCTGGGGACTGCAGGCGGTGGCACTCTCGGCAAGAGGGGCTGGCCCAAAGCTTTGCGCCACCCTATAGGGTTAACCACAATGCTCGATGCCAAAGAACTTGAACGCTATGCGCGCCACATCGTGTTGCGCGAGGTGGGCGGGCCCGGCCAGGCCAAACTCAAGGCCGCGCGTGTGCTCGTCGTCGGCGCCGGCGGCCTCGGCGCGCCGGTGCTGCTCTATCTCGCTGCGGCCGGTGTGGGCACTCTCGGCGTCGTCGACGATGACAATGTGTCGCTGTCGAATCTGCAGCGCCAGGTCATCTTCGCGACAAATGACATCGGCAAGCCGAAGGTCGAGTGCGCCGCCAACGCGGTGACAGGCCTAAACCCGCACGTCAGTGTTAAAACACATCAGGTGCGGCTAACCGGCGCCAACGCGCTCGAGCTGATGGCGGCTTACGACATCGTCGCCGATGGCTCCGATAATTTTGCGACACGCTATCTCGTGTCGGACGCCTGTTACTTCGCGAAAAAACCTCTCGTGACCGCCGCCGTCAGCACCTTCGATGGTTCGCTCACGTCGATCCGCGCACATGAGAAAAGTGCGGACGGTTCGCCCAATCCTACCTATCGCTGCCTTTTTCCTGAGCCGCCGCCAGTAGGCACGGTGCCCGCCTGTGCCGAAGCCGGCATTCTTGGCGCGTTACCCGGGGTGCTGGGCTCGCTGATGGCGCTGGAGGTCATCCGCGAAATCGTGGGATTTGGCGAAGGCCTGGTCGGCCGTCTTCTCATGATCGACGCGCGCTCGATGCGTTTCGAGACGCTGAGTTACGCGTGGGATCCGAACAATCCCCTCAACGGCAACACGCCGACGATCAAGCATCTGTCACAGCATCGAAGGTAGCAGTCGATCCGCAAAAGGGCCGCCACTTCCGCGGGCCGTCTTCATGCAACAAAGGCCGCCGGCCTCGATCTACAACATGGATGGCAGCACTCGATCCGCAAAAGGCACCCGCGCTTGCGCGGGCCGTCTTCATGCAATAAAGGCCGCCGGCCTCGATCTACAACATGGATGGCAGCACTCGATCCGGCGGCCGATGGCCGTCCATGAAGGTCTTGATGTTGATGATGACCTTCTCGCCCATATCGACACGGCCTTCGATCGTCGCTGAGC
>DATGDN010000098.1:0-1674 GCA_035310865.1 Pseudolabrys sp. | reverse complement strand
CGCCGACCGCGCGCGCCACAAGAAACTCAGGCCTAATGAATATCAGGGCGGTGCGAGCGCCATCTCCAATCTTGGCATGTACGGCGTGCGCGAATTTTCGGCCATCATCAATCCGCCGCACGCGACGATACTGGCAATCGGTTCATCCCGCCGCGCCCCCGTTGAAGCGGAAGATGGCAGCGTCAAGTTCGTCAGCCAAATGAGCGTCACGCTATCCTGCGATCACCGGGTTGTGGATGGTGCGCTGGGTGCTGAGCTACTGGCGGCCTTCAAGGATTTCATCGAAAAGCCGGTCACGGCGTTGGTTTGACAGGAGTAAGCGGATGGCTGGCGAAAAGCCGGATGTACTGATGGTCGGGGCCCGCAAGCCCGTGATGATGAAGGGCTTCGAGGGCAAGGTGAATCTCCATCACTGGCTTGAACTCAAGGATAAGGATGCCTTCGTCAAGCAACATGGCGACAAGATCAGGGCAATCGCCATCGCCTATACCGCCAACAAGGTCGATGAAAATTTTTTGAAGCAGTTTCCCAAGCTCGAGCAGGTGTCGAGCTTCGGCGTCGGCTACGACCATATCGACGCGAAATGGGCCGGCGCGCACGGCATCGTCGTCACCAACACGCCGGACGTGCTCAACGAAGAGGTCGCCGACACGGCTATCGGCCTCTTGCTCTGCACCGTGCGCGAGTTTCCTCAGTCGGATCGGTTTCTGCGCGCGGGAAAATGGCCGCAGGGACACTATCCGCTCACCAAGGCGACGTTGCGCGATCGCACGGTGGGCATGGTCGGCATGGGGAGAATCGGCAAGGCAATTGCGCGGCGGCTCGATGCTTTCGGCGTGCCGGTCGTCTATCACAGCCGTAACCCGCAATCCGGCGTAAGCTACAAGTACTATCCGAAGCTTCTCGACATGGCGCGCGACGTCGACACGCTGATGGTGATCGTGCCCGGCGGGCCGTCGACGCAAAACATGATCAATGCCGAGGTGCTCAAGGCCCTGGGGCCGAGAGGTATCCTCATCAATATGGCGCGCGGTTCCGTGGTGGACGAGCCGGCATTGATCGAGGCGCTGAAAAACCGCACGATCTACTCCGCTGGTCTCGACGTCTTCGCCAAGGAGCCAGAGGTTCCGAAGGAATTGATCGAGATGGACCACATCGTGCTGTTCCCGCATCTCGGTTCTTCGACCGAGGTGACACGCGCTGCGATGGATCAGCTCGTGGTCGATAACATCCTGGCGTGGGCCGCAGGCAAGCCTCCGCTTACGCCTGTGCCGGAAACACCGTGGCCTTCGAAGCGTTAGTAACGCAGCTGTCTCGTGCGGGTGTTGGATTGAATATGACGCGCTGTGCCATTGGGTTTATCGCGCTGTTCCTCGCCGGCACTGCTTTCGCGCAGACGACGCCGCTTGGCGAATCGGCCAAGCGGGTTGTCGGCAGCTGGGAATTCTCCAATGCCGACCGCGACCGCACCTGCACCGTAACGCTGAAAGGCGAACAGGGCTCCGCCGGCCTCAAAATCGAATTCGACCCCAACTGCGTCAATCTGTTTCCGATCATACGGGATATTGCGGGCTGGAGATTTCCCGACAATGACCTGCTCTATCTGGTCGATGCACGCGGCAGATCGATTGTTGAATTCAGCGAGGTCGAAGATGGAATCTTCGAGGCGCCGAC
>DATGDN010000097.1:0-9501 GCA_035310865.1 Pseudolabrys sp. | reverse complement strand
GGTTGTCGACATTTCCTCGTGTCAACAATTGTGGGGCAAAATTATCCTCAGCTGTGGATTGCGCCTCATTTTTTACTTTAAGAGCGTTTTCCACTCGCTGCGCACATATATTCCACGCCGGCGCCGGAACGTCGGTGAGCGATTGTGTGATCCTGATACGTAGGTCGACGTCGGTCATCGGGGCGAATTCAGTCCATGCAATCTTACGCCCGAATTCGCTTTGAATTCATCCGAGTTTAGCGGCGGCCGCGCGGATAGCGGCAGACAACAATATCGAAGCCGGTCGGGATTCCATCCCAATTATAGCCGGTTTCGGAGTGGCAACCGGGCGGAATCCGATGGCAGCCACTAACTGTACACGCGATCTGGCCGGGATCACGGCGCTGCCGGGTAGACACCGATTTTTTGGCGGCAGCCGAGAACTCCATGCCAACATTTGCCATCGCGGGAACCGCGACGCCGCTCCCCCCGAGAACGATTGCAATGCTGACGACGATTAAAAGCAGGCGGCGGATCATCGCGGCCTCCAAACCTGTACTCGCAGACAGAACGGACATCATAGGTGCAGGTTCCGTGCAGATTATGGCCGCCAGTTTTCAAAAATGATCTGATCCGCCCAGCGCGCGGCGCGTTTTCGGTCCTCCTCGCTGCGTACAGTCCAACCCAGCAGCGGCAGCCTCCAAAGCGTGTGTAGGAGCAACGGCGGTGCAGCCGGCAAATCTCTGACCGAATATGCGATAAATTGAGGGCCGGTCCGCGGCACGTGCAGGAGCCACGCCATGTTCCGCCGCCGCGACGCGGATAGTGGCTTCCAATCGCTTTGCGAATAGTGCCGTTGGGCGACGATGCCGCGCGTAAGGGCAGGGTTTACTTGGCGAACGAGTTCAATGAAGCCGGGATCAAAGGACATGACGGCAACAGGTCCCGCGTAGGCTGAAAGAACGTCCGCCGTGCGCGTTACCAGCCTCGTGTCATCATTGAAGTGACTCTTAAGCTCCAGAAGCAAAGTTGCTCGGCCGGCAACAAGATCGCACAATTCGCCGAGGGTAAGAATGCGATCAGCGGTCGCTTTGAATTGGATTCCCTTGATTTGTTCCGCGCTCAAATCGGCAAGAGGCGTGCTCCCTTCCGTTAGGCGACTGAGCGTATCGTCGTGGTGCACCATGGCTTCGCCATCTGCACTGATCTGTAAATCAGTCTCGATGCCATAGCCGCCGGCGATCGCAGCCGAAAACGCAGTCGCGGTGTTTTCGATGACCCCGCTTGGCGCGTCATGGAGGCCGCGGTGGGCGATCGGGCGAGCAGTAAGCCAATCGAGGTTGGCCATTGGACGGTCAGGAAACCTCGAACAGGCCTTCGACTTCGACGGCTGCATTGGCCGGCAGCGCCGCGACGCCGACCGTGCTGCGCGCGTGCCGGCCCTTATCGCCGAAAGCCTCAACCATGAGATCGGAGGCGCCATTCATGACTTTAGGGCCATCGGTAAATCCGGGCGTCGAATTGATGAAACCGCCCAAGCGCACGACGCGCGTCACCTTGTCCAGATCGCCAACTGCGGTCTTAAGCTGCGCCAACAAGTTGATGGCGCAGGCTCGCGCGGCTTTTTGTCCATTTTCCATCGAAACATCGCCACCCAACTGGCCTTTTGCAACGAGATTCCCGTCGAGGCCGAAGCAAAGCTGACCGGATACGATGAGCATGTTTCCGCTGCGGACGAACGGCACATAATTGGCGATTGGGCTAGCCGGTGTTGGCAAGGCGATTCCCAAGCTTGTGAGTTTCTTTTCGACTGAGCCAGCCATGACGTCCTCCGCGACGTGTGATCTGGTGCGATCCTTGGCCAATTGGGCGCCTTCCCGCAAGCCTGAGCGCACTTTAGTTGCCGGAATCTGCCACGGCCTCTATCTTGCCCAAATCTTACACCTTGCTTGTCCTGCATACTCACAGGTCGAAGAAAAAGGCTTGCAATAATGGACATCTTTGTTGGCGCCAGAATTTCGGTTCCCGTCGCCCTGGTGCTTTGCATCATCGGAGCGGCCGATGGCCAACGTGCGGCTGCTGCGCCGCCTGCTGACCACGTATTGCTCGCTCCGCACAGGGCGATTTACGATCTCAAGCTGTCGAAGTCGCGGGGAAGTCGCGGTATCGAGGGAGTACGGGGCCGGATCTTGTACGATTTTTCTGGCAGCGCCTGCGAAGGTTATCAGCTGCAATTTCGTCAAGTGTCAGAGTTGGATTCCGGCGAGGGCAAGGCGGCCCTGAGCGATCTGAGATCGACCACCTGGGAAGACGGCGAAGGCAAGAAATTCCGTTTCAATTCCGAAAACCTGTTCAACGAACGGCGCACCGACATCGTTGACGGTCATGCCGAACGCAATGCGAAGGCGGTGGCTGTCAGTCTGAGCAAGCCCAAGGAAAAAAGCTTTGCAGTGCCGAGCAACGCTGTTTTTCCGACCGAACATATGCGTCGGATTATCGCCGCAGCGCGTGAGGGCAAGTCTGTTCTCGATTTTCCGGTCTACGATGGTTCTGAAAGCGGCGAGAAGCTCTACAACACACTCACCGTTATCGGTCACGCAATCGCCTCGGACGAAAAAGTGCCGACCGACGCCAGCGCAAAAATTCCAGCCTTGGCAAAACTTGTACGCTGGCCGGTGACTGTCAGCTATTTCGACAAAAAAGACGAGAAGGCCGAGCAGAGTGGGGAGCAAACTCCGGTCTATTCAATCACGTTCGAACTGTACGAGAACGGCATCTCGCGGTCTCTCATCCTTGACTATACCGATTTCACCATAAGCGGCGAGATGACTTCGCTGGAGTTAAAAAACGCGAAACCCTGTCCCTGAGCACGGCTTTAATTGTCGTCGAGCGCCAGGCCTTTCACCACTGCGTTATGGCCGAATTTCGAGCGCAGCCGGTCGACCGCGTGTTCCGCATCGGCCGTGCGCCGATCAATGAGATCGGCAAGATCGTCACCCGCGGCATCCTCGAGGTTGCTGACGCCGATGCCAATGAGGCGGAACCGTGTGGTGCCCGCCTCATGTTTGAGCAGATCGCGCCCGGCTGCGAAAATACGCGATGCAAGCTGTGTCGGGGCGCCAAGCGCGCGTGCTCTTGTACGGATTTTAAAATCAGCGCTTTTCAACTTGAGGGTTACGGTCGATCCGGCAAGCGCATTCGCTTTTAGACGGGCCGACACGCGCTCGGTTAAATCCCACAAGTATTGCTCAAGCGGGCGAAATTCGCTGATATCGCGTTCGAAAGTTGTCTCTGCGGAGATGCTTTTCGTGTCACGTTCGGGATTGACCGCACGGGTGTCGATGCCACGGGCAAGGCGCCAGAGGCGCGCGCCTTCATCACCATAGCGCCGCATGAGCTCGCGTTCGTCGGCGCGTTGCAAATCGGCTATCGTGCGGAAGCCGTCGGTCGCTAGTTTAGCCGCACTCACCGCGCCAACGCCGTAGATGAAGCCGACGGGCTTGTTTGCGAGAAACGAAATTGCCTCGGAGGCGCCCAGCACTGCAAAGCCGCGGGGCTTATCGAGATCGGAAGCAATCTTCGCGAGGAATTTGTTGGCGGACAAACCGATTGAAACCGTAATTCCGAAGTCGCGCTCGACCTGCGTGGCGAAGCCCGCGAGTGCCTTTGCTGCGCTTTTGCCATGAAGCCGTTCGGTGCCGGTGAGATCGAGAAATGCCTCATCAATCGACAGCGGTTCAACCAGCGGGGTGAGGGCGAACATCGCCCTGCGCACTTCGCGGCCGACCTGAACGTACTTCGCCATGTTCGGTTTCACGACCATGGCATTCGGACACCGCCGCTTCGCCTCGAACATCGGCATCGCCGAGCGGATTCCATAGGTGCGGGCTACGTAGCACGCAGCGGCAACGACGCCCCGCGTTCCACCGCCGACGATCACGGGCTTATCGACGAGCGATGGATTATCGCGCTTTTCGATGGTTGCGTAGAATGCATCGCAATCGATATGCGCAATCGTGAGTGTGTCGAGTTCCGGGTGGCGCGCCAATCGCGGCGAGCCGCAAGCGGCACACCGCGGAGCGCCCACCGCCGTATCACCGAGACAATCACGACAAAAGCTCATGGCACGTCCCGTTCCCACTGGCTGCCGGCGAGTAAGGCGCGCGTCCGGTCGATATCAGCCGGATTGAGGCCGATTTCGGCGGCAAAGGCGGCGATCAGGCGTTCATCGGAGGCGAGATATTCGAGAAGGCCACCCAAAAAGCCAGGCTCACGCGCTGCCGTGCGAATCTCGGCAGGTCCAATGCCGGTGACCGCGAGAAAACGGCCGAGCCTCTCGCCGTCGCCGGCGATGAATGTAAGCGCCTGAATCGCAAGTGCTTCCGCGTCCGCCCGCGTGAATTGAGGGCCTTGCTTCATGAGGTAAATTTGCCTTTCCGTAACAAATCGGCACTAGCTTGCCGATGATGCCTGAGTATGGCGGGACGCAAAAGGACGGAAAGGGAATGCCAAAGACCGTCCTGATCGTGGAAGACAACGAGCTTAACATGAAACTCTTCCACGATCTCCTCGAAGCCCATGGTTACGAGACCGTGGGCACCCGCAATGGCATCGAGGCGCTTGATCTCGCCCGCAAGCACCGGCCCGACCTGATTTTGATGGACATCCAATTGCCTGAAGTTTCCGGGCTCGAAGTAACAAAATGGCTCAAAGACGATCCCGAACTCAGGCTCATCCCCGTGGTGGCCGTGACGGCATTCGCCATGAAGGGCGACGAGGAGCGCATCCGCGAGGGCGGTTGCGAGGCTTACCTATCCAAGCCGATCTCGGTTGGGAAATTCATCGAGACCATTCGTCATTTTCTCGGAGCCGCTTGATGGTG
Source organism: Pseudolabrys sp. (assembly GCA_035310865.1). Lineage (GTDB taxonomy): Bacteria > Pseudomonadota > Alphaproteobacteria > Rhizobiales > Xanthobacteraceae > Pseudolabrys. The sequence continues at coordinate 4,640 of DATGDN010000097.1, read as the reverse complement.
AATCGATGACTGCCCGAGTTCTTGTTGTCGACGATGTACCTGCCAATGTGAAGCTACTTGAAGCACGATTGTCAGCCGGATACTTCGACGTCACGACGGCATACAACGGACTTGAGGCGCTGGCTCTGTGCGAGCGCGCCGAATGCGACATTGTGTTGCTCGACGTGATGATGCCTGAACTGGATGGCTTCGAGGTTTGCCGCAAGCTCAAGTCCAATCCTCTCACCCACCACATTCCGGTCGTTGACAGCGCTCGATCAGCCATCGGACCGGGTGCGCGGGCTTGAGGCGGGTGCCGATGATTTTCTCACCAAGCCTGTGACCGACATTGCGCTGATCTCGCGCGTGCGTTCGCCGGCCCGCCTGAAAATGGTGACGGATGAGCTCCGCATGCGCGCCGTGACGTCCAGAGAGATCGGTATCCAGAGTCCGGAACGCGAAGCAGTTTTGGAGACCGGCCGTAATGGGCGCGTGCTCATTGTTGATGACCGTGCGGGCTCCTACGAGCGCATCGTAGCAACGCTGTCAGCCGAGCATGCGGTGGACGTTGAGCCCGACCCCAATGAGGCTTTGTTCCACGCCACCGAGGACGATTACGACCTTGTCATCGTGTCTTTGGGATTAAAGAACTTCGATGGTCTTCGTCTGTGCAGCCAGATTCGTTCGCTTGAACGCAGCCGCAACCTGCCAATCCTTGCAGTGGCCGAAGGCGACAACAGCGCAAGGCTCGTACGCGGCCTGGAAATCGGCGTGAATGACTATCTGATACGCCCGATCGATAAAAACGAGCTGCTGGCGCGCGTGCGCACCCAAATCAAGAAGAAGCGTTATACGGAGCGGCTTCGCGACAACGTGCAGATGTCAATCGAGCTCGCGATTAGCGATGGGCTGACCGGCTTGTTCAACCGTCGCTACATGGAATCCCATCTTGAGACTCTGGTTGAGCAGGCTGCGGCTCGGGGCAAGCCGATTGCCGCGCTTATTGTCGATATCGACTACTTTAAGCCGATCAACGACAGCTATGGCCACGATGCGGGAGACGACGTTCTGCGTGAATTCGCCCTCCGGACGCGCAAGGCCATTCGCAACATCGACCTCGCGTGCCGCTACGGGGGCGAAGAATTCGTCATCGTCATGCCGGAAACCGACATGGCGGTAGCGACGGTGGTGGCCGAGCGATTGCGCCGGCGCATCGCCAGCGAGCCGTTCGCCATCCAGCAGGGACTCGGAACATTGAGGTGACGATATCAATCGGAATCGCAGCGCTCTCCGATCCCGCTGACGGCGCCGCGTCCATCCTCAAGCGCGCCGATCAAGCGCTCTATCGTGCCAAGCGCGACGGGCGCAACCGGGTCGTGCCCGACGCCGCCCGAATTCGATCTTACGCGCAGATTCGCCGGCCTAAAAAAGCCGCCAATTTCGCGCCCGAAAAATTTACAAGCTATTCCAGCGGGTTATTGACTCATTTGGTAGGTGAGGGCGGCTAGTCTACCCTTGCCGTAACGGCGCTTGAGTCTCGCGTGTCTAGATGAACCGCGGCAAAAGCACGAATTCCATACCCTGCGGAGTGCTCAGGTCCGCCGCATCTCCTGGGTCCGTGGGGTTCGGCCGGTTCGGGAGCGGTGCGAGTGGCCTCCTCAAGCCGCCGCTTCCGGCCGGCCACCTCTTCGCCACTCAATTCCAATAGTTAGGGACGGATGATCGTCCAACCCTTTTCCCCGAGTTCGATCAGGGTGACAACGCCTGCTTTCACGCGTTCCGCATTATCGACGAGCGGAGGTTCCTTGCCTTCATTGCGGGTCATCGCCTCGAGCGTGTTCTCGCAGGCCATGAATGACACGTTGGGCATGCCTTGCTTGAATGACTTCAACCGCGGCTTCACCGGTGATGTATCTTCGCGCAGCATGTGAAGCCCGGCATTGAAAGCAACGATCTGGATATCGACTTCTTCGCCCTTATCCGAATAGTACTTTGAGACATTCGCGGCGACGTTCAGCACCGCATTCATCTTGGCGGGATCGTTGTCGCTGATTTGCAGCGCAAGCTTGTGCTTTTCTTCCGCCGCGCCAGCCGGCAGCGCGACGAGCGGCAGCAACAGCAGGGCAGCAAATAGCGTGCGTGGCAATTGCATGCTCCCGCGATCACTTGATTTTGGATTCGGAATATTCGACATGCTTCCTTGCGATCGGATCGTACTTTTACTTCTTCATTTTGTCGGTCTGCGTGCGCGAGTTCTTTCGTGTCACGTAGTAATGGCCAGTGGCGGCGCTTGAGACGAGTTTGATCTTGAGACTGATGGCTTTAGCCATGGATTTTACCTTTTAACTTGAGCTGCAGTGACGGCGTTGGCGCGGAAACTAGCGCCGGAGTGGGAAATGTCAAGAAAAGCGGCATTTTTGCGCCATTTACAGCAGTTCCCGAAAGAACTGTTGGTCGATCATATAGTAGTACGGGACGGGCAGGTCATGTCCCATGCCGGCCTCCACACGGGCGAGCAGCTCTTCAAGAACGACGCCTGTGATCGTCGGCATGTCGAGGTGAGTGGCTTCCTCGATCGGCACCCAGACGAGTTCAACAAGTTCGGAATCAGGTCCAACCACGCCCTCGATCGTGTGAGCTACCGCGGTCGCGTCGGCGGTCAGGAAGCGGGTGTCAAAACGGCGCGGTCGTCGCGGCGGTGTCACCGCGCGGGCGATGAAATGAATCTGGCCGAGGTCGGGATGTACATTGGCGTTGGCGAACTCCTCCCAGATCTCGCCTGGCACAACGGGCGGCCGGTCGCGTTTGACTCCCAGCAAAAGGCCGGTCTCCTCGGCCGTTTCGCGCACCGCCGCGAGCGCAAAAGCGCGGGCGAAGTCCGCGCTTAGGTCCACAACGCGTTTCATAAGCTTTTTCTGAGCATCGGGGTGTAACTCACTGATCGCAGTCATGTTTCGGTCAAGCGGTTCGATCCGCCCACCCGGAAAGACGAATTTCCCCGGCATGAATTTATGGCTGGCGTGGCGGCGGCCAAGCAGGACCTTAGGTTTTGAGCCGGAGCGATCAATCAGCATCAGCGTCGCTGCGTCGCGCGGCTCGCTGTCGGGGAACGACTGGTCGCGTTCCGACTTGGTCATGCGCTCGGCCCAGAGTTTTCCGAGGTCTTTCGTCATCGCGCCTTCCGTTGCTTGCCGCGCGCGCGACGATGATGATGCTGCTCGTGCAGGGGGCGGGGGAGCGGCCGGCCGGACCGGCCTTCTGATAAAAGTTCAAAGCGTAGCGCGCCGGCAACCGGTGCGGCTTCAACCAGTTTTACCGTCACGCGGTCACCGAGTCGGTAGGTCTCGCCGGAACGCGAGCCGACCATGGCGTGGCCCTTCTCGTCGTATCGGAAATATTCGTCGCCAATGGTCCGAGCCGGGACGAACCCATCGGCGCCGGTATCGCGCAGCTTGACGAACAGGCCCGCGCGCGTGACGCCTGAAATGCGGCCGTCGAAACTCGCGCCGATGCGATCGGCAAGGAAATGAGCGATGAGGCGGTCATTGGTCTCGCGCTCGGCCAGCATGGCGCGACGCTCAGTAGCGGAAATCTGCGCGGCAATTTCCGCTAGAGCCTTCTGGTCTGTTCCGTCATGGAGACCGTCCAGACCGAGCTTGACTGCACGGATGAGCCCGCGATGGACGATCAGATCCGCGTAGCGGCGGATCGGCGACGTGAAGTGCGCGTAGCGGCGCAAATTCAATCCGAAATGCCCGTAGTTTTCAGCGGCGTATTCAGCTTGGGCCTGCGTGCGCAAGACTACTTCATTGACGAGTTGTTCCGCGTCGCGACCTTTCACGCGAGCAAGAATCCGATTGAATGCTTCCGGTTTGAGCACACCACCTTTGGCGAACGGTATGTCCAGCGTGGTAAGGAACTCACGCAAGGCCTGTACCTTCTCGATCGCGGGTTCGTCGTGCACGCGATAAATAAGAGGCACGCGAGCGCGCTCGAGAGTCTCAGCCGCCGCCACGTTGGCCAGGATCATGAATTCTTCGATCAGCCGATGCGCTTCCAGACGCTCGGGCGTAATGACGCGGTCGACGGTGCCATCGCCTTTAAGCAGAATCTTGCGCTCTGGTAGATCGATATCGAGCGGCTGCCGCTCATTGCGCGCCCGTGTCATGGTTTCATAGGCAGCATAGAGTGGCGTAAGGACCGGGCTGACCAGCGACTCTGTGTCTTCGTCAGTACGCCCACCGATCGCCAGTTGCGCTTGCTCATACGACAGCCGGGCAGCCGAACGCATCAAGATGCGATGGAACGTGTGTGAGCGCTTGCGCCCATCAGCACCGATCACCATGCGCACGGCAAGCGAAGCTCGGTCTTCGCGTGGGCGCAGGGAGCACAGGTCGTTCGATATCCGCTCGGGGAGCATCGGTACGACACGGTCCGGAAAGTAGACCGAATTGCCCCGCGTGACCGCTTCGCGGTCGAGGGCTGAGCCGGGCCTAACGTAATAAGCGACATCGGCAATGGCGACTTCAACAATGAAGCCGCCGCGGTTGTTCGAAGCGGTGTCCGGCTCGGCATGGACCGCGTCGTCGTGATCTTTTGCATCAGGCGGATCGATTGTGACGAAAGGGATCTTCCGCCAGTCCTCACGGCCATCGACCGTC
>DATGDN010000096.1:0-6407 GCA_035310865.1 Pseudolabrys sp. | reverse complement strand
TCATCACCGCCCGGCTTCAACTCGCGGCCTTGATCAGCCGTTCCGCGGCAGCACGGGCTTCATTGGTGATCTCGGCACCGGCCAGCATGCGGGCCACTTCTTCACGCCGACGCTCTGCCGCCAGTTCGGTTACGCGGGTTGCAACGCGCTTGCCCTTCTCCAGCGCGTCCTTGGTGATGAGATAGTGACGGTCAGCACGCGCCGCGACCTGTGGTGCGTGAGTCACTGCAAGCACCTGGACACCGCGGGCGAGCTTGGCCAGGCGCACTCCGATGGCATCGGCAACCGCACCGCCGACGCCGGTATCGATTTCATCGAACACAAGGGTCGGCGCCGACCCGCGGTCAGCCAGCACCACCTTCAGCGCGAGCAGAAAGCGCGCCAGCTCGCCGCCGGACGCGACCTTCATCAGTGGCCCGGGCCGCGTACCGGGGTTGGTCTGCACCCAGAACTCCACACGATCGATGCCATTTGGCCCCGCGGTAGAAGCGTCACTGTCGATCTGGGTCGAGAACGTCGCGCGCTCCAGTTTGAGCGGCTTGAGCTCGCCGTTGACGGCTTTGTCGAGCGTAGTGGCCGCCTTGGCACGCGCCTTTGAAAGAGCGTCAGCCGCGCCCCGATAAGCCTCTTCCGTCTGGGCGGCAGCCGCCTCCAGTTCCTTGAGCTTTTCCTCGCCCGCATCGATCAAGGCGATATCGGCGTTGTACTGGCCCGCAAGCGCCGCCAGGTCGTCGACCGGAACGTTGAATTTACGTCCCGCGGCGCGAAGCGCGAACAGGCGCTCCTCGATACGTTCGAGCTCCGCCGGGTCGAAGTCGGCGGCGCGCAAGGCGGCCTCGAGCTGCGCGCGTGTCTCGTCCAGCGCACTCAGCGCGCTGTCGAGCGCCTTCACTGCCGGTTCAATCAATCCGGGGGCTTGCTGAGTCCGCCGTTCCAGGCGGCGGATGACGCCCGACAGTGCCGGCACGCTGGAATTTGAACCGGCAATCACCTCATGGGCGTCGCGCAAATCTTCCGCGACCTTCTCGGCCTGCATCATGGAGGTGCGCCGTTCGGCAAGTGCCGTTTCCTCGCCACCCTGCGGCGAAAGCTTGTTGAGCTCGTCGACGGCGTGGCGCAGCCAGTCGCCCTCGCGCTTGGCGCGCTCGACCTCCGCGCGGTGACTGTCGGCCGCCGACCGGGCCTCACGCCGCGCCTGCCACAGCGTTTCGACTTTTGACGCCTGATCCTCGAGGCCGCCAAACGCATCGAGCAGCCGGCGATGAGTGGCCGCATCGGTCAGCGCGCGCTCGTCATGCTGGCCGTGGATTTCAACCAGGGCGCTGCCCAGTTGCTTGAGCACCTGGACACTCACCGGCTGGTCGTTGACAAATGCACGCGTACGCCCGTCGGAAAGTTGCACGCGGCGAAGGATCAACTCGTCCTCGGCAGGAATGTCATCGGCCGCGAGTAGGGCACGCGCCGGATGGTCGCGAGCAACGTCGAAGACGGCAGTCACCTGACCTTGCTCAAGGCCTTGCCGTACAAGCGTCTGGTCTCCGCGACCGCCTAGTGCCAGCGCGAACGCATCGAGCAGGATCGACTTGCCCGCGCCGGTCTCGCCGGTGAGGACGGCAAGGCCATCGGCAAAATCGATGTCGAGCCGGTCGATCAAAACTATGTCGCGAATGGACAATCTGGACAGCATTTCGTCGTGCCGAATCCTTGCCTTCGTCATGCCCGGCCTTGTGCCGGGCATCCACGCCTTCTCCAGATTCGCATCATCAAAGACGTAGATGGCAGTGGAAGTCGAGTTTACTCGACTTCCACAGCTTAGTGATTGAGCCACAAGTCGGGTAAACCCGACTTGTGATGACACTCCCGGCCATGACGGTGTGGGTAATTCAACGCCAAAGGTCCGTTAGCCCAGGCCCACGCCTTTGAAGGCCTTACTGATCCAGGAGCCTTCGTTTTCCTTGGGCTCGACCCCGCCGGTTTTCACCAGGGCGTAGGCATGCTTGTACCAGGCGCTGTCGGGGAAATTATGCCCGAGCACGGCGGCCGCCGTCTGAGCTTCCTCGACGATGCCGAGCGCCATATAGCTTTCGGTCAATCGCATGAGTGCTTCTTCGACGTGACGGGTGGTCTGGTATTTGGTGACGACCACTTTGAATCGATTGATGGCGCCGGTGTAGTCCTTTTTGTTCATATAGTAGCGGGCGATCTGCATTTCCTTGCCGGCAAGCTGATCGCGCGCGACTTCGATCTTCTGTTTTGCGCTGTTTGCGTACTCTGTATTTGGATATTTCCGGATGACCTCTTCGAGCGCAGCCAGCGCCTTTTCGGTGCGCGCCTGGTCGCGCGTGATGTCAGGAATTTCCTCGAAATAGGATGAAGCGATCAAATATTGGGCGTAGGAGGCATCCGGGCTGCCGGGATGCAAGGTGATGTATCGCTTGGCGGCATTCACGCAGTCATCATATTCGCCGGCCTGGTAGTAGGCGTACGCCGACATGATCAAAGATTTGCGCGCCCACTCCGAATAAGGGTGCTGACGATCGACTTCCTCGAATTTCTTGACCGCGTCTCTTGCGTCCTTCTTCGCATTGAGAAGATAGAGACCTTCGTTGTAAAGCCGATCAGCGGGCTCGTCTGGCGGCGTGTCCTCCTTTTTGGAGAAAAGGTCGAAACTACTGCAAGCGCCGAGAGACCCTGCCAGCAATGCGACGGCCAGGAACCGCGCGGCACGCGACCAGCTCGCCGATTTTGGCGTCGTGGTCATGCGTCCGGTACCTTCGGCCAGAGTGTCGTTTGCCATGAAAATTTGAACACGAACTCACCCACGCGAACGTGTTGCTTCCCCCGGAGCGCACCTTGCAAGCGCGGCCATCCGCGCCGGGTTTAACCGAAAACACCCGCTCTAGCCATGCGACTAAGCCGACATTCGGCCCGGATTAAGGCGAACGTTAAGGCAAAATCCCTAGATTTTCAGGACACTTCCGGCCCATAGGCCGGTGCCACGAGGCCGGTGACGATATCGGCGCGTCCGCGAACACGGCGGGCCGGCTCGACCGCCTCGACCACCCGCCAGGCGCTTGGATCTGCCATGAGCGCCGACAGCACCGCGTGGTTGAGCTTGTGACCGCCGCGAACGGTCTTGTAGACCGCAAGCAACGGCTGGCCCGCGAGCGCAAGGTCACCGATCGCATCGAGCACCTTGTGACGCACAAACTCATCGGCAAAACGCAGGCCTTCCGGATTGAGCACCCGATCCTCACTCACAACCAGGGTGTTTTCGAATGAAGCGCCGAGCGCGTATCCGGCACTCCACAATTTGGAGACGTCGCGCATAAAGCCGAACGTGCGTGCACGCGCGATTTCGCGGCGGAACGTGGCGGGTTCGATATCGAGCGAAAGGGCCTGTTGGCCGATCAGCGGATGGTCAAATTCTATTTCGGCTTCGACACGGAAACCGTGCTGGTAGGGGCGCAATTCACCGTAGGCGCCGTCCTTGGCAACCGATACCGGCCTGGTGACTTCGATGTAGCGGCGCGGCAGCGCACGGGTGGTCAGGCCAGCCTGATCGATTGCGTCGACAAACGCGGCAGCGCTGCCATCCATGATCGGGACTTCAGGCCCATCGATCTCGACAATTACGTTATCGACGTAAAGACCGCGCAGAGCCGCGAGCAAATGTTCGGCCGTTGAGCAAAGCGGGCCTTTGGCGTCGCCGAGCACAGTGGCAAACTCGGTCGCAGTGACTGCGCGCACATCGGCGCGAATCTCGCGATCGATCGAGCCATTCGCCGCAATGCGCTGGAAGACGATGCCACTGTCATCGCCCGCCGGATTGAGCGTAAGCGTAACAGGAAGGCCGGAATGAACGCCGATGCCGGAGACGGCGACTTGATGGCGTAGCGTTGTCTGCTTAGCGCCCTTCATCTACCCAACTTCCGCCGGCTCATTTGAGCGCCGTGCGGCCCCATCCCCAAGGCCCCAAGGGGCCATATTTTTGCCTTCAGTAGAAGCCGCCGTTGAAGCTGGCGGAAATCCCCCAAGACTCGAAAAGTCCCTTTTGTCGCTGAAACTTAGGCTATTGGCAGGGGGTTCTCCAACTCACGCTTTCTTACCGTCTGTTACTCTTTTTTGCCGCAATTGCCGGACCGGCGGACGGCACCGGCCTCCAAATCTTGATCTTCCGCGGATGCCACTCCGGTCATGCGTTCTTTCATGGCCACTGCCGACGTCATCCTGGGATCAAAAACGTATTGCCGGTCAACCGATTAGGAGGTCCACGCCCGCAAGCCAGCGGCCCCGCCCTCGGTCGGAGGGCGGGGCCGCTGTCAGAGTCATCCAGTCCTCAGTTCGCCTGGCGCCGGAGGAAAGCCGGAATATCGAGCTGATCCTCTTCGCCCGAATTATGCACAGGCGCGTTGCGGCCGTGCGGATCAAGGCCGTGCGGCGCCGTTCGCCGGGCATATTCCGAGACTGGCTCAGCCGGCCGGCCTTCAGGGTTGCGGGCGGTTGGGCGCTGCTGCGGACGCTCATATTGCGGCATTGCCCTTGCCGGCCGCGGCATCGGCTGGATATCGCCTTCCGTTCGCCGCCCGAGGCCTACCGATGCCAGCCGCTGCATCAGCGACATGCGGCGCTTCTCGGGGTGATCCTCGGCGAGCTCGCCACGCTGCGCCCGAATCTCGTTTTGTGCCGGCAACGGCAGTTCATCGATGCGCGGCATGCGCGGCGTGCGCGCCATGCGTTCCGGCGCGGGCGGAATGAATGCCGCCGGCATCGGTGGCTCGGCTCTCGGAGCTTCCATTTGTGCCGGCTCGAAAAGCGACGGCTTCATCGGCATTGGCCGAATCGAAACGTCTTCGATCGCGGTTGGCGGAAGGATGGCGGCAGCGACCGCAGCGTGAGCGGCGGACTCGACGGAAGGCGCGGCATGCGCGGCGGCCGGCGCAGTACGCTCGATGCGGTCGGCGATACGCCGGCTATCGTTGCGTATCTTGCCAGCGAGTTCTCTGAGCGCACTTTCTGCGGGCTGAGCCTGACGCGCGTGGCCGGTGTTGTCGATTCCGGTCGCCACCACCGAGACGCGGATGATGCCTTCAAGGGTTTCGTCAAAGGTCGCGCCGACGATGATGTTGGCGTCCTGATCGACCTCCTCGCGGATGCGCGTGGCCGCTTCGTCGACCTCGTAAAGCGTGAGATCCTTGCCGCCGGTGATCGAGATGAGCAGGCCCCTGGCGCCCTTCATCGAGGCGTCGTCGATCAGCGGATTGGAGATCGCGGCTTCGGCGGCAGTCAGGGCCCGTTTCTCGCCCGATGCTTCGCCCGTGCCCATCATGGCCTTGCCCATCTCGCGCATGACGGCGCGCACGTCAGCAAAGTCGAGGTTGATGAGCCCTTCCTTCACCATCAGGTCCGTGATGCAGGCCACGCCCGAATAGAGCACCTGGTCTGCCATGGCGAAGGCATCGGCGAATGTGGTCTTTTCATTGGCCACCCGGAACAGGTTCTGATTCGGGATGATCAGCAGGGTATCCACAACCTTCTGCAGCTCCACGATCCCGGCCTCGGCAAAGCGCATGCGGCGCTGGCCCTCGAAGTGGAACGGCTTGGTGATCACGCCGACGGTGAGAATCCCGAGCTCGCGAGCCGTTTTGGCGATGATGGGCGCCGCGCCGGTACCGGTCCCGCCGCCCATGCCGGCGGTGACGAACACCATGTGCGCGCCGGTCAGGTGATCGCGGATTTCGTCGATCACCTCCTCTGCCGCGGCGCGGCCGACTTCAGGTTGTGAGCCGGCGCCGAGGCCTTCGGTCACCTGGGTGCCCATCTGAATGATGCGTTCGGCCTTGGACATTGTGAGCGCTTGCGCGTCTGTATTGGCGACGACGAAGTCGACGCCCTGCAGGCCTGCCGCGATCATGTTGTTGACAGCATTGCCGCCGGCGCCACCGACGCCAAAGACGGTAATGCGAGGTTTCATCTCGCGAATATCGGGGATCGTCAGGTTGATGGTCATGTTTGCCTCATGATTGCACGGGCAGCAGGCCTTGCGCCGCGCCGAAAGCGCAAATGCAATTGCTAGCCGCCGAACTGAGCCGGTCCGCCACCGGCCATTCATGGTTCCGTTGATGAAGGGTCAGAAGCTTTCGCGTAGCCATCGTCCAACCCGTGCCATGTAACCGCCCGTTCCTGTCATCAATTGCCGCGTTCGCCGCGGTTCGAAGTGTTCGAGATGGGCTGCTTGTGGATAGACAAGCAGTCCGGCCGCAACCGCAAAGGCAGGCCCTTTCGCCGCTTCCGGCAAACCGGCCAGACCAAGTGGACGGCCAATTCGTACGGGGCGCCGCAAGATCCGCGCGGCAAGATCTGCGAGGCCCGTAAGCTGACTCGCTCCCCCGGTCAGCACAACGCGT
>DATGDN010000095.1:0-7322 GCA_035310865.1 Pseudolabrys sp. | reverse complement strand
CCAAAGAGCGAAACGTCGCTGACAAGAACATCGAGAAAATGCTGGCGCCCGTCGCGCAGATAGACCGTGGCGGCGGCGGCGAAGGCAAGGATGGCAATGATCGCAGTCGACCAATCAAAGGCGCGGCGACGGCGACGTGGTGGAGGCGGCGTGCTCAAGGTGCGCGGACACTAGTCGACTCGAAACAAATTGTCTGCTGCGTCCCCGTTGACCCTGCATTGCGTCGCCGGTAGTTTCGCCGCGATGGGGATGGGGTCCCCCGAGAACCGCCCGAAAGGGGCTGATGACTCCTACCGTGCAGTCTGGCGGTAGGAATCTGTCCGCCGCAGGGCGGCTTTTCTTTGCCCTGAGACAGAGGGGATATCGATGGGCTTTCTGATCGTGTTCATAGGTGGCGGCATTGGCGCCGCGCTTCGGCATGGATTCAATCTCGCCTTTGCGCGCCTGCTCGGCACAGCATTCCCCTACGCGACGCTGTTCGAGAATGTCAGCGGCTCGGTAGTGGCAATTTTCGCTTTCCGGGGCGGCATCCCGCAACATCACCACCGGAATTCTCGGCGGCTACACGACATTCTCAACCCTCTCGCTCGACGTCGCACTGCTTTACGAGCGGGGAGAAGTCGGCCTCGCGGCGCTCTATGTGCTGCTGTCGGTTGCGCTTTCGATCGGAGGCCTGTTCGCAGGCCTCGCTCTGGTGCGCAACTTCACCTAGTCCATCGGCCGCATGCCCAGCTTGTCGAGCAGCGCCATGTCACGGTCGCGGCCGGGGTTCGGCGTGGTGAGCAATTTAGGTCCGTAAAAAATTGAATTGGCGCCTGCGAGGAAGCAAAGAGCCTGCGTCTCCTCGCTCATGTCCTCGCGGCCCGCTGAGAGCCTAACCACCGACGCCGGCATGCAGATGCGCGCCACCGCAATCGTGCGCACGAAATCGAATGGGTCGAGCGCAGCCGTGTCCGCGAGTGGTGTTCCCTCCACCCGCACCAGCATATTGATCGGCACACTCTCCGGATGCACCGGAAGGCTGGCAAGCGTCGTGATCATGCCGACACGATCCTCAAGCCCCTCGCCCATACCTACTATGCCGCCGCAGCAGACATGGATGCCCGCTGCGCGCACGTGTTCGAGCGTGTCGAGCCGGTCCTGGTACGTGCGCGTGGTTATGATCTCACCGTAGAACTCAGGCGATGTGTCGAGATTGTGATTGTAGTAGTCGAGTCCGCAATCCTTCAACCGCCGCGCCTGATCGCCGCTCAGCATGCCGAGCGTGACGCAAGTTTCCATTCCAAGCGCCTTTACGCCCTCGACCATCTCGCAGACCTTGTAGAGATCGCGGTCTTTCGGCGAGCGCCATGCTGCACCCATGCAGAAGCGCGAGGCCCCGCCGGCTTTCGCTGCGCGCGCTTCGGCGAGCACGGCATCGATATCCATTAGCTTTTCGGCTTTGACACCGGTATCGAATTTTGCGGACTGCGGGCAATAGGCGCAGTCCTCCGGGCAGCCGCCTGTCTTGATCGACAGCAGCGTCGAGATCTGCACCTCGGAAGGGTCGAAGTTTTCGCGATGGACCTGCGCCGCGCGAAAGATCAGCTGGGGAAATGGCAAGGCGAACAAGTCCCGCACGTGTTCGCGCGTCCAGTCGTGCCGAGGCACAGTGACTACAGTAAGCGGCGGCGTGTGGTGCGACAGTGACATCCCTGAAAGCTCCGGGCGGTTCCGCAGCCTTATACCAAGTCGCCCCCCCGATTGCGCAAGGATTCCATGCGATTGAGCGGCTTTGGGCGCCATGTTATCCTGATCTTGGATACGCGGGGAAATGTCTGACCATGAAAAAGCTACTTCTGATTGCCGTCGCAATGGACTTTTTGTCCGCGCCAGCTTTCGCGCAAAAGAAAGACGACGAGCCTCTCGCGATCCTGGAAAGGGAAAAGAAGCAACAGGCCGAGCAGGTCGATCAACAATACAAACGAGCGATGGAACGGGCACGCAAGGAGAGCGACACCGCATCGGCGCGCAGCGATCCTTGGGCGAACATGCGCGCGCCGAACGAAAACAAACGTTAAGCGAAGGCGGGCATGAGCCGCGACCGCATGATCCGTTTCGCCGCGGTATTGGTCGGCGCCACCGTGCTGTTCGGACTGGAGCAAAAATTCGGCGTGAACTTGTACTTGGCGATACCTGCAGGCATCGCCGCTTACTTCGCCACGCTCGTAGCGCTCACACTTGCGTTCGGCAGCGGCAGCCAAACGAAGTGATTGTCATCACCAATGCCGTCGCCAGCCCCAGTAGGGCCGGTAATACGGCCCGCCGTAATAGACCACTGGCGGCGGCGGATCGTAGTAGATCGGTCCCTCTACGACCTCCGGCCCTTCGACCACGTCCGGGCCTTGCCGGTAGGCAGGGCGTGGCGCCGCGGCACGCTGTTGCGGCACACGTCCGCTCAGGTCGAGTGCGGTCTGGATCGCGAAACCTTTCTTGTCCTGCCAGCTGATCTCGCACCAGCCGCCGTCGCATCCGCCGGCATCGACCAGGCTGCCGCCGGGAATCTTTGCGACAATCTCACTCCCGGTGCCCGGCGCCGCGCGCAGGTTGACGGTTGACGCGACATATGCCGGCTTCGCAAGAACGGGCCCGGCAACACAAGCAATGGCAAGCCCCCAAAAAAATGGTGCGACTTTCATAACCTTATCCTCCCGTCCACGCGCCTTCGCTTCTGCAAAGGCGCCGGAAATTTCCGCCCGGAAAAAGGCGGGAAATAGGCGGCGGCCGGCCAAGTCATTCGAGCTGGATTTGTTTGAGCTTCGTCCGCTATCTGAGAGCAGCTGCAATATTTCCGCCGTCGACGGTCAGCACGGCACCGCTGGTCTTGGCCGACAACGCGAGGCTTACGAAAGCATCGGCAACATCTTCGGCCAAGACCTCACGCCCGAGCAAATTGCCGGCAAGATATTCATGTTCGCTGACACCACGTACTTTGGCCCGCTGCTTTACCAAATTGCCAGTCAATAATCCCGACCGAATACGGTCGGCATTGACGGCATTGGAGGTGATGCCTTCGCTGCCGTAGTCGACCGCATATTGCCGCATCAATGCGAGAGTCGCCGCCTTGGGCAGACCATAAGGGCCGAAGTTCATGCCGGGATTGATGGCCTGCTTGGAAACATTGAACAGCAAGACGCCGCCGTTGCCTTGTTGCCTCATCACACGCACCGCAGCCTGGGCCGCATATTGATGCGCAAAAAAATTAAGCTCAAAGCTTTCCCGCAACGTTAAATCGTCAACTTCGCCTATTCGCCCCTGCCATGCCGCACCGGCGTTCGACACGAGAATATCCACGCCGCCAAAGGCCGCGACGACGGAATTGAATGCGGTGTGGACCGATCGCCGGTCGGTGACATCGCAGCCAATCCCGAGACCGCCCAGGCGGCTTGCCGCGGCCCGGGCGCCGACAGCATCAAGGTCGAGCAACGCTACTTCCGCACCTTGCACACGCATGGCCTCGGCCGTTGCCATACCGATCGTGCCAGCAGCCCCGGTGACAACGGCGACTTGACCTTGCAGGGCTTTTTGTTTGCGTGCCGCAAGCTTGGCCTGCTCAAGCGACCAGTATTCAATTTCAAATTGATCGGACTCCGAAATGCTTTCGAAGCGTCCTCCCCGCTCGGCGTCCAAAATCACCGACACGGAGGTCTCGGCGATATCAGCGGCAATTCGCGCTTCCGTTGCTGTCAGGCCGAGCCCGAACAGACCAATTCCTGGTACGAGGATCACCCGCGGCACGGGATCGAGCGGCCGCTTCTTCGGCTTTGCACGGGCATTGTGACGCGCGAAGTAGCGGCGATAGTTTGCCTGATATTTCTCCAGGGCCTTGCGAGCGGCCGCGGCAAATTCTTCGAGCCGAGAGGCGTCTGGCGATGGCAACATCAGCGGCCACGGCTTGGTCCGGATGATGTGATCCGGCGTTACCGGGCCTTGCTGGCTATAACGGCCAAGATTGCGGCCATTGACGCAATCAAGAACGTTTTTGCTCGCCCTGTGCTCCATCACAAAGCGCGCCCAGCGCGCGTTATTGCGGTCGAGCGGGACGGCGGCAAGGCCACGCAGCACCGGCGCGATATCCGTAACATCGGCAATGGCCTTCGGAAGTCTGACCGCAACCTGCCGCTTGTGACGCTCCCTTCGGAGACCTCTCTCGGCAAGGCCTACCAATTCTATCATCCGCTCATACGCTTCCTGCGCGCTGCTTCCGAATGTAAAGATGCCGTGCTTGTGCAGGATCAAAGCTTCGCAATCGGCATTGGCTTCAAACACTTTCTTCGCCGACTGCGCCAGTGCAAATCCCGGCATGACGTACGGGACGATAGCGGCGCGCGATCCGTAGACTTTTCGGCATAACGCGGTGCCATTCGGCCGGTCACACAGTGCGAGGATCGCGTTGGCATGGGTGTGATTGACGAATTTATGCGGAAGGAAGGCATGCAGCAGCGTTTCGACCGATGGATTCGGCGCAGCACTATCGAGAAGATTGCTGCGCTGAATCGCCACCACCTCTTCGTCGCCTAGCGTTTTTCGGCCGGCAAGCGTCAGAAGCGGCGCAAGCCGGACAGCAGGCAATCCAGCTGGTTGGATGGTGGCCATATCCCATCCCGACCCTTTGACGCACAGCACATTGACAGGCTGGCCGGTGAAATCGCGCATACGCGTCTTGACCGAAGTGTTGCCGCCCCCGTGTTGAACGAGACGGGGTTCGCTGCCCAGCAAGCGCGTCGTGTAGGTGCACAGAGCCAGGTCTTCATTGACACCTTGCGTCTGATACAACTTCACCGCTGCCCTGGCGTCGCGATCAGACCAGAGATTACGCATGGGCCTTCCCTTTCGCCGCAGCTAGATCGGGAAACAGTCCGCGTAGTCCTTCGGCGGATGCGGCACAGATACCCCGTTCGGTCACTAGGGCGGTGACAAGATGAGCGGGCGTGACATCGAACGCGTAATTGGCCATCGGACTGTGTTCGGGCGCGATGTCTACCCTCGCGATGGTGCCATCAGGCAGCCTCCCGCTGACATGCGATAACTCCGATCCATCGCGCTCCTCGATCGGTATTTCGTTCACGCCGTCATCGAGATTCCAATCAATCGATGGCGACGGCAGCGCAACGTAAAATGGCACATTGTTGTCTTTCGCCGCCAATGCTTTCAGATAAGTGCCGATTTTATTACAGACGTCGCCGCGCGCCGTTGTGCGATCGGTTCCAACGATCACCAGATCGACTAGCTTGTGTTGCATCAAGTGGCCACCAACATTGTCGGCAACTACGGTATGCCCGACTTCGTGCTGACCTAGTTCCCAGGCCGTAAGGCTCATGCCCTGATTGCGCGGCCGCGTTTCATCGACCCAGACATGGATTTTCATGCCATTGTTGTGGGCCTTGTAAATCGGCGCCAATGCCGTGCCCCAATCGACAGTTGCAAGCCAACCGGCGTTGCAGTGCGTAAGCACGTTCAACGGACCGCTGCTGCCTTTCCTTGCGGCCGCCGCACGCAGCAGACCCAGGCCGTGACTACCGATCGCGGCATTCATTGCCACATCTTCTTCGCAGATTTCAGCGGCGCGCCGGTATGCGGCTTCGGCACGCTCATGGTGCGGCCGATTGCGTAGATGCGACCGCATGACGTCGAGAGCCCATCGCAAATTCACCGCCGTGGGCCGGCTCGCCATCAATGCGTCACAGGCAATGTCGAGGGCCTGATCCGATGGATCCGCCGCTACTGCAAGGCAGATGCCGTAAGCGGCCGTGGCGCCGATGAGCGGTGCCCCGCGCACCTGCATGGTCTTGATGGCTGCGACGGCATCGGCCAAATCGCGCAACTTGACGACCGCAAACCGATGCGGAAGCAGCGTTTGATCAATGATTTCAACAGTCCTGCCGTCGTCGGCAATCCAAATCGTGCGATAAGACTTGCCGTTCACGCGCATGAGCGCGGTTATAGGATCGGCGCCGCACCAGTTCAATCGCCCAAGCTACAACCGCCAAATCCCGATTTGGCTCTACTCCGCCGCCTGCTGCCTCGGCTCTGCCGCTTCCACGCGCGCGGCGCAGAACTTGAACTCCGGAATCTTTCCGAAGGGATCAAGCGCCGGGTTGGTGAGGATATTCGCGGCCGCTTCCACATAAGCGAATGGAATGAACACCACGCCGTCGGGAATGGCGTCGTCCTGGCGCGAATTGAGCTCGACCATGCCACGCCGGGTGGTCACGCGCACCATGTCGCCCGGTTTGATGCCGAGCTTGGCGATGGTCCCGCGCGAGAGCGACGCGACGGCCGCAGGCTCAAGCGCGTCGAGCACGGTCGCGCGCCGCGTCATGGCACCCGTATGCCAATGCTCGAGCTGCCGTCCGGTGGTGAGGACAAACGGGAATTCCTGATCCGGCGTCTCTGCGGGTGGCGTGAGCTTTGCCGCCACAAGCTTGCCGAAACCACCGGGACGCGGGAATCCCTTGTCGAACACGACGTCGCGGCCGGGCGTGTCGATCGCGTCAGCTGGATAAGTCACTGCGCTTTCGCGTTCCACTCGATCCCACGGGATATTGTCGAGCGAAGGCATCAGTGACGCCATCTCGGTGTAGACTTCGCTGGGATTCTTGTAGTCCCACTTAAGCCCGATGCGCCGCGCGATTTCCTGCGTGATCCACCAGTCAGGTTTGGCATCGCCCGGGAGCGGCAATGCCTGACGACCCATCTGCACCTGGCGGTTGGTGTTGGTCACAGTGCCGTCCTTTTCCGGCCAGGCCGAGGCCGGGAGGAAAACGTCGGCATAAACCGCGGTCTCGGTGAGGAACAGGTCCTGCACCACGAGATGTTCAAGGTGCGCAAGCGCCTCGCGGGCGTGATTGAGATCGGGATCCGACATCGCCGGATTTTCGCCGAGGATGTACATGCCCTTGATGACGTCGGCGTGCACCGCATCCATGATCTCAACGACGGTCAGCCCTTTTTTCGGGTCCAGCTTGGCGCCCCAGGCTTTCTCCACCTTGGCGCGGATGTCCGCATTCTCCACCGACTGGTAGTCGGGGAAAAACATCGGAATGAGGCCGGCATCCGAAGCGCCTTGCACGTTGTTCTGCCCACGCAGCGGATGAAGTCCGGTGCCAGGGCGGCCGATCTGACCTGTGATGAGTGATAGCGCAATCAGGCAGCGCGCATTGTCGGTGCCATGGGTGTGCTGTGACACGCCCATGCCCCAGAAAATGATGGCGCTTTCGGCGCGCGCGAAGGCGCGCGCGACCTCCCGCAACGTATCGGCCGGGATGCCGCAGATCGGCGCC
>DATGDN010000094.1:0-14464 GCA_035310865.1 Pseudolabrys sp. | reverse complement strand
AGCGGCAGAAATTTTACGATCCGCCCGAACGCGGCTTCGAACGCGACATCAGGAAGCGGCTCGAATACTGGGCGAAGCTGCGGAAGGAACGGGGCGGAGCATGAGCCG
Organism: Pseudolabrys sp.; assembly: GCA_035310865.1. Lineage (GTDB taxonomy): Bacteria > Pseudomonadota > Alphaproteobacteria > Rhizobiales > Xanthobacteraceae > Pseudolabrys. The sequence goes on along the minus strand of DATGDN010000094.1, from coordinate 14,356 downwards.
CGGAAAATCGGGTCCGCGCCAGCCCGGCGGCGGACGTCAGCAGGCTGGGCCGCGGCATCGTGACCACGGGAAGCGCCGCTTTTCTCCCTCGCCCCTCTTGCGGAACAAGGGCCCAGGTGAGCGGGCGCCCCAGCGCGCCCACGAAAGCCGAACCGAGTCCGCACCAAACCTGAGTCGCGCCGCTCCAACGGCCGACCTTTGCCCGCAGGCGGGGAGAGGTGCGCGGGGAGTGCAAACCGTCTCCGTTACGCCAGATGAATCCGGTATGCGCGTCGATCGCTTTTTCGAGGCGCGGTATCCTGGTCTGTCCTTCAGCCACATCCAGCGCATCATCCGCAAAGGCGAGGTGCGCGTGAACGGCAAGCGCACGCAACCGAAGGCCCGGCTCGAAGCCGGGCAGGCGGTGCGCATCCCGCCGCTAAAAATTGAAGCTCCAGTCCCGCGCGATGATGCCCCGCAAGCGCAGAAGGATCGCGCATTCCTGAAATCGATCACATTGTACGAAGACGCCGACGTGCTGGTGCTCAACAAGCCCATGGGGCTTGCGGTGCAGGGCGGCTCCGGAACGACGCGCCATATCGACGGCATGCTTGGCGCGCTGCGCGGCAGCGGCCCAGACGCGCAGCGCCCGCGCCTGGTGCACCGGCTCGACAAGGACACGGCGGGCTGTCTGCTGGTGGCGAAGACGCGGTTTGCGGCGGCGGCGCTGGCAAAAACATTTCGCTCGCGATCGGCGCGCAAGATCTACTGGGCGCTGGTTGCCGGCGTGCCGAAGCCGGCGCAGGGGCGCATTTCTACATATCTGGCCAAGCAGGAAGTCGAGGAAGATTCCTATATGCGCATTGCCAAGCATGGCGAGAAGGACGCCGTCCACGCGGTCACTTACTACGCGGTGGTGGAGGCAGCGGCACACAAGTTTGCTTGGATTTCGCTCAAACCGGTGACGGGTCGCACCCATCAGTTGCGCGCGCATATGGCCCATGTCGGCAACCCGATCGTCGGCGATCCGAAATATTTCAATATCGAGAATTGGGAATTTCCCGGCGGCGTGCAAAATAAGCTGCACCTGCTGGCGCGCCGGATCGCGGTACCGCATCCGCGTGGCGGCATAATCGACGTGTCGGCACCATTGCCGCCGCACATGGAGCAGTCCTGGAATCTGCTGGGCTTTGATGCAAAACGCTACGATCCGATCGAGGAGGCTCCGGAGGAGTAGCGGGCGGGCCGGGGGGTTCTTATTTAAGAGGAGCCATGCGTGCGTCCCTTTTGCTCAGCATGCTTGTTCTCGCGGTAACGCCCGCAGCAGCTGCGCATGCGCAAAGTGGCTACAGCATCATGCAGGATGACTACAGCATCATGGTCCCGGAGAAGGGGTCCAGGCCACAGCGGCCGGAGCCCTGGCTGGCGCCCAAATACAAGTCGCCGCGCGGCACCGTCAAACACGTCGTGACCCCGCGTCCATCGACAGTGCCGCAGCCCAATGCTGTGGTTCCGCCGCCGATTGTCATCCCGGAAACAGGCCGGGCGCTTCCCAATCTGCCGACAATATCGGGTTCAGGACGAGGTGGTGCCGAGACCTACCAAGACCGCGCTGCGCGCTGCGCCCACCAGGCGGGCGTCTACGGCCAGGCAGCGGGCGCCCGCAATTCGTACATCGGTACCTGCATAAACCAGTAGCGGTCTTCATATCTCACTTGAGGAATCAAGCGTTGATTTAACGGCATTTCTTCAAGTTAAGCCTTCGCTTTAGGCGGCTCATATCTCGTCCATGACCTGGGCGTAGGCGATGAGCGCGAACAAGGCGGTGCCGCCGATCATATTTCCGATCAAGACCGGCACCATGAATTCGAGGGGCATTCGCCACCACGCCCATTCCCCCGAAAAGACCAGGAGATAAGACTCCATGCTTCCGGCGACGATGTGGGTGAACCCGCCAACCGAAATAAGCCATGTCATCAAAGTGATGACCTGAAATTGGGATCCTTCCGCGCCCGGCATCAGCCAGACCATGGCCGCCATCAGGAAGCCCGCGGCAATGCCTCGAAACACCGTCTCCCACCAGCCAAGAGCGAGCAGATCGCGGCTGATCGCCAGCATGCCTTCATAGATCTCGCCCGGCAGCACGGGCGTGAACGTGCAGAACAGTGCGGCGAACAAGGTGCCGGCGAGATTTGCCGCGAGCACGATCGCCCATAGCCGCGACATGCGGCCGATATTGCTCCAGGTAAACTCGGCAGCAACTGGCAAGACCGCGGTGATCGTGCTTTCGGTGAACAGTTGCTGGCGCGACAGTACCGCCATGATGAATCCAATGCAGTAACCGAAACTGACCACAAGCGGTTGCCAGGATGACTCCGGCAAGTGCGTCTGCAGTATCGCCTGCGCGAGCAACGAGAAGCTGATCGAAAGTCCTGCCGCCACCCCGGACCACCAGAGCGAGGTGGCCGGGCGCTCCATCTCTTCCTCACCGAGGCGGCGCACGACCTCGTAGATCACCGGCGTACGCGGGGTCGCCAGTTCCTCGACGTCCTTGATCTCTTTTTCGGTAATGCCGTTGCCACGGCTGCTTCGCCGCGACGGCTTAGTCTGGTGATTTTTACGGACGGCAAGGGATGCGCGGGCGCTCATGCGGGGCCTCAACGCGCCGGCTAGGTTCAAGTTCCATTCTGGGAACTAACCTCCGGCCGCATCCAGTGCTGCAATCTCCTCGCGCGACAAAGTGATCTCTGGCGCTTTGAGGACCTCGCTGAGCTGCTTGCGGTTGGTGACGCTGACGATGGGCGCGGTGATGATCGGCTTGGCGATCAGCCAGGCCAGCGCGATCTGCGCCGGCAGCGCATTATGGTTCGTTGCCACGGCATCAAGCACCTTCAAAATCCGTAGGCCGCGGGCATCGAGGTAGCGTTTGAGCCGGTCGCCGCGACCGGGATGCCTGGCGCCTTCCTCGGGCGAGCGGTACTTGCCCGTGAGAAAACCTGCAGCCAGCGAGTAGTAGTTGATGACTCCCAGCTTTTCCCGCAGGCAGATCGGCTCGAATTCGGTCTCGAATTCCTTGCGATCCGAGAGGTTATAAAGCGGCTGCAGGCTTTCGTAGCGCGGCGCACCGACCTCGCTGCTGGCATCGAGTGAGGCCTTCAATCGCGCAGGCGTGATGTTGGAGGCGCCGATCGCGCGCACCTTGCCGGTAGCGATCAATGCGGCATAGGCCTGCATCGTTTCTTCCGGCGGCGTCACTTCGTCGTCGAAATGGGTCTGATAGAGATCGATATAGTCGGTTTTCAGCCGGCGAAGCGAGGCCTCGCATTCGCGCAGAATGTAATCTTTCCTGAGGCTGCGGCCTTCGCCCATATCCTCGCCGACCTTGGTGGCGATCAGCGCCTTGTCGCGCTTGCCGCTCTTTTTCAGCCAGTTGCCGATAATGGTTTCGGACTCTCCACCCGGATGACCTTGCACCCAGCGCGAATAGCTGTCCGATGTGTCGATGGCATTGAATCCTCCATCGACGAAAGCGTCGAGGATTTCGAACGATGTCGGCTCGTCGACGTTCCAGCCGAACACGTTGCCGCCGAGCATGATGGGGGCGAGATGCAGATCGGATTGGCCGAGGCGGCGTTTTTCCATGATAAACTTTGTCACTCGGCGAATAGCGGTTTCGGTGCCATGCGCGGGCTTGACTCGCGCATCCATGCTGATCTGCGGTCCGACAAAATCTTACGTAAGCCTATCAATGATGAACTGCATCATGGATTGCCGGGTCAAGCCCGGCAATGACCGCTGAGACGCGGAAGTTTACCGCAAACTCGCGTTGAACTTATCGAGCGCCGCCTGGCCTGGGCACAATTCCTTTTCGCCAAGTACGTTGAGGGGCGCGTCGACCGTGTGCAGGTGGGCATGCAGGTCTTCCGGCTCTTTCTCGACGTAGAGCAGCCCGGTGACGATCTGCCCCTTCGCAGCATGGTGCTGCAGGAAGCCGAGAGCCGCGGTGCGGTCGTGCACATCGTAGTCTGCGGCGAGCTTGCGCAGCGCGAGCCTCGAACCGTCGTGCTGTTCGACGATCTCTACCGTCCCAGGCTCCTGCTTCACCTCGATCGGCATGCGGCTTGAGATGAAGTCGAGGCGGTTGACCGCTTCGTTGTGCTCGCGCACGAAATCGAAACTCTTGGTCGAGCCGGCGTGGTTGTTGAAGGCCACGCACGGCGAGATCACATCGATAAAAGCCGCGCCCTTGTGTGCAATCGCCGCCTTGATGATCGGCACCAGCTGGTGCTTGTCGCCGGAGAAGGAGCGGGCGACAAAGCTCGCGCCGAGCTGGAGCGCCATCGCAACAAGATCGATTGAGTTGTCGGTGTTGATGAAGCCACGCTTGGACTTCGAGCCGCGGTCGGCCGTCGCCGAGAACTGGCCCTTGGTGAGGCCGTACACACCGTTGTTCTCGACGATATAGACCATGTTCACGCCGCGGCGCAGGCAATGCGCAAACTGGCCAAGGCCGATCGATGCGCTGTCGCCATCGCCGGATACGCCGAGGTAGATCAGGTCGCGGTTTGCGAGATTGGCGCCCGTGAGCACCGACGGCATGCGGCCGTGCACCGAATTGAAGCCGTGCGAATTGCCGAGGAAATAGGTGGGTGTCTTCGACGAGCAGCCGATGCCGGAAATCTTGGCGACCCGATGCGGCTCGATCGACAACTCGAAGCAGGACTGGATGATTGCGGCGGTGATCGAGTCATGCCCGCAGCCGGCGCACAGCGTCGAGACCGAGCCCTCATAGTCGCGATGGGTGTAGCCCAGCGCGTTCTTAGGCAGGTCGGGGTGGTGGAATTTGGGTTTGGCGAGGTAGGTCATGAGGTCACCTTCATCGGCTTCACCGTGAGCTTGTCGAGGTGGTCGCCGATTGCCTTGTCGATGAAGCGCGCCGTGATGGGCGTGCCGTCATAGTGCAAAATTGGTACCAGCCGCACCGGGTCGATGCCGCATTCGTTGACGATGAGCGAACGCAACTGGGCGTCGCGGTTCTGCTCGACCACGAACACGAAATCATGATCGGCTACGAAGCTATTGACGCTGGAGTGGAACGGAAAGGCGCGGATGCGCATGCGGTCGAGCGCATGGCCGCGCGCTTCGATCATGTGAATCGCCTCATCCATCGCCGGGGAGGTCGAGCCGTAATAGATCACGCCATATTTGGTCGGCTTGCCAGCAGTGGCGATCAAGGGGCGCGGCACCAGGTCCTTGGCGGTGTCGAACTTGCGGATCAACCGCTGCATGTTGTCGACATAGGGCGCGCCTTCTTCCGTGTAGCGCGCATAGCGGTCGCGCGAGGTGCCGCGCGTGAAGAACGAGCCTTTGGTCGGATGGGTGCCCGGATAGGTGCGGTAGGGGATGCCGTCGCCGTCGACATCGAGATAGCGCCCGAATTCCTTGCCGGCTTCCAGCTGCGCGGCCGTCATCACCTTGCCGCGGTCGTATTTGCGCGTGTCGTCCCAGGCGAGCGGTTTCGACAGGTGATGATTCATGCCGATGTCGAGATCGAGCATGACAAAAATCGGCGTCTGCAGCCGGTCGGCGAGATCGAAAGCCTGGGCGCCGAACTCAAAGCTTTCCGTCGGGTTTTCGGGGAACAGCAGCACGTGTTTGGTATCGCCGTGAGAGGCATAGGCGCAGGAGACGACATCGCATTGCTGGGTGCGCGTCGGCATCCCGGTGGATGGCCCGGCGCGCTGCACGTCAAACAGAACTGCAGGAATCTCAGCGAAATAGGCAAGCCCGATAAACTCCTGCATTAACGAAATGCCCGGGCCGGAGGTCGCGGTGAAGGCGCGCGCGCCATTCCAGCCGGCGCCGATCACGATGCCGATAGAAGCGAGTTCGTCCTCGGCCTGGATGATCGCGTATTTCGCCTGCTGGGTTTCAGGGTCGACGCGCAGCCTGGCGCAATGCCGGGTGAAGGCATCCGCCAGTGAAGAGGAAGGCGTGATCGGATACCAGGCGCACACGGTCGCGCCGCCATATACCGCGCCCAGTGCGGCGGCGGAGTTACCCTCAATGAAAATCCGGTCGCCGACGGCGTTGGCGAGCTTGAGCTTCATTGCGAGCGGGCATTGCAGGTTCAGGATGGCGTAATCGCGTCCGATATGCAGGGCCTTGATGTTGGGCTCGATGAGCTTGTCCTTGCCCTTGTATTGTTCGCCAATGAGTTGCTCGACGACCTTCACATCCATGTCGAGGAGCGCCGTCAGAACGCCGATATAGATGATGTTCTTGAACAGCTGGCGCTGGCGCGGATCGGTGTATTCGCGGTTGCAGATGGCGGTCAGCGGCACGCCGATAACGGTGATGTCGTCGCGAAACTTGGAGGGCGGCATCGGCTTCGTGGAATCGTAGAACAGGTAGCCACCTGGTTCGATGCCGGCGATGTCCTTGTCGAACGTCTGCGGGTTCATCGCCACCATCAAATCGGTGCCGCCACGGGCGCCCAGGTGGCCGGCTTCGGACACGCGCACCTCGTACCAGGTCGGCAAGCCCTGGATGTTGGATGGGAAGATGTTGCGGGGCGCGACCGGCACGCCCATGCGCATCACGGCGCGCGCAAACATCTCGTTCGCGCTCGCCGAGCCGGAACCGTTGACGTTGGCGAAGCGGATGACGAAATCGTTTACGCGGCTGATCGGCGTGGCGGTCGGCATGAAGTCCCTGCGTGAGTCATATCCAGCAAAAATTTCTGCATGTCCCAGGCGCCGGTCGGGCAGCGCTCGGCGCACAGCCCGCAATGCAGGCAGACGTCCTCGTCCTTGACCATGACGCGGCCCGTCTTGAGGCCATCCTGGACATAGAGATCTTGCGTGAGATTGTGCGACGGCGCGTTCAGCCGCTTGCGTAAGTCGGCTTCCTCACCATTCGGCGTGAAAGTGATGCAGTCCATCGGGCAGATGTCGACGCAGGCGTCGCATTCGATGCAGAGCTGCGCCGAGAACACGGTCTGCACATCGCAGTTGAGGCAGCGGTGAGCTTCCTTGACCGCGAGATCGAGGTCGAAACCGAGCTCGACTTCGGCCTTGATGTCTTTCAGCGCCACCACCTTGTCGCGATGCGGCACCTTGTAGCGTTTATCGAGGGCGATCTCGTTGTCGTAGGACCATTCATGGATGCCCATCTTCTGGCTCATCAGCTCGACAGCCGGAAGGGGGCGATCCGAAATGTCCTCGCCATTGAGCATCTTGTCGATCGAGACAGCCGCTTCATGGCCGTGTGCGACCGCCCAGATGATGTTCTTTGGGCCGAACGCGGCGTCGCCGCCGAAGAAAACTTTCGGATTGGTCGATGCCATCGTATTCGGATCGACTTTAGGCATGTTCCACTGATCAAATTCGACGCCGGCATCGCGCTCGATCCAAGGGAAGGCATTTTCCTGACCGACCGCGACCAGCACGTCATCGCAGGGGAAGTGTTGGTCGGGTTCGCCGGCGGAAACGAGCTTGCGCCGGCCCTTGGCATCGTATTCGGCCTTCACCTTCTCGAAGGTGATGCCGGTGAGCCTGCCGTTTTCGTGTGTGAACTCCTTGGGCACGAGGAAATTGTGGATCGGGATGCCCTCGTGCATGGCGTCTTCCTTTTCCCAAGGCGACGCCTTCATCTCTTCAAAGCCCGAGCGCACCACCACGTCGACCTGCTCGCCGCCAAGGCGGCGGGCGGAGCGGCAGCAATCCATGGCGGTGTTGCCACCACCGAGCACGACCACGCGCTTGCCGATCTTGCTGATGTGGCCGAATGAAACTGACGAGAGCCAGTCGATGCCGATATGGATGTTCTTGCCAGCTTCCTTGCGGCCGGGGATGTCGAGATCGCGGCCGCGCGGCGCGCCGGAGCCGACGAAGATCGCATCCCAGCTTTCGGCGAGCAGCGCCTTCAAGCTGCCGATGCGTTTACCTGCTCGGAATTCCACGCCAAGGTCGAGGATATAGCCGCACTCTTCGTCGATGACGGAATCCGGCAGGCGGAATTTCGGAATTTGCGTGCGGATCATGCCGCCGGCTTTGGGGTCTTGGTCGAACACCACGCATTGATAGCCGAGCGGGGCGAGATCGCGGCCGACGGTGAGGGAAGCCGGACCGCCGCCGACGAGCGCAATGCGCTTGCCATTTTTCTTCGCCGCAGGCTTCGGTAAGCGGTCGCGAATATCGTCCTTGTAGTCGGCCGCCACTCTTTTCAGGCGGCAGATTGCCACCGGCTCCTTCTCCACGCGGACGCGCCGGCACGCCGGCTCGCAGGGACGGTCGCAGGTGCGGCCCAGGATCCCCGGGAACACATTCGACCGCCAATTGATCATGTAGGCATCGGAATAGCGGCCGTGCGCGATCAGCCGGATATATTCGGGTACCGGCGTGTGTGCCGGGCAAGCCCACTGGCAGTCCACGACCTTGTGGAAGTAGTCCGGGGCAGAAATGTCGGTATTCTTCATTGACTCCTCGAAACGCGCCCCGCTACTCGCGCACTACATAAACGGTGTCGCGTCACAGCCCCGGCGGCTCCGCTTTCCTCAGTTGGCCTTATTTCTCGGATCGAATCCGAGAGCGGATATTATTGGGTACCAACCCGCAAGGCTACTTATCCTTCCGTCATGCCCGCGGCCTATCAACCGCACGTCTCAGACAGTTTTTCGCTCCCTGAAAGCGGCGCTCTGATGGCCGCGGCAGGGCGTTTTGCGAATGCATAAATGATGCTTATAGCGATGAGGCAAGGGATTTTCTCGGCCCAGTTCCGCCGTTGTTGCGGCGCACAATCACGATGATCTGATGCGCGACATATTTACCGAGATATTTGAAAACCAGTCGATCGACCCGGTCGAGGCGGCGCGTCGCAGCACGCGGCCGAACTTGCGCAAGCGCTTTTACGAAGCCGCACAGGTGGGCGAGGGCGGTGCGGTCCTGCTCGACGATAAGCCGGTCAAGACGCCGGCGCGCCGTGCGCTTCGCGCGCCCACGCTCGCGCTCGCCGAGGCGATCGTCCGAGAATGGAATTCACAAATTGACGTGATCGATCCCGCACGCATGCCGCTTACCCGGCTTGCAAATGCCATCATCGACGCGGTCACCGATGCGCCGCAATCGGTCGCCGAGGAAATCGGGAAATATCTGCGCTCCGATCTGGTGTTCTACCGCGCCGAGGCGCCCGCGGGCCTGGTCGAAAAGCAGTCGCGGGCGTGGGATCCGGTCTTGGCCTGGGCGCGCGACCGGTTCGGCGCGCGCTTCGTGCTGGCGCAAGGCATCGTGCATGTGACCCAGCCGCGCGAGTCCGTCGAGGCGTTGCGTACCATTATTCCTGCCGAACCGTGGCGGCTTGGCGCTGTCTCGTCGATCACGACCCTGACCGGCTCAGGCCTGCTTGCAGTCGCGCTCGCACACGCGGCGCTTGAGGCTGACGAAGTCTGGTCGGCGGCGCATGTGGACGAAGACTGGCAGATGTCGCAGTGGGGCCGTGACGAGCTTGCGCTCGAGCGTCGGGCCTTTCGCGAGGCGGAATTTCAGGCGTCGGTGGCGGTGCTCAAGCTTACTTCGTGATGATCAGTGCCCTGTCGGGTCGCCCTTGCGGCTGGCCTCGTAGAGGAACCAGACACGCTTTTCGGCATCGTCGATAAAGGTCTCAAGCAGGCTTGCTGTTGCTACATCATTGTGTTCGTCGCAGACGTCGTGCGCTTCGCGCATCGATGCGACGACACGCTGATTGTCGTCGCGCAATTCAGCCAACATATCCTGCGGCTCGACATATTTGGCGTCATTATCCGAAAGGCGCTGCTGACGAGAAATGTCACCGATCGAGCGCAGCGTCGGCTGTCCGATCTTGCGCACGCGCTCGGCAAGCACGTCGGTGGTGGCGAAGATCTGCTCGGCCTGTTCGTCGAGCAGCAGATGGTAATCGCGGAAGTGCGGCCCGCTGACGTGCCAATGGAAATTCTTCGTCTTGAGATAAAGGGCGAAGCTGTCGGCGAGAATGCCGTTCAGCGCTGCGGCAATATCTTTTGCCGCGTTGGCGCCGAGATCGGTGGGTGTCGCAAGGCGCGGCGCCGTGCCGCGGGAGGTGGCGTGGTTCATCGGGGATGTCCTTCTGACTACCCCGCGAAACGGCGGAAGCCACCATAAAGTTCCAAAGTTTTACGAGGTCGGCGTCCTTGATCGTCCGATGCCGCCGAGATGAGTGAAATTGAAGCCGGCTGCATACTTGAGTCCATAACCGAGCAGCCGATCAAAACCGATGTGTGCGAGCCAGATCAAGGCGAGCGGAAGCAGGGTATAAGCCGGCAAGGCCCATCCGAGCGCGGCGAGCAAAAGCGGCCCGATAAGCGTATGGGCCGCATTATAGACCGTCGCGCCGATACCAGCGCCTCCGAGATAGCCGAGGAGGCTGACGTCAGGTGCGAGAAATAGCAGCGCAAACAGCCACCAGGAGCCGCCTGCCTTCGCGTACAAAATAGTGGCGACGATGAGAATTGCCGCGCCTTCAGCCCGCAGCACAATACGCGGCACACCGTCAACGGCCGAAGTGGTCACTGCAAATTTTCCCCGGCCGGCGGTTTGTCGGCGTTCGCCTCAAGTTCTTTGGCCCGGCTATCGGCGGCATGCGCGTCATCCGTGCGCCCGAGATCGCGCAGGAGGGAAGCGCGCGCCTCGTGCATCTTGGCGACATCGCTCTTGATCTCGATCGCCTTGTCGACGCTGGCGAGGGCGTCTTCCAGCCTGGTGAGCTTTTTGAGCACGAGCGCGCGGCCGAGATAGGCTTCGGCCATTTTCGGCTCGAGTTCGATGGCGCGTTCATAGGCGGCAAGAGATTCCATATCCCGGCCGGCATCGAGCAAAGCATGCGCACGATTGTTGTGCGTTACGCAGAAATCCGGATCGAGCGCGATTGCCTTGTCGTAGCTGGCGATCGCGTCCTCGACACGGCCGATGCCATGCAGCGTCGCGCCGCGGTTAAGCCAATCGGCCGCCGAATTCGGATTGAGTGCTACGGCGCGGTCGAAGCTCGACACCGCTTCGGCATGACGGCCAAGCTCGGCCAGCATGTTGGCGCGATTGCCATAGGCGTCGGCGAATTTGACATCGCATTCGAGAGCCTTGTCGAAGCTTTTGAGGGCATCTTTGGGCTGTCCCATCCGATGCAACGCCTGACCGATGAGATTGTGCGCACGCGCCTGCCCGGGCCGGTACGACAATGAGCGGCGGGCAAGATCGATGCCCTGCTGGAACTGGCCTTCGTGGCAGGCGATGACGGCGACGTAATAGAGCGCATCGGGGTTCTGCGGGTCGTTGCGCAGCACCTGCGTATAGCGGTCCATGGCGAGCGAAATCTGCCCGGCCCGGTGGTGCACGAGGCCCTGCTGGATGAGTTCGGCTGCGGTCTGCGGTTCGCTCATAGTCGGCTTGTAAGCAGGCTTTGGGGGCGGTGCCAAGCGCAAAGACCTCTCTGCCGGGGCCAGGCCCGGCAATGACGACCGAGAGGCCGCCATGCTATCCCTTCCCAAGCCGAGATTCCGGGAGGGCAGGGCTTCATTCCATGAAAGACATCCTCGACAGACTCGAGAAGCGGCGCGAGGAGGCTCGTCTCGGCGGTGGCAAGGCGCGCATCGAGGCCCAGCACAAGCGCGGCAAGTTGACGGCAAGAGAGCGCATCGAGCTCGTGCTCGACAAGGGCTCGTTCGAGGAGTTCGACATGTTCGTCGAGCACCGGTCGAATGACTTCGGCATGGAGAAATCGAAGATCCCCGGCGACGGCGTCGTCACCGGCTGGGGCACGGTGAATGGCCGCGCGGTCTATCTCTTCTCCAAGGATTTCACGGTGTTCGGCGGCTCTCTGTCCGAGACGCACGCACAGAAAATCATCAAAGTGCAGGACATGGCGATGAAGGCGCGCTGTCCCATCATCGGCCTGTTCGATGCGGGCGGTGCGCGCATTCAGGAAGGCGTGGCGGCCCTTGGCGGCTATGGCGAGGTCTTCAAGCGGAATGTGATCGCCTCCGGCGTCATCCCGCAGATCAGCATTATCATGGGGCCCTGCGCGGGAGGCGATGTGTACTCGCCGGCCATGACCGACTTCATCTTCATGGTGAAGGATACTAGCTACATGTTCGTCACCGGCCCGGATGTGGTGAAGACGGTGACCAACGAAGTCGTCACCGCAGAGCAGCTCGGGGGCGCATCCGTGCATACGACAAAGTCGGGCGTCTCCGACGGCGCGTTCGAGAACGACGTCGAATGCCTGTTGCAGATGCGCCGGCTGATCGACTTTCTGCCGTCGAACAACGAGAGCGGCGTGCCGGAATGGCCGACGCAGGATGACTCCGACCGTATCGATGAATCGCTCGACACGCTGGTGCCGGATAATCCGAACAAGCCCTACGACATCAAGGAGCTGATCCTCAAGGTCGCGGATGAGGGCGATTTCTTCGAGATCTCGTCGGCCTACGCCAAGAACATCGTCACGGGCTTCGGGCGCATCGCCGGCCGCACGGTGGGCTTCGTCGCCAACCAGCCGATGGTGCTCGCCGGCGTGCTCGACAGCGATGCCTCGCGCAAGGCGGCGCGCTTTGTGCGCTTTTGCGACGCCTTCGGCATTCCCATCATCAGTTTTGTGGACGTGCCCGGTTTCCTTCCCGGCACCGACCAGGAATATGGCGGCCTGATCAAGCACGGCGCCAAGCTCCTGTTCGCCTACAGCCAGTGCACGGTGCCGCTGGTCACTGTCATCACGCGCAAGGCCTTTGGCGGGGCCTACGACGTGATGGCGAGCAAGCACGTCGGCGGCGACATCAATTACGCATGGCCGACCGCGCAAATTGCGGTCATGGGTGCAAAAGGGGCGGTGGAGATCATCTTCCGCGCCGACATGGACGACCCGAAGAAGATCGCCGCGCGTACCAAGGAATACGAGGAGCGGTTCCTGTCGCCCTTCGTCGCCGCCGAGCGCGGCTATATCGACGACGTGATCATGCCGCACTCGACACGGCGGCGCATCGCGCGCGCTCTGGCCATGCTGCGCAACAAGCACGTCGAGATGCCGGCGAGAAAGCACGACAATTTACCGTTGTGAGACTTGGCGGAAACCTTTTGTGAAAGACGTGGGCGAGAGAACAGCGCTTAATACAACGGCTACCATGCTTTGGTTTGGCGCTTGAATTGTGCACCTCGAAGATCCGCCACCGCCCTTTCGCTTCTGCTTGCGCTCGGGAGGAGCCGCGTTGGAGCTCATGCGCGGGCTTGGCCGCGCATCCATGATAAATCGCCAAATGCGTGTTTAACTGGCTCGGATTGCTACTCGCTCTTCACGCTCGCATAGACCACGCGCATCCAGTTTGTGCTGGCCTGCTCGTTTGATTTGAACTTGGCATCGAAGTCGGCAAAGGGCTTGGCGGCGTAGATGTCGGCTTCGCTCTTGCCTTCCTTGATCAGCGCGACCATGCGGTCGCGGACGGTTGAGAGCATGGCCCGGTATTCGGCAAGCTGGGCTTTGGTCGCGAGCGGTCCATGGCCGGGCACGATCTTGGTCGTGTCGTTGGCAAGCGAAAGATAAGCATCGGTCGCCGCGATCATGCCCTTGAGGCTGCCGCCGTTGGCGAAATCGATATTCGGATAGCGATTCATGGCCACGGTGTCGCCGGTCGAGATCACATTGGCATCGGCGAAGTAAACGAACGTGTCGCCGTCGGTGTGTGCGTTGAGCGGATGTTTGAGCTGGGCGGCGCGGCCTTTCACCTGCAGCGACATGCCGTCCTTGTGCGTCATCGTGGGAAGCGCTTCCTCCGGCGCAGGCGTGTATTTGACTTCCGGCACAGCCATCATCGTGCCTTCGGCCAGACGTTTGCGCACGTTTTCGTGAGCTACGACAAGCGCGCCGTCCTTGCTGAAGGGTGCATTACCGCCGACGTGGTCGCGGTGATAATGCGTGTTGACGAGGAAGCGCACGGGCTGCGGCGTGACGGCAGCAATCGCAACCTTGAGCTTGTCATGCATCGGCGCAAACTGGCCGTCCACCATGATGACGCCGTCCTCGCCGACGGCAATCGTGGTGTTACCGCCGAAACCTTCGAGCATATAGGTGCGGTTGCCGAGGTCGGCAGTCTTGGCCTCGATCTTCGACCAATCGGGCCCGACCATGGGCAGCATGGACGCGCTCTGGGCGGCGCGCATTGCCGGAAACAAGACATTCGTGACTCTCATCTCGGGGCGATCCAACCGCCGCTGCATCGATCTCGCGCGACAGCTCGATGCCTACGAGTTCCTGACGAAACCGTTCGGGAATAAGGACATCGAAAAGATCGTGGCAACGCACCGGCGCATATCGACCCCCGATGCAGGTGCTGCTCGTG
>DATGDN010000093.1:0-1850 GCA_035310865.1 Pseudolabrys sp. | reverse complement strand
CACGAATTGGAAGATGTATCGAAGACTTTGCGGATCGTGGCATTTGCGGCGGAGACAACAACGGCAGCCAAAATCAGCCACGCCAGTCGCTTCCCAACCCATGTATTGAAGCTGTCGACAACGCGCGTCGACGGCAGCAATGCCGTTAGCAATGCGTCCAGGGCGCCCACTCGACTACTCCCCTCTGCCGGCCTAGGTCGCCCGCCGGCATTTCTTATTTTCGTTTTATATCCCCTCGCGTGGCCCTGCGGCCATGCCCGCTACCTTAATCCAATGCCTCCGCGCTGCCGTCAATGGCGAAGTTGGTCCTATCACCGGCCGCGCTTTCCATTTGCAGGCCGAGCTAAAATCAAAGCTTCCGGAACCGCGCAAACCCCGGCCGACGAACCTGAACGGCTAATTTAGTGAGGTCGAGTTGGGGGCTGTCGCCTGGCCGAGGGGTAGCAGGGTGATCTAGCCGCCAGTCATGCTCATGTGACGCGGCAATGCCGGTCGCCGGTGCCGGCGGTCAATCACAAAATCATGCCCTTTCGGCTTGCGGGTGATCGCCTCATCGATCGCTGCGTGCAACAGATCGTTGCTTTCCGAGGCACGCAAAGGTCTGCGTAGATCGGCGGCGTCGTTCTGACCGAGACACATGTAGACAGTCCCGGTGCAAGTAATGCGGACACGATTGCACGATTCACAGAAGTTGTGGGTCAGCGGCGTAATAAAGCCAAGGCGCCCGCCGGTTTCCTTTACGTGCACGTAACGCGCAGGGCCTCCCGTACGATAGTCGATGTCTTCAAGCGTATACCGCTCTGCAAGCCCTGCCCGGACGATCGACAGTGGCAAATACTGATCCAGACGCGATTCATCGACGTCGCCAAGCGGCATAACTTCGATCACCGTTAGATCCATCCCGCGTCCGTGTGCCCACTCGAGCAAGGTGGCGATTTCATCGTCGTTCACACCCTTGAGGGCAACGGCGTTGATCTTGATCTTGAGTCCCGCAGCCTGCGCGGCATCGATGCCGGCGATGACTTTATCGAGCTCGCCCCAACGTGTGATGCTGCGAAACTTGTCGGCGTTGAGAGTGTCGAGCGAAACATTGACGCGTTTGATCCCGTTCGCCTTGAGCTCGGCGGCGTATTTCTGCAATTGCGACCCGTTGGTGGTCAGCGTCAGCTCTTTGAGCGCGCCGCTCGCCAGGTGACGCGACAGTGAAGAAACCAGGGTCATGATGCCGCGACGGACGAGTGGCTCGCCGCCGGTCAGGCGCAGCTTGCTGACGCCCTTTGCTACGAATGCACTGCACAGGCGGTCGAGTTCCTCAAGGCTCAGCACATCAGCCTTCGGCAGGAAGCTCATGTGCTCCGACATGCAGTAGACACAGCGAAAGTCGCAGCGGTCGGTGACCGAGACGCGCAAATAGGTAATGGCGCGCTGGAAAGGGTCGATCAGCGCGTGCGGATTTGGCCCGCCACGATCAAACTCAACAGCAGAGGTGTCGTTGGCCAACTTCATTGCGGGTCCCTACACACTGCAGCACTACAGCATATAGGAAGTCTGGCCGATATTGGCCATTGCGTCCAGGAACCGCTGCCTATGCGCGGCCAAAGGATATGTCTGCGGTCTACTGTCGGACCGGCGGACTTGTCGGCCAGGGTGAGGTGGTCTGCGCGGGCGCCGCCGTCATCGGGGCAGGAGCAGCCGCGGCTGTTGGTTTCGGCCGGGCGGCCGGTTTTTTGGCAGCCGGTTTTTTTGTGCTCCTGGGCGGTGACGCCGCAGGTGTCAGTTCTACGACGACCGGATTGGGGCCAAATCGGGGAGGCTCACCGGTCTCCTGAATCGTTTCGAGCTTTTCCGAT
>DATGDN010000092.1:0-2766 GCA_035310865.1 Pseudolabrys sp. | reverse complement strand
GGTAGATGCGCCGGGCTTGTAAGTGTCGTTATTAAGCTCCGCTACCTCAGCAATTGGCTTGGCCACACAGACCTTCCGGATAGCGTTGCTGTCGAACTTGATCAGCGTGAAGTCGATTGGTGAAGCGGACTGCTTCAGGGTCTTCAAGTACTCATTGAAACCGCCAATGGTGTCGTCCTTGATGGACGACATTGAGCCGGTTTCGTCGAGCAGGAAGGTAACAAGGGTCTGTTGATCCATAGGGGGCTCCCGTTTAACCTATCCGGTTAATTAACCGTTTCGGTTAATTTGTCAAGCCTCGTCCTCTTCACTGTTTTCTTGATTCGGAAGCCAATAAGTCACCCAATCGACCGCGAAAGGCCTCGAAGTTGCAAAATCGGGTTAATGTTACCCCGAGCGTTACCCCGTAGCAGGATCGTCAGTCATCGCCTTCCGGCTCAGCCTCTAACCCATTGACGACACTGGTGCCGGCGGAGGGATTTGAACCCCCGACCACCCGCTTACGAAGCGGATGCTCTACCGCTGAGCTACGCCGGCTGAAATCGCGCCACTGATATCGGCGCGGGCCGTCCTTGGCAAGCAATAGAGCCCTTATGTGCCTTGGTTTTTAACGAAACAACCTTCGCAAGCGCTGCCAGGCATCGCCTTCATGCGAAATCGAAGTTTCAGGCACCGGATCGCGGTCAAGGCCCAGGTCGGGACCGGGGTCATCCGGCGCGTGCACAAGGGGAATCACGGGCTCGACCGCTTTGGGCTTTGCGGGCGCCCGGGTCCGGGCGGCCTTCCGAGGCGGGATCTCCGGCGGCGCATTTGGCTTGGTTTCCTGCGCCTGGATGGCAATTGGCGTTGCGGCGGGCAGCGCAACTTCTATCACCGGCTGCGCGACGCCGATTTCCGCCAACGGCACTTTCCACTGAAATCCGTCAAGGCGCCCATTCGGCGATACCGGCAACCAACGTTCCGATACGACGCCATCGGCGGTCCAGACCGGGTCTCCGGAAGCACGCATGGCGCGCGACATCCATTCACGCACGCGACCTTCATCGCCATGCTCGGCTTCCTCGATTTCCGCCATAAGTGTAGCGACACGGCGCGTCGGCGCCGATACGTGCGGTGCAAGAGCCGCCCGGGCCGCGGCAAATTCGCGCGCATCCAGCGCGGCACGGGCCACCGCCAATGCGCCCTCGAGCTGACCGGGAACCTTCTCGGCAAGTTTTTGCATGCGCGCAAGCCGCTCACGCGCGCTGTCGCCGAGCCGCAGGTTTGCATAACGTTCGGCGATGTCCGGATGGGGATTGATTGTCCAGGCCGCCTCCAGGATTTTTCTCGCCTTCCGAACATCGCCCGCTTCCGAAAGCCGCTGGCCGGCAAGGGCCGCAGCCGGAACCAGATCGGGTGCAAGCTTGACCGATTCGAGAACGAGGGCGCGCGACGTGTCGCGATCAATATCCTCAAGCGCTATCGCACGAGCAGCCAGCAACACCGCGCGCTTGCGACGGTAGTCCGGCTTTTCCAACGCGCTTTTCATGTGATCGAGAGCATCCAAGGCGCCGGCCCAGTCGTTGGCGGCGCAGCGGTAGTCGAGAACTGCCTGGCCGGGCCAGCTCACGCCATGTTGAACCTTCACCGCTTGTTCAGCGACGGCCCGGGCGGCATCCGCATCGCCGCGGCGCTGTGCTTCTATATACAGACCCCGAAGTCCGAGCAGCTTGGTGTCATCGCGCGCGCTCATATCGCGAAACGTGCGTTCGGCGGTTATGCTATCGCCCGCCATCTGTGCCGATTGCGCCGTCAGCAGAAGTGCGAGGGGATCGCCGGGTGACAACCGCGCAGCATCGTCGGCAGATTTGCGGGCGAGGCGCAGGTCGCCGGCGCCGATGGCGATCAGGCCGCGGCTGATCGCAAGATAACCTTTGACGGCGCGCCGATGTCGGAAGAACAACGACACTTGGTCGGGTGCGCGCAGTATCGCACGCACGACCGACCACAGCAGCATGATGAAAAGAACAAGCACGGCAACAGCGAATGCGGCGACCATCACCGGGGTTTCGACGCGGTAACCCATCCACGTGATGGCGACTTCACCCGGACGATCGGCGACCCAGGCAAATCCGGCGGCGATAACCGATACGGACAGCAGAAACAGGACGATTCGGATCATCCTGCCCTCATTGTTTTCCGAGCGCGTGCGTTGCATCGGCTGCGAACTGGCGGGCGGCGGCGACCGCGGCCTGGCGCGCCTGCACCTTTTTCATCCAGTCTTGCGCCGGGGCTCGCGCTGCCGCGTCGAGCTTGCCGAGGTCGGCCACGGCACCATCAATATCGGCGTGCGCGGCCTCGACTTCGACCCGTGCAAGCACGGCCGAGGTTTCATCGCCCGGCGGTGCATCAAGCGGTCGAATGCGTACGAGCTTGCCGGCATTGGCCTGCAGTCGTTCCAGAAAACCGCCGCTTGGGGCCTGCACGCCGGACGCCTTCACAAGGGCCGGAACCAACGCGCGCAATTCTTGCGCCAGAGCCTCCGTGGGCGGCAGCCCGCCCGCCGCAAATGGAGCCAGCGGGGCCAAACGTTTTTCGTCCGCACCGAGAGATTTCGCTTCCTCGAGTTCGGCAGCAAACGGGGTGCCGCGAATGACCGCATCGCGCAGCGCTGCAGCGGTGAGCGCAAGCCGGGCCGCATCGTCGCCAGCCGCAGCTGTTACCGCCTGCTCGAGCGCGGCGAGGCGCTTTTGCACTGTTTCGACGTCGGCCGTCGATAGACCCGCC
>DATGDN010000091.1:0-5388 GCA_035310865.1 Pseudolabrys sp. | reverse complement strand
GAGAGTCCGTCCAGCTCACGCCGGCGAAGGCTTCGGAGTAGGGCCGTCAGGCGACCTGTGCTGCGGTCTCCGCGGAAGCGACTTCCGGGTCCGTCTCACACATGACGCGGTTGCGGCCGTTTAGCGACTGAGCGGTATCGTCTTTGCGCAGCGTCGCAACACCGATGGAAATGGTGACCGTCCAAGTTGCTCACCGGTTGACCGCTTCATGAGTTCCTTGGCCATCACGGCCCGGCGGATATGGTCGGCGACCGTAGTCGCTGAACGCAAATTGGTATTCGGCAGGACGACAGCGAGCTCCTCGCCACCGTAACGAGCCGCGGTATCCTTGCCTTTGACGTTGTGCTTCACCGACATGGCCACCAGGCGCAGGACTTGATCGCCGGTGAGGTGACCAAAGCTGTCATTGAACGCCTTGAAGTGATCGATATCAGTGAGCAGCAGGGACAGCGGTTTGATCTTTTCGGCCGCATCCGCGATAGCTTTGTCCAATGTAGTGTCAAAGTATTTTCGATTGGCGAGCTAGGTGAGCGGGTCGGTCAAGCTCTCAGTGCGGACCGCCTCGAGGCTTACCTGAAGCTCGTTGATCTCCTTCTTGGAGGCGACCAGCCGCTCTTCCAGCTGTTGGTTGGATCGCTCCATGACCTTGGTGGTTTGCACCAGGTTTTCGACGATGACGCAAAGCCCGTCGTGATCTTTTGAGTGAGCGAGCTGCTCGGTCGCGCCGGCGAGGCTTTCGGTGTAGCTACTCGCAGTGCCGGCGACCGATTCGATCATCGCCATGACCTGATCGATCTCGCTCTTGACCTGACTGCCGACCTCATCAATGCGTTCAGTCAGACGCGTTGACGATAGGTAGCTTTCATAAATTTGGATGAGATCGGGTTCGGAGATCTGCTGATTCAGCGCAGGATAATAACCCGTCGCGTAGGTGTACCAGATCTCATAGTTACGCGGATTGGCGCCGTGCCGTAAGGCCTTCATCTGCCCGAGGGCGATTTCGGCGAAACCAATTGTGCGTTCGTACTCTTCGGCACGCCCGGTCATTCGTAAGGCCCCCGAGTGTAGGCCATGGCCTGCAGAGGACAGCGCGCACGGCGTCTCTCTTGCGCGGACGGTAAGTGACGGAAATGAGTGACCGGTAAATTAGGAACCCGTGCACTGCAGCGAACGCAGCGCGTACAGGAGGGCGAGACTCGCTCCCGATCAGGCTTTGACTGTAACCGGCCGTAGCAGGAAGGCCGGTAAATGGCCGCTGATGTCATCCTCAGCCGCCTGTGGTGCCGTCGGCCTTTGGGGAGGCCTCAGTTTTGCTGCTGACCGGGCCGGCTGTTGACCGCGCCGATGGCGTGGTGACGGCTTTCGGGCAGGTCCCTCGACAGTCTGCAGGGGGCGGCTTTCTTCCGATGGTTCGGCAGCTGCCGGGCCACCCATCCAAGGAATTGTTTGGCCGATCAGTCGCTCAATCGCGCTGACCGCTTTACCGTCGCTTGGAGCAACGATCGTAATTGCGGTACCGCTACGCCCGGCGCGGCCGGTACGGCCAATGCGGTGGACATAGTCATCAGGGTGGTGTGGCACGTCGAAGTTGAGGACATGGCTCACTTCGGGAATGTCCAAGCCACGAGCCGCAACATCCGAAGCAATCAGGAGCGCGGCCTCGCCGCGACGGAAGCTATCGAGTGCCGCCGTGCGTGCAGCCTGGTCCATATCGCCGTGCAGAGCGACCGCGTTAAACTTGTGACGCAGCAGAGAGCGATGAAGGTTGGCGACTTCACGCTTGCGATTGCAGAAGATGATGGCATTCTTGAAACCGTCGGCGGACCGGATCAGACGACGCAACGTCTCGCGCTTCTCGTGCGGGTCACGGCCGGTCGCCACCAGCAACTGTGTGATCGTGGCGGCGGTAGTGGCGGGCTTGCTCACCTCAACGCGTATCGGATTGTGCAGGAACGTGTCGGCAATGCGCTGGATTTCCGGCGGCATCGTCGCCGTAAAAAACAGCGTTTGCCGGGTGAAGGGCACCAATTTTCCAATACGCTCGATGTCAGGAATGAACCCCATGTCGAGCATGCGGTCGGCTTCGTCGATGATCAAAAGCTCGCAACCGGACAGCAGCAGCCGTCCCCGTTCAGAATGGTCGAGCAAACGGCCCGGCGTGGCAATGAGCACGTCAACGCCACGCAACAATTTTGAATCTTGATCATCGAACGAAACACCACCGATGATCAGCGCGACATTGAGCTTGTGGTTCTTGCCGTATTTTTCGAAGTGTTCGGCAACCTGCGCAGCAAGTTCACGTGTCGGCTCCAGGATGAGCGTGCGTGGCATGCGCGCGCGTGCGCGGCCCTTCTCGAGCATCGTGAGCATCGGCAGGACGAAGGCGGCAGTTTTGCCGGTACCGGTCTGCGCAATACCAAGTACATCGCGCCGCGCAAGCACGTGCGGGATGGCTTGATCCTGAATGGGGGTCGGGGTCTTGTAGCCGGCCGCTTCAATCGCGGCGAGAACTTTGGCGGATAGGCCAAGATGAGAAAAAGCCATATAACCTCAGAGGTCGCCCAGATCGCGCCGGACTGGAAAAACCGATTGCTATGCGCGGGGGACGGCCGAATCTTCACGTCTGATCGGTTGCCGGAAACATAGGGTGCAACACGCTAAAGTCAATGCTCCAAAGACGTATAAGTCGTATTAATTCTTAATCTTTTCAAACCTCGGAGCGCTGGATGTCGGCAATTTTGCCCGTCGTATTGGTGCCTGGACTTCTATGCAGCGCGCGGCTTTTCACACCTCAAGTCGCGGCGCTTTGGCCCTACGGCCAGGTCACGGTTGCTGATCATCGGCGGGACTCCGAAATGGCTGCGATTGCCGCGCGCATCCTCGCCGATGCGCCGCCTCGTTTTGCACTCGCTGGCCTATCGATGGGCGGTTACATTGCCTTCGCGATGCTGCGGCTTGCGCCAGAACGGATTGCCAAGCTGGCCCTGCTTGATACTTCGGCGAGACCGGATACCGCCGAGCAATCTGCGGCACGCGAGAATCTTATATCCATGGCGCAGGCGGGCAAACTCGACGACGTGGTGGAAATGCTCGCTCCACACTTCTTGCATCGAAATCGTAAGCAGGATGAATCTCTCAGAGCCGTGGTGCGCGACATGGCCGCTGACACCGGGCCGGATGCTTTCGTGCGCCAGCAACAAGCAATCATGTCGCGTCTGGATTCGCGGCCGCTGCTCGCTAGCATTCGCTGTCCCACGATGGTGCTTGTCGGCGACGGAGACGAGTTCGCGCCGCCGGAGCTGGCGAAGGAAATCTGTGCAGGTATCGGAGGCGCGCGGCTTGTTGTCGTCCCGGATTGCGGACATTTGTCCACCATCGAAAGGCCCAGCGCCGTCAATGCCGCGCTCGCCGATTGGTTGAGCGGTTGATCCACGGGCGAACTGATAGGTTGCTGGCGTGTTATATGGCCTATACGGGCATGCAGAACATTCGCGACAACCCCGGTGTAATAGTGCCCCCGCCGCTGCTGGCTGTGGCAACGATAGTTCTTGGTCACTTTTTTTGACTGGCTGCTGCCGGCCTACGTGCTCACTCTCCTGCTGTCGGTTGCGGTGCGCGTCATCCTTGGCCTCTTGCCCATTGGCGCAGGCCTCGCACTTGTCGTTTTCGCCAATCTTGCCATTCCGGTCTGCCGGCACGCATGCGGAACCGTGGAAGCCATCCCTTGCTCTGGTCACTGACGGTATTTTCGAATGGCTGCGAGCGATATCTCGAGGCAAAGTTCGGCGACGTTTATCGGCAGTATCGAGAAAAGGTCCCTCGTTACGGTTGGCCGGGCTAAACCAAAGCCAACGTCAGAAATGTGGAGGAATTGTACAAGGCTTTCCGGCCTTCATTCCTTTGCCATCGCTAAGGCGGACGCCTATACGTCTGGCGTATTCATCAGGAACGCCATCATGCGGACGCAGGTCGGAATCATCGGAGCAGGCCCGGCTGGCCTCATGCTTGCGCGACTCCTCCGGCTGCAGGGTATCGACTCGATCATCATCGAGAATCGCAGCCGCGATTACATTGAAAATCGAATTCGCGCGGGCCTGATTGAACACTGGGCGGCGGATCTGCTCACCGAGTTGAGGGTCGGCGAACGGATGCAGCGCGAGGGCATGCTGCATTGGGGCATCAATATCGGCATTAACGGTGATCTGCATCGCATCGACTTCAAAGCGCTGGTGAACAAGCGCGTCACCATCTACGGCCAGCAAGAGGTCGTGAAGGACCTCGTCGAACGCCGCTTCGCGGATGGCGGAGCCCTGCTGTTCGAGGTCAGTGATGTCACTATCCACGACCTGACCGGCAATCAGCCGAAAATCAGGTTCACGCGCGAAGGCCGCAAGGACGAGATCAGTTGTGATTTCATCGCAGGCTGCGACGGCTTTCACGGAATCTGCCGGCCCAGTATTCCCGATGGCGTGCTTAATATATTCGAGCGCGACTATCCGTTCGGATGGCTCGGAATCCTGTCGGAAAGTCCGCCGCCGGATCATGAGCTGGTCTATTCCTACACCGACCGCGGCTTTGCGCTTTACACCATGCGCTCACCAACCCTGGCGCGCCTCTACCTGCAATGCGACCACGATGAGGACATCGAGAATTGGCCCGACGGCCGCATCTGGGAGGAACTGCACAAGCGGCTTGGCGGCGCACGCAAACTCCAGGAAGGCAAGATGCTGCAAAAGGGAATTACGCCCATGCGCAGCTTCGTGGTCGAGCCGATGCAATACGGCCGGCTATTCCTTGCCGGCGACAGCGCCCATATCGTGCCGCCGACCGGCGCGAAGGGAATGAACCTTGCGTTTGCCGATGTCATGATGCTGTCGCGTGCGCTCGCTGCGTTTTACAAAAACAAACGAAATGAACTGCTGGAAAGCTATTCAGCCACCTGTTTGCGGCGTGTCTGGAAGGCCCAGCGATTTTCCTGGTGGATGACCCAGATCATGCACCGCTTCCCGCATGAGACCGCTTTCGACCGTCGCCGGCAGCTTTCCGATCTCGACTATCTCACCAGCTCGACGGCCGCAGCCACATCACTAGCAGAGCAATATGTCGGGCTTCCGCTCGATTAGTCCCGCAGGACCGATCGTAGCGGAAAGCTCAACAGCGCGATCGAGGCACCTGCCACGGTTGCGACGGCCGCCAGCATCATGAAGAATTCGATCTTGCCCATGCTCGACCAGAATGTGCCGAGGTAGCCAGCCAGGAAATTTCCTGCAAAGCTGGTGGCAAGCCATACCCCCATCATCATCGAGAGTAGGGAAGTCGGCGCAGCTTTCGTCACCAGCGAAAGACTGGTCGGCGAAAGGTAGAGTTCGCCAATTGTGATGACGATGA
>DATGDN010000090.1:0-2215 GCA_035310865.1 Pseudolabrys sp. | reverse complement strand
GCACATTGCCGGCGGGCAGGAACTGGCCGGCAAAATGACCCCGGCCCTTCGCGCCAAATTCCTGGCTGCCATTCCAAGCATGAAGGAGCGCGCCAAGACATTAGTCGAACTGTTTGATGCTTCGAGGTTCCTTTGGGCTAACCGTCCTATCGATATCAATGATCAAGCCAAAGCCTTGCTCACCGACGAGGCAAAAAACCTGATCGCCGCACTGTTGCCCGAGCTGGAGGCGGTTCCCGAATGGAATGCAAGTTCGGCTGAAGCCATCGTCCGGCCTTACGCCGAGCGCGCCGGCCTCAAGCTCGGCGCCGTCGCGCAGCCGCTGCGGGCTGCGCTCACGGGACGCACGACGTCGCCGCCGATTTTTGACGTGCTCGCGGTCCTCGGCCGCGACGAGAGCCTGGCACGACTGCGAGATCAGGCTGCCTCATAAGTTTTCATACTGGGCAACAAGCCTGTTGAGCCCTTATATTTGCGGAAAATAGCTGACATTTGGCTATCTTGCGGTGCAAACTTGAATGGGATACGCACAAAGCAGCCGGATTCCAATAACGCCGGACCAGGCGCCATGCCTGAGTAATGTTTCCGCGCAACCGCTCGCGGCCAATTCGAGGGCTCGACCATGGACGCCAAGACCAGCGCCAAAAACAAGACCGGCACCCTGACGGTCGGCAACACCAATTGGGACATGCCGGTCTATCCCGGCACGATCGGTCCAGATGTCGTCGACATCTCCAAACTCTATGCCCAGAGCGGCATGTTCACCTACGATCCCGGGTTCACGTCAACGGCGAGCTGCGAATCCAAGATCACCTATATCGACGGCGACGAAGGCATTCTTCTTTACCGCGGCTATCCCATCGAGCAACTCGCCGAGCACGGCGACTTCCTGGAGACCTGTTACCTCCTGCTCTACGGGGAACTGCCGACGACCGCTCAAAAGGCCGATTTCGACTACCGCGTGAGCCGTCATACGATGGTTCACGAGCAGATGAGCCGCTTTTTCCAGGGCTTCCGCCGCGACGCACATCCAATGGCGGTCATGACCGGCTGCGTCGGCGCGCTTTCCGCTTTCTATCATGACTCGACCGACATCTCCGATCCGCATCAGCGCATGGTGGCTTCGGTGCGGATGATCGCGAAGGTGCCGACACTCGCCGCGATGGCCTACAAATATTCAATCGGTCAGCCGTTCGTTTACCCGAAAAACGAACTCGACTACGCCTCGAATTTTCTGCGAATGTGCTTTGCGGTGCCGACCGAGGATTACAAGGCAAATCCCGTGCTCGCGCGAGCCATGGACCGCATCTTCATTCTCCACGCCGACCACGAGCAGAATGCCTCAACATCGACGGTACGACTCGCCGGATCGTCCGGCGCGAATCCGTTTGCCTGCATCGCAGCGGGATGCGCCTGCCTGTGGGGCCCCGCGCATGGCGGCGCCAACGAAGCGGCGCTCAACATGTTGCGCGAAATCGGCTCGGTCGACCGCATCCCCGGCTTCGTCAAGCGGGCAAAGGACAAGAACGATCCGTACCGTCTTATGGGGTTCGGCCATCGCGTCTATAAAAATTACGACCCGCGCGCCAAAATCATGCAGAAGACCTGCCACGAGGTCTTGACCGAACTCGGCATCAAAGACGATCCGCTTCTCGACGTGGCCATGGAGCTCGAAAAAGTCGCGCTGCACGATGAATATTTCGTCGAGAAAAAACTATACCCCAACATCGATTTCTATTCCGGGATCACACTCAAGGCGATGGGATTCCCGACCACCATGTTCACTGTGCTGTTCGCAGTCGCACGCACCGTCGGTTGGATCGCGCAGTGGAAGGAAATGATCGAAGATCCGAAGCAGAAGATTGGTCGCCCGCGCCAGCTGTACACGGGCGCAACACGCCGAGACTACGCGCCGATCTCGCGCCGCAAATAATCTGTCCTAGATTGTCTTTCCGTCGCTCCTGCCGTTGAGCTTCGGCGCGGCGGCGCCGTCGTAAGCCCATTGCACATAGATGCCGGCCCAGGTGAAGCCACCGCCAAAGGCTGCGAGCACCATGCGGTCGCCACGTTTTAATTTTGGCTCGTAGTCCCACAAGCAAAGTGGAATGGTGGCATTGGTCGTGTTACCGTATTTTTGGATTGTCACCATCACCTTTTCCATCGGCAGACCCATGCGCTCAGCGGTCGACTCGATGATGCGCTTGTTGGCCTGGTG
>DATGDN010000089.1:0-2773 GCA_035310865.1 Pseudolabrys sp. | reverse complement strand
GCGAGGTGACGACGCGTTCCTGGGCTTGGGCAACAGCGGACAGAGACAACAGCAACCAGGCACAGCCGATGCAGATGCCCCGGCCGGTCAAGAACGAAGCCATTACGAAACCTTTCTTTTCAGGACGGACGTCTGTTGCCGTGGTCCTCGAGGAGAAACGGGGGAAAGGCTGCAGGCGTTCTGCAACGCTTGATGATTGGCGTGCTTTCGGGGCCCATTTCGAATAAATCTAGTGCCGCGCCTCGGAAAGTCAAATTCGCCACATTAGCGGGCTTTGAACAAATCAAGCGGGACCGGCGACGGTAATCGCCGGCCCCGCTCGTATGCCCACGTGGCAGATCGTGTCAGGCAGGCATAACTGCAACAACCCCCTAGAGCCCGGTAAACGAGCCGAACGACATCGTGGCGCTGCCGCTAGTCGACACTGAGCCAACTTGCAGGCCCCCGTTGATCGCATAGGTTATGACTTGCGTGCCTGGCACCATCGCCACGGTCATGGCGGCCGTAGCTACGGCCCCACCCGCTGACGCTGTCGCAGAACCTACCGCTTCGCTTCCCGCCGCATAGCCCGCTAAAGCCGGATTTCCATTCAGGGTGGTCATCGTATTGATCGCGTGGGCAGACGTCCCGGTAAATCCGAAGGGGCCGACTGCTATTGCCAAGGCATCCCCAGCTGCGCCACCTGCCGTTACCGCATCCATTTCGGCCGGCCCCAGAATCACGGGGCCGGTCGGGCCGGCCCTGGCCACAGGCATTGCAACACACAGGATCGCCAGCGCATAAAAGGTGTGCCGTATCTTGTTGTGACGTCTCATGCTTTTCTCCTTGGGCATTGGTGTTCCCGGAAACAGACACCCCATGTAGAGGCAATGGGGCGTCCCCGTTTAACTACCCCCTACACTATTAGGGAAGCGAAGCGGTAGCATGCGCAGAGCTTTGGGCTGCTGCGCCCCAATAGACGGAAGCAGCGATTGATTGACCAAGAGCCGACGCCGCGGCAAAGCCGGGCGCAACCGCTTGCGTGGTCGTATAAGCGCCCGTGGCCGAGATCAGGTCGCCGAAGGCGCCTGCTCCGGCGAGCGCGATGGCTGTCGCGCCGGCGCTGACCTGGTCCATTTGTGCATCGGACAGGGCAACGGGCTCGGCATTGGCGAGACTCGCGGCCGCGAGCAGTACACTTGCAACAATCGTGGAAGTCATGCTTTTCATTTTGCTTTCTCCTATCTCAATTTGATTAGTCAGATCTGCTAAGCAGCCTGCCGTTACATCGCTGAAGATGCGGAAGCTGCAAGCGACTGCGCTCCGACTCCGCTGATGGTGGTGGCCTCAAAATGGACTGTCATCAAGACAGCAGCCACAGCACTCGCCGCCGTGTAGGTGGCCACGGTATTGCCGATGGCCAGCGCAAGTGATCCGGCATCGGCGAAGCCGCCAGCCGTCACGCCATCCATTTGAGCGTCACTCAGTTGCACGGGCTCTGCCGCAAAAACCAGGCTGGACATGGCCACGAGAGGGACACCCACAAGGGTAGTTACCAGTTTTTTCGCGTTCATTTGAACCTCCTAAAGAAGTAATGACTGACTGAAACAGGTTGGGCCCCCCACTCTGATCGCGGTGGACCCAAGTGCAGCGTAGCGATCGGCAACGCTCAAAATAAGTCAAATAATTGGATGAAAGCGAAGCGGAGATGAGGCTGTTCTATGAATTTTTTACGCAGTTGCGTGAACGTGGACTCACGCGATCGTGCGCGAGTTGGCGGGGGCGAATGGCGGGAAAGTGTCGCGCAAGAACCGTGCGACCGACATGAGCGGCGCGGGGGATCCGGCGCCGGACGGCTAGATGCTTAGGGTGGCGGCGCGCCGCAGGATCCGGAACTCGATGAACAGCAGCGTGAGGCTGACCATCGACATGCGGCAGGTGCTGCCGCTGAAAAAGCCCAGCGGCGAACCCGACAGGTTGATGCTCACGCTGAGGCTCTTTCCAAGTTGCATCAGACCGCGGACTGGCGCACGAACAAGGAAAACTGCACGAACAGCAGCGACAGGCTGGTGAGGCGCATGCGCCCGGTCTGGCCGTGGAACCAGGCGAAAGGCGATTTGCTGAGTTCGAGAACCAGCTGTTTTCGGCCGAATTGCAGTTTCATTTTGTTCTCCGTGGGGTGCTCGCGCAATGGCACGCAATGATCGTGCCCGCCGCGGCGGGGCGCCCTGGTGCGAGAATTTTCCCGCAAAACAACGCACTGCCCGTGGCATGGCGCGGGGTGTGGCGGCCGGTTGACGGAAATCCGTCGCCCGTGTCGAGGCGGTGAACAGCCGGCAGGGGGGCGGCAGGGTAGAATCCGGCTTTGGCTTCAGCGGCGCGTGTCCTGCGCGCCGCCCCTTTTTGCATGATCATCCTCAAGAATCTCAGCCTGCGGCGTAGCGCCAAGGTCCTGCTCGACAACGCCTCGGTGTCGATCAATCCCGGCGAAAAGGTCGGCCTCGTCGGCCGCAACGGCGCCGGCAAGTCCAGCCTGTTCGCGCTCTTGAACGGCACCCTGCACGAGGATAAAGGCGACTTTTCCGTGCCATCGCAATGGCGCATGGCGCAGGTCGCGCAGGACATGCCGGAGACGAGCGAATCCGCGACCGATTTCGTCATCGCCGGCGACACCGCGCTCGCCGCGGCGCAGGCCGAGGTCACCGCGGCCGAGGCGAGCGACGACGGCGAGCGCATGGCGCACGCCTACATGGCGCTGCACGACGCCGGCGCGCACGACGCGCAGTCGCGCGCA
>DATGDN010000088.1:0-18767 GCA_035310865.1 Pseudolabrys sp. | reverse complement strand
TCTACTCGCGACAGACTGAGTAAGCTTTCCTGACACATCTCGCTGTCGTCGTTTTCAGTTTGGTGGAGCAAGCTACACAATGGTACTCCCATGCCATCCTCGCCTTGCTTTCGTCATACCGTAATGGCCTTTTGCGGTATGGCCGAGCGAAAGAGCCGCCCCACTCATTGGAACGCCCATGGATTCCTCTCAGAGTCCAACCCTGAACGATCAGCGTCACATCTCGACGGCGGAGCAGCCCGCGGTTGTCGACACTACAGCCGAGCTAACTGCGCCCCCGCCAGACGCAGCTCCGGGACCAAGGCCTGTTCCTAAGATTACCGCGCCCACAGTTTCTACTGAGGTGATTAGGCAGCTCGAGGCCCTTGCGCGCGAAGTCGCTGTCGGCGGACGCGATTCATACGATCAGCGCATCGAAAAGGTTCAGGGAGGATCTAACTTTTCTGCTGGGTTACCGGCAGCGGAGCCGTCGATACGCGTATCTAGTCGCGATCAGTTCGCGAGTTATATGCCGCCGATTGGCAGGCGATCCGTCACTCTAGCTAGCTTTTTCCTGGTGGCTCTGATCGGTGTCGGAGCCACGTTTGCGTGGCAGTCTCAGCGTGTCTCAACCACCAAGGCGCCCAACGAAGTCGGCATAGTGGCCAAGCAAACAGCCACACCCCCAGCCGGTGACGTGCCGGCGCAAGATGCGGCACATCCGCAACAAGCGCCTGCCCTACAGACCACACCAGCGCCCACCGCGGCCGCAACTTCTCCTGAATTGGTACAGCAGCTTGAGGCCATGGCACGAGATCTCGCCGACCTACGGCGCAGCGTAGAGCGGCTCGCTGCCAAGCAAGCTCAACTCGAGCAGGTTGCCGCCGCGCAAGAGCAGCTCGCTACCAAGCAAGAACAGATGGCCCAAAACATCGCCAACCTGGAGGCACTCGGACAGACCATCAAACACAGGACATCACCGCCACCATCCCGGACTGTTCCCGTCTCGCCGCGGAGAAATACACCGACGAATGCGTCCCCCGCGCCCACGAATGCGCCTCCGGAGGCCGCTGCCCAAGCATTGTCCGAGCCTCGCCCCGTGCCACCCTTGCCCGTGCCTCCCGATTTTCGATAACACGTGGCACCTCACCGATGCCTAGACCCACGGTCCACTTTCACGAACTATCGAAACCGACTCGCCGCCGATTTCTGCTTAACACCGGCATCCGTGCCGCCGGATGGGAACTTACCGGTGCGGACGCCGTGCTGACGCAAGAGCTTGCGCCGACGCCTGCCTGTCGCGATGGCGATGAACCGACCGTCCGTCAGACCGAGGGGCCGTTTTTCAAGCCAAGATCGCCGGAGCGCAGCGACCTCCGCGAGCCCGGTGCCGGAGGCCGTCCGTTCGAGCTTTCCGGCTTTGTGCTGACGAGAAGCTGTCGCCCGCTTGGCGGCGCTGTAGTCGATCTCTGGCATGCTGATGACAAGGGCGGATACGACAACACCGGTTTCCGATATCGTGGCCATGTCACCACCGGGCCCGACAGCGCTTTTCGCTTCCGCACCATCGTGCCGGCGGTCTATTCCGGCCGCACAAGGCACTATCACGTAAAGGTTCAGGCGCCGGGCAGCCGCCTGCTCACCACGCAACTCTATTTCCCCAACGAGCCGGCGAACCAGCGTGATGGCCTCTTTCAGCGCGAATTGCTGATGCAGGTAGCGGACACCGGCGAGGGTCTCGCTGGCCGGTTCGATTTCGTGCTCGATATCCGTTAGGACGTTTTGCTACCCGACCCCATAATATACTAACGCGCGCCGATTTCCGAAGGCGATTCTTATATGGGGGCCAATATGCCTAGACTGAGCGCACCAAAGCAGGCCGTCTTTGTCATCTCGCTGATCCTTGCCATCGCAGCGCTGATTGTCTTCTTTGTCGTCGCCGCCCCGCTCGGCGGCCAAACTGCCTTCTGGATTGCGATGATTGCGTATGTCGTGCTCGCGCTTGGCTGCGTTTTGAGTGGAGTCTAGCGAGCGCAATCGCACAAAACGCAATTGGTCCTGTGCTGCTTTAGCCCCGGTAAGTTGTTGACGCGCCTTTAGGCGGCGCCGGACCGGTTTCGACTAGACACGTCGTTGTCGCGCTCACCTACATCAAACCGAAAATGCGCCACATCGGCACGCTGAGCGCGGCCGCCTTCGCACGCGGCCGGCAAAAACCGCTACAAAAACCACTAAGCCGTTTTCCTAAAGACGATCCGCCCCCTAGAGATTGACCAGTTACTATGCATGACTTCTCAGCCGTAAATAACGAAACTGGCGAAGAACACGCGTCAAATCTCTCACGGGACGCTAGTAGCTCCTCGCTAATACGCATCGCGCGGTGCGGTGTTACTGCAAGGAGAAGCCGATGGACGCTCCAACATCCGCGGCATCCGTTGCAAAACCACTTGCATCGGATACGGCGGAAGAAATCTGCAAATCGTTAGAGCAAGCAATTCTAAGATACTTCGCTCAGATTGATGTTAACCGACCCAAGCCGTCCTCCGTCCCCTCGGTCCCTCACCCGGACAAGAAATCGTTGACCTAGTGCGCCCCCTTTTTATTTCGGCATAAGTACATTGCGCTGGCTGCGCTGACTCGAAAACCGGCGGCGACGTGCCTTAAGCGAGCTGTGCGGGCCGTTGAAACTTCTTCATTACGCTAAAATTCAAATTCGATTGAACTCAAATTTTGCTGCCGTAGGGAGCCATTTGAGCCATGCGTGGCAGCGCATCTACTGCTCGTGTTGAGAGCCATTTGAAGACCGCGCCCGACGTATTGCTAACACGACAAGCCGCTGCTGATTTTCTATTTTCGGTTGCGCCGCGGACACAATGCCCGCCTCAGCCATCCTGGCCGGACGCCGGGCAAACGAATAACGTAATTCGGCCCAAATACGGAGATACGAATTCAGCTAGTTTCGATTGCCGCGAATGGAGTAGACGAGTGCGAAATGCGTCCCATCTGCCGAAAATTATGCCTGAAGGTTCGAAATACGTTGTCGAGAGTTGCGGAAAATTCGTACGTCGGTTTGTCGAGCTACCAGATGGCACGACAATACGCCTGCCCTCCCGGAAAGCGCAGACTTGCGGATGCGGCGATCGGCAGGTCAGCATTGTGCCCGACGAGATCGTCGACATCACCGAAACCAGAATTGATACGATAGTCTGAGCGCAAGGTCGTCGAGCGAGAACACCAGCCGCAGCAGCTAGTGTCCACCGACGACAATTGCGCGCGCAACTTGCAACTTGCGAGCAACCGCGCCGTCCCTTTCAAAAGGGCCTACAAACAACACGAGTGAGACTCGCCTACAACGCCGGTGTCAGCGCATAGGCGCTCCCCTTATTGCATATCGATTGGTTGATACTTGCCTGTCTCGTCGAGCTGGGTACCCCAAACCTTGTGCACGCCTTGATGCTCGGATTGTCCGAAGCTCACGGGCGTCCCCAGACCAAGATCAATGTTGCGGATTCCCTCGAGCGTGGCCACTAGTCTTTCAGTATCAAGTTGGGGGCCGTTGCGTTTCAAAGCCTCTATCATGAGCTTGCCCACAACAAAACCTTCGAGCGAGACATAGTCCGCCGGTTCCCCAGGGAAGTACTTGGCAAGTGCAGATTTGTAGTCGAGGACGAGCGACGAGTGGCCCTCGACTGCAGGCACGACCTGCGTCACGATGACTCCGGTTGCAAATCTTTTGCCCAAAAGCATCAACTCGTTCGCGAGGGCGGTACTCCCTACGAAAGAGACGCTCGTGTAGATCATGTTTGGATACAGATCGCGCGTCTTCTCAATGAATTTTGCCGCCGCCCGATAAGTCGGCACCATGATCACCGCTCTTATCGGAATGCGGCTCTTTTTGAGCTGCTCCACAGCATCGTCCACATCGACCGTGTTGCGCTGATAATTGAGACGCAAAATTGCGTTGTCGTCGCCACCGAGTGCGCGGACCGCCTTGGCGACGCCGGCGAAGCCCGAATCCCCATACGGATCCTGCTGCGCAAACACCGCAATCTGATTGACTCTAAGGTGCTTGACCTTCACCAGATACTGGACAGTGGCAGCGGTTTCTTCGGCGTAACTTGCCCGATAGTTGAAGACGTATCGGTCTGGCGGGTCGCTTCTCAGCAAGCCGGCCCCCGTGAAGGCGCCGAAAAACAGCATCTTGCGGTCAAGCGCGTAAGGCACCGTGACGACTGCTGTGGGAGTCCCCACATTTCCAATCACTCCGAAAATCTGATCTTTCTCGTAGAGCTGTTTCATCGTTACGGCCGCCCGAGAGGGCTCATAACCGTCATCCGCCGCAACAAGCCGAAGTCGCCGCCCGAAAATCCCCCCGGTGCTATTCGCGACATTGAACGCAGTTTCGATCCCAATCCTCATGCCTTGCCCAAGCTCCTTGGCCGCGCCGCTGAACGGGGCCGAAATGCCGAAACGGATTTCGCTGTCGGTCACCCCGCGAAAGATATTTTTTGGGGTCGCCGGTTCTTGAGCGAGAGGTTGCAACGTGGGTTGGACTGCCGCTTGCTGCGTTTGTGCGACGGGCTGCTGCGGCTGCCCCACCGCGTATTGCTGAGGCTGCGGCGCGCTGAGAGGCGCGCCCCCCACACTGGCGAGACCTACTGCTCTCGCCGGGACGGACGCTCGATCTGCCGACGGTTGCTCGGGGACGACAGTAGTTGATGCAACTCGGTCGGTTTTTGCCGCTTGCGCTTTCTCTGAGTTCAGGTCGAATAGACCATTCGCCAGTTGCGATAACGGTCTCGCAAAGATGATCAAAAGCGCAACGACAGCGGCAAATGTGACAACGAGCGCGATGCGCCCGATTAATCCGGTCGAACCGTCATCTAATCGCACCGGCGGCTCCGGGACACGTTGAGGGCCGGACGCGAAATCCGACCTCGGAGGCCATTCGTGATTTGGGCGGTTAGGCGCCGGCACCATCGGAGCCGAGTCGACAAACGGCTGTTGTGGATCAGCCATGACTCCCTGCTCGCGCAATCGTCTTGGTGCATACCGCTTGTGCTCTGAATCCTGCTCTCGGTCTGAGAACTTTTCATCGCTGGCCGGATTGCTCATCGCCGCCTCCTACGCGCCACTCTTCTGACCGGGTTTATCGGCCTTCCTGGCGATCAGAATGCTGAGACGTACCCCAATGCATAATTGCATCGCAGTTCCCAAAAGTATGGGTAGAACCGTACCAGAATGTAGAATAGTTAATTTCGAGCCGGGCTATACAAAGACTTAAAACGAACAACATTAGGTATTCGCGGACGTCGCGCCGTTGCGATCTTCCTCGACGACATGGCTTTAAGTCAGCCGCGCGCGCTTTGCCATGTAATTGCCAACTTTCAACCGCTGACGCCTCAAGAAAACAACTCCACCAAACGTCGATGATTGTCTGCAGTCGTGGCGAACTGCGAAAGCATGAATCTGCGGTGCTCATCTGCAGCAGGTGTTCTCGCTGCCAATCCCGACAAACCCGCCACCCTTATAGCGAAGATGTTGCCCTTGCCTGCCGCGGGTCATAGTTTATTTCGGGCATCCCCTCCTGGCCGATCACCGCCTGACTGGCAATCGCCTCTCAATCTTTTCTGAAAGCCCCAATCGGACGCTGCGACCCAGCATTCTTCCGCGTCTCTGGCCTCGCCGTTCAAAACGTTTCGAAAAATGCTATCCACAAACGCCCTTCGCTCCCCCCGACGGTCAGTGTCTGCAAACAGACTGTGGGTCACAAACCCATTTGACGCCCAGCGACTATTGGCGCTGGCCTGCAGATCGCGCGCCACCGCGCGCTCTTTGTGTCCATGTCTCATTGCTGCGGTTTGTTTTTTCGGCTTGCTTGTGCGAATCCCCACGGAGGCGTGTTTTGTCGGCTTCGGTCTTGGCAGCACGACAAGCTCATCCTTTTGCAAGGCAACCACCTCTCCAAATAGGTGCTCACCGAGACCTGCGACGGCGGTAACCGGCGCAGCGAGTTCGGGGGGATCGTTCCGGGCGGGGCTCGGAGAGCCGTCAGGCGCACTCCAGGTAAGTCGCACAGGGGTGAGTGAAAATGACTGTCCATCAACGCCACGTAGTTCGGCGACGAGCGTCTTAGCGCCCACATAGCCCAGAGGCGGAACGACACGAACGTTCGGGAGGTCGTCGATATCAACCCGCCATTCGCGCTCGCCTATGCTCATTCCGGAAGTAAGGGTGGTGCCAGTAACGAGCTTGCTCAGGACGATTGTCGTCTCGGGCGTGTAGTTTGTGACCGTCATTGAAAGCGGCAGTGCTGAGTCTGCGACCCCGATCGAGTCGGCCACAAAGACTGTCGGTCTCAGCACCTGCCGTGAGACTTCGCGAAGCGCAAGGGTGGCAGCTTCCAATCGCTCGCTAAGAGTTATCCTGGGTTCCCCAGAGACCAACCAATCTCGCCATTGCCCAAAATTTGCCGAGTCCAGGCGCACGATGGCCGTAGCGATGCAAAAGGAAGTCCACGCCACGGCGGCGAAGGCACTCGCCAGCACTGTGGCGCGCACGCTTCGGTATCGGGGATCATCGTACTGTTTGCGCCGCTTCCGAGAATGAGCGGGCGGTATGATCCTGGCACGTCGACCCACCTGTCGCGCGTGACGAAACCCGGCCGGACTTCGAGGCGTCAGATTTCGCGTTTCGATTTCGCGTCCAAGCCACTCTGGCGGCGAATGGAATCTTGAATTGGACGGACTGGCCCCACCTTGTTGGATAGAGGTGCTCATACGCAAACCCCATCAGTCACGCGGCATAGCTTCTTATTGCGCGAACCGGCTCCTGGATTAGCCAGCAGGTGCGAGAGTAGCCATTTTTTTCTTGAAGCGGTGGTAGCGTGACACTTCCACATTCAGGGTAAACTTCTAGCCATAACCGCCGCTATGCCCTCGCTGGACGGTGCGAGACAGCATCTGCAAGCCTTATCGAGTCTTTAAAGCGCGACATTCACCCTGGCGTGCGCAATCGCGCAGAAATCATTATCGCGCCTGCCGCGACGTGCCAAAATCGATCGCAATCTGCGCCAGGAACGCCTTCGAGCGCGCGGCCTCCAGATAAGCGATCTCGTCTTTCAGCATTTCGATTTCATGGCGGCAGAACTCAATATCTCCGCCTCCGGGCGCAGTCTGCGCGTCGGATTCCAATCGTTTCAAAAATTCTCGGAGACGAATGAGATCCGCGTCCGTGGGGGCTTTGAGCATGGCCTGATCGTATCCGGACGACGCCGCGCGAAAAGCGGTTTTCCACTCATAAATTGAGTAATTCACCCGGTTTTTTCCAATCGCAACACGTCAATCCGGCGTATGCAGCGATACTCCGAGCCGGGCACGGCGGCGAAGCCAGGTGGTAGCACGATACTTTGGGTCGCGGGTGATGACGTGCATCCCGTCGAGCACCGCGAGTACACGCGCGGGGCCGAGCGCATCGCCGAGCAAGAGCGGGCCTTTCGGATAATTGAGACCGAGCTCGACGGCGGTGTCGATATCGGCTGGCGCGGCAATCCGCAGCTCAGCGATACGGGTGCCGATGTTGACGATCATGGCCAGCAGGCGTTGCACCACGAAGCCCGGACTGTCGTTGATCACCGTGACCGGCACATTGCCGGCCGACAAAGCGGCGACCGCGGCGCCGAGCGTGTCCGATTTGGTGAGCGGAGTTTTCATCAACGTGCGCCGTCCCGGAAAACGCCCGAACATGTCGACGGCCACGGTCCGTGCCGGATCGAGATTCAATCGCGCAGCCGCGTTCGAGGCGTCCTCACCGAGCGGCGTCACGAAACACAGTCCGCTCGCCGGGGCCGTGCCGCCGCGCTCAACTTTCACGCCTGCACTTTTCAGCCATTCGCCAAGCTCGGCGCCGCCGTCCTCGTCCGCGACCCAGGCGGAAAATGGCTTCGCGGACGCCGGCACGGACACAGTCGGATGAGCCTTCGCCGACGCGCCCTCGTAACTGTAAAAGCCCTGCTTCGATTTGCGGCCGAGCAGACCTCCGGCCACACGCACCGCCATCTGCGCAGATGGCTGATACATCGGCTCGCCGAAAAATTGTTCGAAGATGCTCACCATCACCGCGTGGGTGACGTCGCCGCCGACGAGATCGAGCAATTCGAACGGTCCCATGCGGAAGCCGGCGGCCTCTTTCATCAGTTGATCGACTTCCTGCGGAGTAGCGATGCCCTGTGCAACAATGCGTAGCGCCTCGGGCCCGTAGGCGCGCCCCGCATGATTGACGACGAAGCCCGGCGAGTCCGTTGCGACGATTGGATGCTTGCCGATCCGCCGCGCAAAACCGACGAGCGCCTCAACAACCGCAGCGTCGGTGCGCAGCCCGCCGATGACCTCGACCAGCTTCATCAGCGGCGGGGGATTGAAGAAATGCAGGCCGCCGACACGCTCAGGACGCGCACATCCGGCGGCGACCTCCGTCACCGAAAGGGACGACGTGTTTGTCGCGAGCACCGCATCTGCCGCAACGCACTTTTCGATCTCGTGGAACAGCGTACGCTTGACCGCAATATCCTCGACGATTGCTTCGATGACAATGTCGGCGCTTTTTACCTGATCAACGGAATCGACAGGCTTCAGCCGGTCGAGCGAATCTTTTTTTGCCTCGGCGGTCACGCGGCCTTTCAACACTAGGCCTTCGAGGCTCTTGTCGATGGCAGCAACGGCTTCCTTCGCCGCGCCGTCGCGTGAATCGAACAGTAAAGTCGTCAGCCCAGCCTGTGCGCACAGCTGCGCAATACCACGCCCCATGGTGCCGGCGCCGAAAACCGCTGCCACAAGGTCGGGCCGGGACAGGTTCATTGCCACGCGCTACTGCCCCTCGAACTTTGGTTTTCGTTTTTCCATGAAGGCGCGCATGCCTTCCTTCTGGTCGCGCGTGGCGAATAGCAGCTGGAACGCCTTGCGCTCCAGCATCAGCGCAGTGTCGAGCGGCGCATTGAGACCTGCGTTGATGACCTCCTTGATCTGCATGATCGAGACCGCAGGCATGGCGGCAATTTCGCGCGCAATCTCAAGTGCACGTGCGAGCGCCTGGCCCGTCGGCACGACCTCGCTGACGACGCCCATACTCAATGCCTCGGCGGCGCCGAACATTTTCCCGGTCATAATCAGCAACATCGCGCGATGGCGGCCGACAAGACGTGCAAGCTTTTGCGTGCCGCCGCCGCCGGGCAGAATTCCGACCTTAACCTCGGGCAGCCCAAGCTTTGCGCCCTCGCCCGTGACGATGATGTCCGCGCATAGCGCAAGCTCGAGCCCACCGCCGAGCGCAAAGCCTTCAACCGCGGCGATTAGCGGCTTGGGGCAATCCATGATGGCGCGCCAGTATTTCTGCACGTTGCGCGACATCACCTCGACGGGGCCGGCATCCGCCATCTCGGCAATGTCGGCGCCGGCCGCAAACGCAACATCGGAGCCGGTCACGATCACGCAGCGCACGGCGTTATCGCTGCCACAGCGCGTGATCTCGTCGGCAAGCCTCGTGCGCACGTCGAGATTGAGCGCGTTGCGCACCTGCGGACGGTTGATCTTCAAGACGACAATGTCGCTGGACGGGCGTTCGATAACGAGGGAATCCGACGCGGCCATGGCAATCGATCCGGAGGAATGACTTCAGGGCCCTTCCTAGCAGATGGCAAGCCCCGAGTGCTATTTGCGGGAGGAGTTGATCACGGCAAGCGGATCGATGACCCCTGCGCCGACCTCATTTCGCTTGCCCGGAATCCGGCTGGCGGAACGAATGAAGCTGCTGCGCACCTGAGCCGGCGTGAGGTCCGGTTTTGACGCCAACAGCAGGGCCGCAACGCCGCTGGCATGCGCAGCGGCGACCGAGGTGCCCGAGGTCACCTGGTATTTGCCATCCGGTGCGATCGCGAGGATTTCAACGCCCGGAGCGGCAACCGCAACCTGCGGACCGCGGTTGGCCTGCGGCATCAATTTGTCTTCGGCATCCGTCGCCGTCACGCCGATCACGCCCGCGTCAGCGGCCGGATATAGCGGCGGCGAGCGCGGCCCGGCATTGCCGACCGCGGCAATCAGCACGATTCCGCGGGCGTTCGCCTTGCTCAGCATTTTCCGCAACAGGTCGTCGGGAGGGCCGGCAAAGCTCATATTGACGATGCGTGCGTTCTTGCTTGCCGCCCAGTCGACGCTCTTGAGGATATTGAAGGTCGTGCTTTCCGCACTCTCGCCCGAGCCGGAAAAGGCGCGCACCGCAAGAAGCTTCACTTTCGGCGCAACCCCGACGAGCTTGCTATGCGCCGCGATGGCGCCGGCCATTGCCGTGCCGTGGGAATGCGCCGTTGCCGGAGTGCCGACCACATCGTACTCGTCCGCAATCACGTCGGCGAGATCAGGACGTTTGGCGTCGATCTTGGAATCGATCACGGCAACCAGCACGTCATCGCCGCTGCTGATGCGATGCGCTTCCAGAAGATGCAGCTTGTTGACGAAGTACTGCGCGGCACCGGCGTCGGCCGGCGGATCCCGCTTCGTTGGCGCCGTCTGCGCACCGACATAGACCATGTTCGCACAGCCTCCCGACACTCCCGGGAAATTGCGCGCGATCAGGCGCAGCGTATTGGGCACCGAGCGCGCGGCATCGATACGCCAAAGGCTAAGCAAGCGCCCGGTCAAATCGAATTTCTGCGTCTCCAGTTCCGTCAGTTGCAGAGTGGTCGCCAGCGCGTTGCGCATCTGCGCGGTCGCCCCAGGTGCAAACTCAAGCAGGATTTCGTTGGCAACGAACCGCGTTTCGCCAGGATGCGGAATGTTGAAATTGCGGCCACGCGCAGAGCGGCGCGGCTGACGCGGAGGCTGTCCGACCTGCGTTTGAATCGTGAGCGTAGGTGCAACCAGCGCATCCGCCAGGAGCCAGCCGGCAGGGCCCCGCAGGCAGCCGAACGTTGTGCGGTAGGCCTCGTTGAGCGTGAGTTCGCGGCCGAGTATCGCCGTGCCGATCATCGGCGAAACGGCCGCGCAGGCAATCGAGCCCATCACATACCAGCTGAGCGGCGTGATCGGGGTGCCGCGGTCCACGATCTGCGGCGGTGGAATGGGATTGTTGGGAACCACCGATTGACCGTGAGGAGGTGCGAGCGCACCTGCGACAGTCGCAATCGCGAGCGATGCGGCTCGAGCAAGCCTCCGCATGGCGCCCATTACCCTCCCAACGTGCCGGCTGGCATTCTACACGGCCATTGGTCGCGTACCACGCTCGATTGGTTTACGCATCGGAATGAATGAAACAGGCTAGTGCGACCGCGTCACCACTGCATCGATGAGCTTGCGGCACTCGGCAAGCTCATGCAGGACGGCGTGCAGCTTGTGCAAATCCTCGCGGCCGAGACCACCAGTCGTCACCGCCGGGGACGGCTGACGCGAAACCGCCGAAACGGCCTCCTGCACGTGCTGCCCCGAC
This sequence comes from Pseudolabrys sp., assembly GCA_035310865.1. Taxonomy (GTDB): domain Bacteria; phylum Pseudomonadota; class Alphaproteobacteria; order Rhizobiales; family Xanthobacteraceae; genus Pseudolabrys. Next base: position 7,313 of record DATGDN010000088.1, on the reverse strand, counting down.
TGCTCTGCAGCGGCGCCATGAATCGCGCGATCGGTGGCATCAATGCGGGGAACCGGAGCACTCGTCAGCGGGGGTTCGACCCGCTCCGCAGCGTCATCCTGCCGGTCACCGAGGTCGCGGCCGATCAGCGATGACAGCCGTCCGCGGATACTGCGCTCTTCCTCCAGCGTGATTTCCGCGGTCTCGGTTTCCTCGACATACTCTTCCTCTTCTTCGCTTTCGACCACACCATGAGGCGGCTGCGGCGCGCCTTCCTGCCATACCACCTGCACGAACTTCGAGCCCTGCTCGCGCAGGATTCGTTGCACGCCGCGGATCGTGTAGCCCTCGCCGTACAGCAGATGGCGAATCCCGCGCAGCAGATCGATGTCGTCCGGGCGGTAGTAGCGGCGTCCGCCACCGCGCTTCATCGGTTTGATCTCGTGAAATCGGCTTTCCCAGAAGCGCAACACATGCTGCGGCAGATCGAGATCGTCCGCGACTTCACTGATGGTGCGAAATGCGTCTGGCGCCTTGTTGTCCAAAGCGGCGTCACTCCGGGCTGTTAACGAACGCGGTTCTACGCGACTGACGCTGTCGGCTTAAACTGGCTCAGCGACGCCGTTAATGCGCTGCTTGAGAATCGCCGACGGTTTGGATACCATAACGCGTCGGGGCGAGATTGGTACTTCTTTGCCCGTTTTCGGGTTCCGGCCAATGCGCTGGCCCTTCTTACGCACAACAAAAGAGCCAAAGGAAGACAATTTCACAGTTTCGCCACGCTCCAGGCAGTCGGTGATCTCTTTGAGCACCAACTCGACCAAAGCCGCCGATTCCGTGCGTGAAAGACCGACCTTTTGGTAGACCGCCTCGCACAAGTCGGCCCGCGTCACTGTTTTTCCGGTCATCGCCTGCCCTAGCCCCTGGCGAAGTTATCCCGCTGAATTATCGAGGATATTAGCATCATTGGAAGGGGTCAACGGGGCCGTTAAGGAATTTGATGAGCACCCTTGGCCGTCCACCGGTCCGGCCGCCCATGGCTCACCACCGCAGCAGGGCGGAACCCCAGGTGAACCCGCCGCCCATTGCCTCCAACAGGACCAGGTTCCCGCGCTTGATGCGCCGGTCGGCCACTGCATCGAACAACGCCAGTGGGATCGATGCGGCTGACGTGTTCCCGTGGCGGTCGACCGTGATGACGACTTTCTCCGGCGCGATGCCGAGCTTGTGCGCGGACCCATCGATGATGCGCTTGTTGGCCTGGTGCGGCACAAACCAGTCAATATCGGCAGCGGTATAACCGGTGGCCTTGAAGGCGTCCTCGATCACGTCGGTTATCATCGCGACCGCGTGCTTGAAGACCTCGCGCCCCTCCATCCGCAGGTGCCCCACCGACTGCGTCGAGGACGGGCCGCCGTCCACATAGAGTTTGGCCCTGTGCCTGCCGTCGGCGCGCAGGTGGGTCGTCAGAATGCCGCGGTCCTCGCGCGTGCCCGGCTGGGGCTGCGCCTCGAGCACCCAGGCGCCGGCACCGTCACCGAACAGTACGCATGTCGTGCGGTCGCTCCAGTCCAGGATGCGCGAGAATGTCTCGGCTCCGATCACCAGGGCGCGCTTGTATGTTCCGCTGCGCAACAAAGCGTCGGTCACCTGCAGCGCATAGACGAAGCCCGAGCAGACCGCCTGCAAATCGAAGGCCGCGCCGCGCGTGATGCCGAGGCCGGCCTGCACCGTTACCGCGGTAGCCGGGAATGTTTGATCGGGCGTTGACGTCGCGAGCACGATCAGATCGACCGAAGATGCCTCCGCATGCGCATTTGCGAGCGCGGCGCGCGCCGCGTGGATCGCGAGATCGGACGTCAGTTCGCCAGGCGCCGCGATATGGCGCTCGCGGATGCCCGTTCGCTGGACGATCCATTCGTCGGTCGTCTCGACGGAGCGCGCGAGCTCATCGTTGCTGACGATCCGCGCGGGCAGATAGATACCGCAACCAAGCACGACCGAACGCAAGACCGTCACGAGCCTGCTCCACCCGCGAGCCGGGCCGTCGTTCCTGCCTGCAGGTCACGCGCCATCGACTGGCCGATCTTGGCGAGCAACTCGTACCGCACCATGTCGTAGCCCATGTCGATGGCCGCGGCCGTGCCTTCGGGATCCGCGCCACCATGGCTCTTGATGACGACCCCGTTAAGACCAAGGAAGACGCCGCCATTCGATTTGCGCGGATCCATTTTGTCGCGCAAGGTGCGGAACGCCTGCCGCGCCAACAGATAGCCAAGGCGCGCGGCCCAGGTCCGGTTCATCGCCGCCCGCAGATAAGTCGCGAGTTGATGCGCCGTACCTTCCGCGGTTTTCAATGCAATATTGCCCGCAAAACCTTCGGTGACCACGACATCCACCGCACCCTTGCCGATGTCATCTCCCTCGACGAAGCCATGATAGTCGAAATGCGGGAATTGGCCTTCGCGCAGAATGCGGCCGGCCTCGCGCACCTGCTCGAGGCCTTTGACTTCCTCGACTCCAATGTTCAACAGCCCGACGGTCGGCCGCTCGATGTCGAACAGCACCCGCGCCATAGCGCTCCCCATCGCAGCGAGATTGACCAGATGCGCCTCATCGGCGCCGATCGATGCGCCGACGTCGAGCACAACGGATTCGCCTTTGAGCGTCGGCCATAGCGCCGCAATCGCCGGCCGCTCGATGCCTTCGATCATCTTGAGATTGAAGCGCGCCATCGCCATCAACGCACCGGTGTTGCCGGCCGAGACCGCGACATCGGCTTCGCCTTTCTTGACCGCGTCGATTGCAAGCCACATCGACGACTTCCAGCGGCCATAGCGCAAAGCCTGGCTCGGCTTGTCGCCCATGCGGATCGCAACTTCCGTGTGCACGACCGTCGAGCGCGCCTTCAGGCGCGGCAGTCCGTCGAGCACCGGCTCTATCGCCGTGCTATTGCCGAACAGGAGATATTCGATGTCGGGATGCCGGGTGAGCGAGATATCCGCGCCCGGCAATATCACCGATGCGCCGTGGTCGCCGCCCATGGCATCAAGCGCGATACGGACCTTATCCGGCATGAATCGCTCTTGGCGGCGTTGGCTGATGCGTCGGCGGTGCGGCCATCCGAAATCGGTGCACGAGCGCGACCATAGCCGCTCGGTCATCCCATACAAGCCGATTGTCCAACGCGCACATGTCCTTGCCCGCTTCCCGACTAGCTGCCACCCAGCCGCTTTTTTAGCGCATCCAGCGCGGCAAATGGGCGCGCGGTGTCGTCGCCGGCCCTGACGACACCAAATTCGGCCCCCGATTTGCGGGGATAGGGATCGATGCCGAGCAGCAGGAATTCGGTCGCAACCGCGCCGAGGTCCAGTTTGCCGTCGACCAGCGCCTCCGGCGGTTCGCCCTCGTTCGCCGCGCGCCCCCCGTCTTCGGCTTTGGCCGCCGCGATTTCCGGCGATGCCGGCGCGAATAAAAGATCCACCGGCTCTTCAAGGTCGCTCTCGATGGGTTCGAGCGTGACGACACAGGTCTGGCCGACGCGGGCCCTTACCAGACCCGCCACATGCACGCCGCGCCCGCGGCGCGTCAGATCGAAAACTGCGGACAGCCGCCGCAATTCGCGCAAACCCGCAATCTTCGCCAGTTCCAAGCGAACCTCGGCCGGCGCCTCGATCTCAATGTGCAGCCCGGTGTCCGGGATATCATCCACAGTCACCGCCACACTCCATGGATTTTTGGCATTTTCCATTGATTTCAGTCTTTTGGCAGATCAGCTTCATGTTCAACGGGCAGTTTAAGCTCGCCGGCGAGAAATCGCGACGCGGGTTGTTCCCTCAGATCACGTACCGCTTCCCTCATATAGGCCGCAAGGCGGGCCGTCGCTGCCCGGTCCAGCGATCCTTTGCCGCTGCCGATATTCCGCGTCAGGGCTTCGATGAGCCTCTCCTGGCCGTCGATCGCGAGCGCCTCCCTGTAGGCCTGCGCACGGCCATAAAAGGCTCCCCCCACGCGTTGCATGACAGGTCTCCCACACCCATTTCGCGCAGATTGTGGTCCATGTCGGTGCAGAAGCGGTCGAAGAGCGCCTGTCCGAACTCCCGGAGTTCGAGGTCCTCCGCCAGGCGGTCGAGCAGCATGGTAAGGTGCAGCACCAGGAGCTCGAAACGGCCATTAACCGTGTCGGCGACCGTATATTCGCGGTAAAAGCAGGGCAATCGCGCCTGCGCCACGATCATGCCATACAGGGTCGAAATGGTGTCCGGCAGCGTGCGGCGAAACAGGGGAAATATCATCGGATCTGTTCGGAGGCTGCGGTTCGCCGCGTTGCGTCAATGCGCTGGCGGATGCCAGATTGACTGGGGATTTGTTGCTTTTGGGGTCGAAAGCCGTGCGTCGTAGAAAGCATGTTCTCCGCCTGTCGCTGGCGCTTGCCGGCGCGCTGGTGCTTTCGGCCTGCGGCAGCACCACCGAAACGCTGCAGCGCGGCTACGTGCTCCCGGAAGGTGCGCTCGAGCAGGTTCCGGTCGGCGCCACGCAGGAGCAGGTCCTGATTGTGCTCGGCACGCCCTCCACCATCGCGACCGTCAGCGGCGACGCGTTCTATTACATCTCGCAGAAGGCGCAACGCTCGGCCGCCTTCATGCCGCATGAGGTCGTCGACCAGCGTGTGATCGCGGTCTATTTCGACAAAGACCGCCGCGTATCGAGACTCGCCAATTACGGGCTCAAGGACGGGAAAATTTTCGATTTCTACTCGCGGACGACACCGACCGGCGGGCAGGAACTGAGCTACATCCGCAACATCTTCAAGAATGTCGGCTTCCATCTGTAGGGCTCGATAAAAAAGGGCCCGCGCAAGACGCGGGCCCTTCGCATTGTTGCGCGCGATCAGTGGGCCAGAACGGCGAGCAGTAGCAGCGCCACGATGTTCGTGATCTTGATCATCGGGTTCACCGCCGGCCCTGCCGTGTCCTTGTAGGGATCGCCGACGGTATCGCCGGTCACCGCGGCCTTGTGGGCATCAGAGCCCTTGCCGCCGTAGTGCCCATCCTCGATATACTTCTTGGCATTGTCCCAGGCGCCGCCACCCGACGTCATCGAGATGGCGACGAACAGGCCAGTCACAATCACGCCGAGAAGCATGGCGCCGAGAGCGGAGAAGCCAGCCGACTTGCCGGCCGGACCGCCGCCCGCGATGAAGTAGATCGCGAAATAGCAGACGATGGGCGAGAGCACCGGCAAAAGCGACGGCACGATCATTTCCTTGATCGCCGCCTTCGTGAGCATGTCCACGGCGCGGCCATAGTCGGGCTTGTCCTTGCCCTTCATGATGCCGGGCTTGTGGCGGAACTGGCGCCGCACTTCCTCGACAATCGCACCTGCCGCGCGGCCGACGGCCGTCATGCCGAGCGCACCGAACAGATAAGGCAGCAAACCGCCGAACAGCAGGCCCACCACCACGTACGGGTTATTCAGCGAGAAGTCGAGCTGGATGCCCTGGAAGTACGGATGTTGTGCCGCGGTCTTGGTGAAGAATTGCAGGTCCTGGTTATAGGCGGCAAACAGCACCAAAGCGCCAAGGCCGGCCGAGCCGATGGCGTAGCCCTTGGTGATCGCCTTCGTGGTGTTGCCGACCGCATCGAGCGCGTCGGTCGACTTGCGCACATTTTTTGGCAGGCCAGCCATCTCGGCAATGCCGCCAGCATTGTCGGTGACAGGGCCGAAGGCGTCGAGCGCGACCACCATGCCGGCGAGCGCGAGCATCGAGGTCACCGCGATGGCGATGCCGAACAATCCGGCCTGCGCGTAGGCAACCAGAATTCCGGCGATGATCACCAGCGCCGGCAACGCGGTCGATTCCATCGAGATGGCGAGGCCCTGAATGATGTTAGTGCCATGGCCGGTGACTGATGCGGACGCGATCGACCTCACCGGACGGAAATTGGTGCCGGTGTAATACTCGGTGATCCAGATAATCAGGCCGGTCACAACCAGTCCGACGATAGCGCAGATATAGAGCGCCAGGCCGGTGAAGCCGACACCCGCAATGCGGCCAAAGCCGATCAGGGAATCGGTGACGAACCAGATCGCGACCAGCGAGAGCAGTGCCGAGGCGATGAAGCCCTTGTAGAGAGCGCCCATGATCGACCGGTTGCGGCCAAGCCGCACGAAGAACGTGCCGATGATCGATGTGATAATGCAGGCGCCGCCAATGGCGAGCGGATAGGTCATCATTGTGAGAAGCAACGGCGTGCCGGCAAAGAAGATCGAGGCCAGCACCATCGTGGCGACGGTGGTCACCGCATAGGTCTCGAACAGATCGGCGGCCATGCCGGCGCAATCGCCAACGTTATCGCCCACATTGTCCGCGATGGTGGCCGGATTGCGCGGGTCGTCTTCCGGAATACCCGCCTCCACCTTGCCCACGAGATCGCCGCCGACGTCGGCACCCTTCGTGAAGATGCCGCCGCCGAGACGCGCGAAGATCGAGATCAGCGAGGCGCCGAAGCCGAGCGCAACGATGGCGTCGATGACCGTGCGGTCATTTGGCGCCTTATGCATCGTGCCGGTGAGGAAGCCGAAATAAAGGGTCACGCCCAGAAGCGCGAGGCCCGCAACCAGCATGCCGGTGATGGCGCCGGACTTGAAGGCAAGCTCAAGCCCGCCAGCCAGCGACTTGGTGGCGGCCTGCGCGACCCGCACGTTGGCCCGCACCGAGACGTTCATTCCGATGAAGCCGGTCGCGCCCGACAGGACCGCCCCGACCGCGAACCCGACCGCAACCAGCCAGCCGAGGGTGAAACCGATGATCACGAAGATCACCACCCCGACAATGCCGATGGTGGCGTATTGACGCTTGAGATAGGCCTGCGCGCCCTCGCGCACGGCCTCGGAAATCTCCTGCATCTTCTTGCTGCCGGGATCGGCGCTCAGCACCGATTGGGTCGCCCAGATGCCATAGACGATCGCGAGCACCCCACAGCCGACGATCAACCACAAGGTAGACATGGTGGCCATATTCCTCGATTTGATTGGTGCTGGCGGGACGAACGCTCCCGCCGGCGCCAGGAGCGTCGAGGATGGCCGCTTGTAAGGGCGCTTCACCCCGACCGGTAAGCGCGCGGATATAGCCAAAAACCTGTGGAATGCGCAACGCGGAATTTAGGCGGGTGTTGCCCTTTTTGCGGGGAGAGACCCCGCGCGCCTAAACATCGGCCGGCCGCGGCCGCAAGGCGAGCCACACCAGAAGCGCACTCGCCACGAAGATTGTGGGGAAGATCACTTCATTGATCGTCACCCATCCAAACTTGTCGAGCAGCTGGCCCGACGAG
>DATGDN010000087.1:0-3323 GCA_035310865.1 Pseudolabrys sp. | reverse complement strand
TTCTTCATTCGTCCGCTGGACAAGCCTGCGATGGGGTGGCAAAACGCCCGCGGTCCAATTGTTGTTTTCAATGCCTGGCGCCAATGAAAAGTTTCCTGCTCAAATTGTTCACCTGGTGGAATTCGCAGACATTCGGGACGCAGTTCTGGACCTGGATGTATGGCGAGGCCGTCGGCGAGGATGAATTCGGCAACCGTTATTACCGCACCCGCGGCGGCAAGATCGACAAGACGCTCGGGTTCGAACGGCGCTGGGTGATCTACAACGGCTATACGGAAGCCTCCACCGTGCCGCCGTCCTGGCACGGATGGCTTCATCACACCGTCGACACACCGCCGACCGAGGAAAGCTACAAAGCGCATCCGTGGCAGAAGCCGCACCGGCCAAACATGACCGGCACGCCGGGTGCATACCGCCCGCCCGGTTCGACGCTTGCGGCCGGCCGGCGGCCGAAGGCAACCGGCGACTACAAGGCGTGGAATCCGGGAAATCAGTAAGTCTGGCCGCAGGGGTCAATTGTGCGTTCCCTGACCGCCCTTCCGCCGCCGTATTCCCTGTGTTAACCGGGCGCTTCTAGGGCGTCAGGCGAATTCTCGCCGGCCAGGGCCATAGCCGGATTTTGATGGCGCGTCGCACCCGTTCAGTCGCGTTGTTTGTGGCGGCCGCGCTCGTTGCCGCGCCGCCTGCTTTCGCGCAATTCGGCTCGATCTTCAGTGATCCTCCGCCGCGTCCGCCGGCAGATGTGCCGAACGCGCCGCCGTCACAGTCGCAGCAACCGCCACCTTACTATCCGGCTGGCCGCGACACGCCGCCGTCACAACCATTGCCAGCGCCGATGAATTTGCCGCCTTCGAACCGGCCGGGGGCTGGCTCCATCCAGTCGCAGCCGCTGCCGCCACCGCCGGGTGGAATAGTGGCACCGCCAGCTCCGCAAGGTCAGCGCCCGCAAGACGCATCCGCGCCGTCGCAACCGCCCGCAGCGCTGCCGCCGGGGCCGGGCTCGCCGCGCAACGCCCCGCAGCAGGCCAACACCGCGCCGCAGCCCAACGATGAGGTGGTCGTGGAGCCGTCGCCGCAGCGCATCGCCAATCCAACGGCAGTTTTCTCCGGCCTCGACAAGATCACTGGGCGCATCATTTCGTTCGACGTTGCTATCAACGAAACCGTTCAGTTCGGCGCGCTGCAGGTGACGCCACGGGTGTGCTACTCGCGGCCGCCGACGGAGACACCGAATACCGACGCCTTCGTCGAGGTCGACGAGGTGACACTGCAAGGTGAAATCAAGCGCATCTTCAGCGGCTGGATGTTTTCGGCAAGTCCGGGCCTGCATGCGGTCGAGCACCCGATCTACGACGCGTGGCTCACCGAATGCAAAGGCGGACAGAACCCGAATGTCGCCGAAGTGCCGGCAGACCCAGCACCCAAGCCGCCGACGCGCCAGCAACATCAGCAGCAACAGCAACAACAGCGTCGCACCCCGCCGCCGCCACAACGCGCCCCGCCGCCACCCGGGTTTTTCCCGGGACCGGGCCGATAAAGGGCTAGCTATTTTTTCTGAATTATAGCGAGCGCTTCTTCGCCGCTGACCGATCGTTCGATCGGTAGCGCCATGAAATCAGCCTCGCCGCTCAGCGCTTCCTCGAGCAGCCGATGATAGCGGCGTTTTGGAACCTCTACGGCCCCGAACGTCCTCAAATGTTCGGTGACATATTGTGTGTCGAGGAGCCGGTAACCACCCACCTTGAGCCGGGCGACAAGATGCACGAGCGCGATCTTCGAAGCGTCGCGCGCGCGATGGAACATGCTCTCACCGAAGAAAGCACGGCCAAGCGACACACCGTATAGCCCGCCAATGAGATCGCTGCCGACGTAAACCTCAACCGTGTGGCAATGGCCGCGGTCGAACAGTGATCGGTAGATGCGGCGGATGCGCATGTTGATCCAGGTGCGCGCGCGGTCTTGCTTGGGTTCAGCACAGCCTTCAATCACCGCGTCGAAATCGCGGTCGACATGGACTGTACAGTGCGTTGAGCGGACACTGCGCGCGAGCCGAGCCGGAAGATGAAACCCTTCAAGCGGAATGATCCCGCGCATGTCCGGCTCGATCCAGTAGAGCGCAGGGTCATCGGCACTCTCCGCCATTGGAAAAATTCCACAGGCATAGGCCTTCAGCAGCACGTCCGGCGTGATCTCGATGAAGGTGTTTTCGCGGTTTGCCATGGCGAGGTAACGAGCTTGATCCTACTGTAACGCAACAATATCGAGGGCGCAGCGGCTCCAGAGGCAGTTTCGTTAACGCTTTCCACACTATAAATGCAGCAAATTTCCGGATGTTGAGCGCCTGTCGCGTCGGCCTACGCGGGGACATAAAGAGCCGGGGAGGGAATGCATGGGCCGGGCTACGGCTGCGATTTCAGTTTTGCTGGTCGAAGACGAAGTCATGATCAGCAATCTGGTCGCCGATTGTCTGAACGCCTCAGGCTTCAGCGTGCATGAAGTGACGAACGCGGACGAAGCGTTGCGTTTCATCAAGTCCGGCGCCGATCGATGTTCTGGTCACGGATATCAATCTGCCCGGGACCATGAACGGGGGCAGAGCTGGCTGAACGTGCGCGCGATCTTCGGCCAGAGATGCCGATCGTCTACGTCTCGGGCCGCTATAAGCTTTCCGAAATTGCCCCGCTGGTGCCGCGCTCGCTATTCATAGCGAAGCCCTACGATCCTGCCGATGTCTGCGCGTTGCTGACGCGACTCACGGGTGCGAGCGGCGCGACCACCTAGGCTTCCATTCCGCCGCGCGCCAAAAACTGCTCTAGCCAGTGGATGTGGTAGTTTCCGTCGATCACATCTTTTTCGCGCACCAGCGCACGGAATAGCGGCAACGTCGTTTCAATGCCGTCCACCACGACTTCATCGAGCGCCCGCTTGAGGCGCATCAGACATTCTGTGCGCGTCTTTCCGTGCACGATCAGCTTGCCCACAAGCGAATCGTAATAAGGGGGAATGCTGTAGCCTTGATAAACGGCGGAATCGACGCGCACGCCGAGTCCCCCAGGAGGGTGATAGTGCAGTATCTTTCCGGGCGAAGGACGGAAGGACACCGGGTTCTCGGCATTGATGCGGCATTCGATCGCGTGTCCGTGGAATTTTACGTCACTTTGCCTGATTGAAAGGTTGCTTCCGGCAGCAACACGAATCTGCTCGAAGATCAGGTCGATATCGGTGATCATCTCTGTCACCGGATGCTCCACCTGAATGCGCGTATTCATCTCGATGAAATAGAACTTTCCGTCTTCGTAGAGGAACTCGACGGTGCCGACGCC
>DATGDN010000086.1:0-3581 GCA_035310865.1 Pseudolabrys sp. | reverse complement strand
ATGTCCGCTTATGACCCAAAGCGGACTTAGTCCCATCCCTTTCCGTGCTATGCTTCGCTCGTCCTACGCGCGTTGTGCCGGAGCGGCCATGCAGCGACGGGAGTTTATCGGTCTTATTGGTAGTGTCGCGGCAACGTGGCCGCCTGCTGCGCGCGCGCAGCGGCCAGCGATGCCGGTAGTCGGATTTCTCAGCTTCACAGCCCCTGACGAGTCCCGGGAGGCCGCATTCCGCCGAGGCCTCCAAGAATCTGGCTATGTCGAAGGCCGAAACGTGGCTATTGAATATCGCTGGGCCGAGGATCGAGTTGATCGGCTACCGGCGCTTGCTACCGATCTGGTTCGTCGTCAGGTCTCCGTGATTGCCACAGCCAGCACTCCGGCGGCGCTTGCGGCAAAGGCTGCGACCACGACCATTCCGATCGTCTTCGAAATGGCCGGAGACCCGGTCCGGCTAGGCGTCGTCACTGCGGACATGTGCGGTGCAAAAGGGCATGTCCGCTAAGGGCCAAATGCAGACGTTGCTCAGATCCAAAATGACGGCTGTCCCTAGCAGGCGAGCACAACTGGAAAGCCAATTATTGTTTTGTGAGCGTCTTTATTGTCATAACGCCGTTCACGTTTTCAGCACTAAATGAAACCTTGTCCCCCGGTTTTACGGCGTTGAACAAGAGGCCATCTTGTACATTAAACTGCGTGGGAGCAGTTGAGTCATCGCCTCACGCCTTCAATGCCGCGAGCACGCGGTCGCGCGTGAACGGCATGTGGTAGAGCCGCTTGCCGGTCAGCCTGCGGAACGCGCTAGCGATGGCAGGGGCTATGGCTGGGTTGCTGATCTCGCCGAGACCCGTGGGACGCCCGTCGCTGTCGATGAAGGAAACGTGCATCTCCTCCGGCATGTCGGACATCCGCATGACACTGTAGTCGCCGAAATTCGACTGCTCGACCACGCCGTCGCGAACGGTGACGCGTTCGTGTAGCGCCGACGACAGGCCATACACAATGCCGCTTTCGACATTCGCCTTGGAGGCTCCCGGCTGCACGATGATGCCGCCGTCCGCGACAACCCACACCTTGTGCACGCGGATCGCGCCCATCCTGCGATCGAGCGAGGCCTCGACCACGCACCCGCCGAGCGATCCCGACCGCTCGCTCATCGCAAAGCCGAGCACGCGGCCTTCTGGACGGTTGGTAGCCCACTCGGACATTTTGGCGACGGTCTCGACGCAGCGGCGCGCCTTCGGCGTAATCGACATGCGTTGCAGCCGGAATTCGACCGGATCGACGCCCTGATCCGCTGCCATTTCGTCGACCATCGATTCGATTGCAAACAGGTTGAAATTGTGAGCAACCGCGCGCCAGTGCTTGATGCGTATGCCCTGGTCCACATTGCGCAGCTCGAGATGCTGGTTCGGCAGCACATAGTAGGACGAGGTGCGCATGCCGCTCGCGACTAGCCCGACGCCGCCGTCATCGCCGACCGCGCAGTGACGCCAGCCGACCACTTTGCCCGAGGCATCAATGGATGCTCCCAGGCACTGGAAGGCCATTGGGCGAAACATGCCGTGCGCCAGATCTTCCTCGCGCGTCCACACCAGCTTGACGGGACGCTTCGCCTCTCGTGCCAGCAGTGCCGCTTCAACGGCGTAGTCGGCGAGCGAACGCCGCCCGAAACCTCCGCCAAGATAGCATTGATGAACGTCGACCTGGTCGGGCTTCAACTTGAGTGTTCTCGCGATGAGATCGCGGCTGCGGCCGAGATCCTGCGATCCATCCCACACCTCGACCTTGTCGCCGGCGTCATTGAATCGCGCAACGGCGTTCAATGGCTCCATCTGCGCGTGATAGGTGTAGTCGCTGCGATATTCGGCCTTGTAGACCTTCGCAGCACCGGCAAAGGCGGCTTCGACGTCGCCCCTGGCGTCCACGATTTTCACCGCTGCCGCCGGATCGGCGTGGATTGCGGCGTAGTTCTCCAACGCTTTTGCAGAATCTAGGCCGTCGACTTTGTTCTTGCTCCACTTCACGCGCAGCGCGCGGCGCGCCGCCATCGCTTGCGGAAATGTCTCGGCTACAACGCCGACACCGCCCGGTAGCTTTACCGTCCCGAGCACGCCCGGCATCGCCTTGATCACCGCGTCATTCCAGCTTTCCGGCGAATTGCCGTGGACGGGCGAATGCAACGTGCTCGCGTAGACCATGCCCGGTAATCGCACGTCGATTGAATATTGCGCGCAGCCGTTTACCTTTAGCGGAAGATCGCGACGTGGCACCGAGCGGCCGATTAGGCGGAAGTCCTTGCGTGCTTTGAGTTCGCTTTTGTCGATGCTCGGCAGTGTTGTCGGCACGTTCCCGAAGGCTGCGATCTCCCCATAGCCAAGCCGGCGGCCCGATTTGGGGTCCAAGACCACGCTCGGCTCGGTCTTGAGCGTTGCAGGATCGACGCCCCAGTGCTCGGCCGCATTGGCGATGAGCACCTTGCGGACTTGGGCGCCAGCTGTGCGCAGATCGTCCCAGTACATCATGACCGCGCGGCTTCCTGTGATGGTCATGACGCGCTGGCCGCTGCGATCCGGCCAACCATAAAGTTCGGGTTGCGATGGCGCCCATTCGAGCACGACCTTGTCCCAGTCGGCGTCCATTTCTTCGGCGATCATCAGCGGGATCGAGGTGCCAGACCCCTGTCCCATCTCGGTCACGGTGAGGATAGTGATGTTACCGTCCGGCATGATGCGCACCCATGGCGACAGCGGGATCGGACCTGTGGCTGCGCGCGCGGCAGGCAGGATGCGCGTGCCGTCTGTGCCAAATGCGAAGGAGAAGGTCATTCCGCCAATGCCGGCAAGTACGCCGCGTCGGGTTAGAACGGGAACTTTGAGGGGCGCAGTCATGGGTTAGCCTCCCTCGCCGCACGCTGGATAGCTGCGATAATCCGGTTATACGTCCCGCAACGGCAGATGTTGCCATCCATGTGGGTAATGATTTGTTGTCGGGCCGGCTTCGGATTGCTCGCTAGCAATTCCGCCGCCTTCATGATCTGCCCCGACTGGCAATAACCGCACTGGGGCACCTCTTCAGTTATCCAGGCTCTCTGCAGCGGATGCGAGGAATCCGGCGACAGGCCCTCGATGGTGACAATATTGGCGCCTTCGGCTGCGGAAATCTGAACCTGGCAGGAGCGTTGCGCGCGTCCGTCAATGTGCACTGTGCAGGAACCGCAAAAGCCAGCCCCGCAACCATATTTCGTGCCAGTGAGGCCGATAACGTCGCGGATCACCCAAAGAAGCGGCGTGTTCGGATCCATATCGACAGATACGGGCTTGCCGTTCACGGTGAAGAAAGCCATCGGGGAACCTCCCTAAAGTATGTCTTTCCAGGTGGATTTCGTGCCATTCAGGATTATCGTATATACGGCTCGCAAGTACCGCCGTTTCTGGCGTGGCTCTGAGCATTCAATCAATGCTTTGAAATGTGACAAGTTCTAGTCTCGCGCACCGCTTTTGCATAATCGCCGTATAAATAATCGCACCAGAGCGTTCCGGCTTGCCGGGGGAAACCGGGCCAGGTGAAACATCTCACACACG
>DATGDN010000085.1:0-20802 GCA_035310865.1 Pseudolabrys sp. | reverse complement strand
ATTTCCAGCTCGCAGCCGTTGCATGAGCCGGCATCAACCTGGCGGATCGACAGCGAGCGGCCAAGCTTGGCGCGCGCGGCGCGGTCGACGCGTGTCGCAAGCTCGGCGAGCGCAGCCTCATCGGGGGCAGGCGCGGGCTCGGTGAGCGGTCCGTGCGTAAGGCTTTCGAGCAGGGTTCTACGCATTAGAGATCGTGCCCCGAATACGAGCAATTGAACGATTTATTGCAGAGCGGGAAGTCGGCGACGATATTGCCTTCGATGGCTGCTTCCAGCAGCGGCCACTGGAACCACGAAGCGTCGCGTATGTGACAGCGCGAGACCTCGCCTTTTTTATCGAGGCTAAGCCATACCAGGACGTCGCCGCGAAAAGCCTCGGCGATTCCCAAACCTTCACATGCTTTGCCCTTGTCGAGCGTGCTTCTTAGTGCGCCACCGGGCAAAGCGCTTAGTATTTGCTCGACCAGGGACAGGCTCTGCTCGACCTCACGGATGCGAATCCAGACGCGGGCATTGACATCACCGGCATCGAGGACAGGCACCTCGAATGAAAGCTCATCGTAAGGCGCATATGAAAACACGCGGCGCGCATCGAACGTGCGGCCGGAGGCGCGCCCGACATAGCCGCCGGCCCCGAATTGTCGCGCCAGCTCCGGCTTTACGATGCCGGTTGTGACCGTGCGATCCTGTAGCGAAGCGGTGTTGTCGTAGAGCTCGACCAGTCGCGGGAACACGTGCCGGGCCTCGGCAATTAGAGCCTCAATTTGCGCAATGCCTTCCGGTGCAATGTCGCGCGTGACACCGCCGGGCACGATGACATCCATCATCAGTCGGTGCCCGAACGATGCCCCCGCCGCGCGCAGCGTGCGTTCCCGGAGAATTCCGCATTGTGCATGCAGCAGCGAGAAGGATGCGTCATTGCAGATCGCACCGATGTCGCCGAAATGGTTGGCCAGACGTTCAAGCTCCGCCATCAAACCGCGCAGGTATGTCGCGCGCGCCGGCACCTTGACTTGCAGTGCGGCGTCCGCGGCCTGCGCGAACGCAAAAGACATTGCTACGGTGCTGTCGCCGGATGTGCGTGCTGCAAGCTTTGCCGCGTCATCAAGCGCGGCGCCATCCATAAGCGACTCTATTCCCTTGTGCACCCAGCCGAGACGCTGCTCCAGTCGCACCACATGTTCACCATTGGCGGTGAATCTGAAATGCCCCGGTTCAATGATTCCAGCGTGGACAGGGCCGACAGGAATCTGGTGCAAGCCCTCGCCTTCCGCCGGCAGGAATTTGTAAGGCTCAGCCTTGCGTGCCGGGCTCTTTTTGCCGAGCGGGTGCCGCACGTTCCAGAAACCGAGGTCGAGCCAGGGGCGCGAATCGGGCGAATCGACCGCTTCAAGGCCAAATAGATCTCGGATGGCGCGCTCCAGCCGGACAGCGGGCGGGTGACGAGCGGCGACGCTCGGATATTTCCCCGCCTTGCACGTGTAGGTAATTACAGCGAGATCGGACGACGCTTCCTCGAGCAGCGCCATATGCACGTCCGGTGCATCGGCCCAAAGGCCGAGCAAGGTGCACGTGCCATTCGCCAGCTCATCGATCGCCTGAAGCCAGCCATCGTCCTTTACGCGTGTGCGCGGCCACGGCCGGTGCTGCTCAACCGGTTCCTCGCTTGAAATGCTGTTGAGCAGAGACATCGCGCTATCCCAACAGCCGTGCCACGTTCTGAAAGCCGGTGACCAACGCGGGCGGCATATAGATGCCGGCCATGAACACGAGCGCCAGATGGGCAAACATCGGCACGTATGACGCTTCGGCCGGACCGCTTGGGCCCCGCGGCTCGCCAAAGACAATCGTGTTGAGCCGCAGAAACAGTCCGCCGAGCGCAACCAGAATCCCGACGGCGAGAATGGTCGCAAGCCAGGGCTCGCGCGCGAAAGTCGAGCTCACCACAAGGAATTCGCTCATGAAGATTCCGAGCGGCGGCAGCCCGGCGATGGCCACCACGCCGAGCACGAGTCCCCAGCCGAGCACAGGGTGTGTCACGGTCAATCCGCCCATATCGGCGATCTTCTGCGTGCCTTTGACCTGCGCAATATGACCGACCGCGAAGAAAATGGCTGACTTCGTCAGCGAATGCATTGTCATGTGCAGCAAGCCGGCGAAATTTGCGAGCGCTCCGCCCATTCCGAAGGCGAACACGATGATGCCCATGTGCTCAATCGAGGAGTAGGCGAACATGCGCTTGATATCGCGCCGGCGGTACAGCATGAACGCGGCGAACACGCATGAAATCAGGCCCATGACGACCATCAATGGACCCGGGGCGATTGCGGCCGGATTCAACGCAAGCAGCATCTTGAATCGCAACAGCGCGTAGAGCGCGACATTGAGCAGCAGCCCGGAGAGCACGGCCGAAATCGGCGTCGGACCTTCCGCATGCGCGTCCGGCAACCAGGCGTGCAACGGCGCCAAACCGACCTTGGTACCGTAGCCGAGCAGCAGGAACACGAAAGCGACATTGAGCAGCGCCGGGTCGAATTTGGCGGCGCGAGTGATCAGCACCGTCCACACCATCGCATCGAGGCCTTCGCCGATCACCGGCCGCGCCGCCATGTAGACCAAGATGGTGCCGAAGAGCGCGAGAGCGATGCCGACGCTGCCGAGGATGAAGTACTTCCATGCTGCTTCCAGCGCTTCGTGGGTACGATAAATTCCGACCATCAGAACGGTTGTCAGTGTCGCCATCTCGATCGCAACCCACATCAGGCCGATATTGTTGGCGATCAAAGCGAGGTTCATGGCGAACATTAGCGCCTGGTACATGGCGTGATAAAAACGCACGAATGTCGGCGTCAGCCGGCCGGTCTCGATTTCGTGAGCGATATAGCTCGCGCTGAACACGCTGGTCGTGAAGCCAACGAACGTGGTCAGCACGATGAACACCTTGTTGAGGTCGTCGACCAGCAGGTACGAGCCGGATTTCGGCTCGACCACAAACAACGACGCCGCGGTCAAGAACGTAAGCAGTGTCGCGAGCACATTGAGTCGCGCCGTCAGCCGGTACCCGGGCAGCACCGCAAGCAGCACCGCAGCGACTGCCGGTATCAGCAAAACGCCGGCGAGGGCGTCGAGGGTCATCGCCGCTCTCCCCGAAAGCGGTCGAGCGCCTGCACATCGACCGTGTCAAATCGTTCGCGAATCCGGAACAGGAAGATGCCGATGACGATGAAGGCAATCAGCACCGAGAATGCAACGCTGATCTCGACCACCAGCGGCATGCCCTTGGCGCCGGTAGCCGCCAAGACGAGACCATTCTCCAGGGACATGAAGCCGATCACCTGACTCACGGCATTTCGGCGCGTCACCATCATTAGCAGGCCGAGCAGAACAACCGAAAGCGCGAAAGCGAGGTCTTCGCGCGCCAGGGGATCGGCCTCTGCCGTGACCCGCAACATCACCACCATTGAAAGAGCGACCAGGCCCATGCCGAGCAGCATCGCGGGGCCAATGCCGACAACGGTTTCGATCTCGCGATGAATGCCAAGCCGGACAATGATTCGGTGCAGCGCGACCGGAATAATAATTGCTTTGAACACCAGCGCGATCACCGCGGTGAGGTAAAGGTGGGGGGCGCCCTGGACGAACGCCTGCCAGGCGACCGACGTGGCTAACACCAGCGCGTGCAACGCGAACACGTTGAGCAATGCGTAAAGGCGGTCTTGGTAGAGTTGCATGAAACTCAAAAGCAGGAGCGAACCCGCGAGCAGATGAGCGACATCGAATTGCAGCCCCTGCATCAGAAGCTCCCCGATACGAATCGCAGCAACGTTGCGAGCAGCGCGAGCATCAAGGCCGCGCCGAGGAATTCGGGCACCCGGAACACGCGCATCTTCGCAATCGACGTCTCGAATACCGCCAGCAGGATGCCACTTGCCGCGAGCTTGGCGATGTAGGTCGCGATGCTTATGGCTATTGTCGCGGCGCCGGCATTGGGTTCCGCAAGGCCCCACGGCGTGAACAGGCAGCCGATGACCGACAGGTAGAGCAGCAACTTGAGTTCGGAAGCGAGATCAATCAGCGCGAGGTGACGGCCGGAATATTCGAGGACCATCGCCTCATGCACCATCGTGAGTTCAAGGTGAGTGGCCGGATTGTCGATCGGAATGCGCGCATTCTCCGCGATCGCCACCATGATCAATGCAAGCAATGCAAGACCGAGCGAAACGCGCAACCCGACTTCGCCTGACGCCATATAGGCGGCCATCGTGGAAAGCTGGGTGGAACCTGCGATGAGCGCTAGCGTGAACATGATCATCAGCATCGCCGGCTCGGCGAGCGATGCGATCATGACTTCGCGGCTGGAGCCGATGCCGCCGAAACTGGTGCCGACGTCGAGGCCGGCGAGCGCGAGGAAAAACCGTGCGCTGCCGAGCAGGGCGATCAAGGCGATCAGGTCGGCCGACCATGAGAACAGTAGTCCGCCACGGAACGTCGGCACCAGCGATGCCGCGACCCACGTGCCTGCAAACACGATGTAGGGAATGACACGAAACAGCCAGGATGCACTGTCGGCAAGCACCACCTCTTTCCGCATCAGCCGGACGAGGTCACGGTAGGGCTGCAACAGCGGCGGTCCCTGCCTGCGCAAAAGGCGCGCTTTCATCCGGCGGACGAAGCCCGTCAGCAGTGGCGACAGCAGCAGCACGAGCAGCATCTGCACGCCTTGAAATGCAAAATCCCGGATCAGGGCCATATCGCAAGCACCAGCAGGAGCAGCACAAGCGCCGCGAAAACCAAGGTGAGATAGCGGCGGATCGTGAGGAATTGCAGGACATTGAGCCGTTCGGTGGCGTAACCGACAAAGGCGCCGATCGGCGCATAAGCGCCGTCCCAGATCAGATCGCGTAACTGGACCGTGAGCCGCGCCGGAGCGGTTGATCCCGGAGGCGGCATTTCACCGATTTCGCGCGCGCGAAACACGGTCGCGCCGTAAACGCGGCGGATCGGCTGGGCGAAGCTGGACGCCGTGTATTGCGTCACGGGGCTTGGATTCGGATAGCCGCAGTCCCAGGCGGGTCCGCGCCGCAGCTTGTCGGAAGCCAACCGATGTATGGCAAAGGCGGCGATCGAGCCGGAGAACGTCACAAAGAGGAAGACTAACAGACCGTTGTACGAGCTGCGGCTTTCAGCGATCGGGACGATGGTCAGCCAATCAAGCCCGGTCTGCCGCGGCATGCTCTCGCCGACGAGCGCGCTGGTTACGGGCGCGAGCGCATCGATAAAGATGCCGGGCAGGATTCCGGCCACCAAGCACAGCGCGGCCAGAAAGAACATCGCGGCAAGCGAATTGCTGTCGGTTTCACGCGCGTCTGCCGCAGCGGGGGTGCGGGGACGTCCCAGGAAACTTATTCCGAAAGCTTTCACGAAACAGGCAGCGGCGAGTGCGGCCGAGAGTGCCAGCAGCGCACCGACGGCCGGAACGAGGAATTTCAGGCCCCACGATGGAAGCTGCGGACTGAGCAAAATGGCCTGGAATGTCAGCCATTCAGAGACGAAGCCGTTGAGCGGCGGCAGTGCCGAGATCGCGACGCAGCCAACAAGAAACACGAAGGCCGTCTGCGGCATGCGATGGATCAGCCCGCCGAGATGCTCCATGTCGCGTTCGCCGGTTGAATTGAGCACGGCGCCGGCGCCGAAAAAGAGGAGACTTTTAAAGACGGAATGGTTGAACACGTGGAGTAGGCCAGCGGTGAGCGCCAGTGCGGCGGCAAATTGCATGCCGTGCGCCTTGAAGGCAAGCCCCAGTCCCAGTCCGATATAGATGATGCCGATGTTCTCCACCGTATGATAGGCGAGCAGGCGTTTGAGATCGTGTTGCATCAGGGCGTAGAGAACGCCCATGACTGCGGTCACGCCGCCAACGGCGAGGACCACCATGCTCCACCACCAATCCGGAGGGCCAAGCAGGTCGAACACGATCCGTACAAAGCCGTAGACGGCGACCTTGGTCATCACGCCGCTCATCAGAGCGGAGACATGGCTTGGCGCTGCGGGGTGCGCGAGCGGCAGCCACGCATGCAAGGGAACGACGCCGGCCTTGGAGCCGGCGCCGACCACTGCCAGGATCAGCACGAGTGCCGCAAGTGTGGCTGATGGATGTGACGCGCGGATCGCTTCAAAGGCGTAGTCGCCATTCGCTCCCGCGAGCAGGCCGAAAGCGAGCAGCAACGCAAGCGTACCGAAGCTCGCCATCAACAGATACACATAGCCGGCATGCAGGTTTTCCCGTTCCCGGTGATGCGAAACGACCAGTGCCCACGACGAGAGCGACATGAATTCCCATGACACCAGAAAGCTGAAGGCGTCAGCGGAAAGGACGACAAGATTCATTGCCGCCAGATAGGCGGGATAAAACGGCAACACACGTTCGGGCGCATGCTCGTGCCGTCCATAGCCGATCGCAAACAGGCTCGCGGCCGCGCCGCCGGTGTTGACGACCACGAGGAAGAATGCGGACAAGGCATCAATACGAAAATGCGCACCCAGCCAGGGCAGCCCGAGCGGCAAAATAATGCCGGGCGCGCTCGCGTGATCGAACAGAGCCAGGAGCGCCAGCACGGTCAATATCAAGGACAGGACGAGGCTCGTGCCATAGACCAACGCATTGCCGCGCGATGAGGCTCCGATGGCGACCGCAATTGGTGCGAGGGCCAAAAGAGCCGCCACGCAATAGAGCGCATAAGCGGCCGTCATGGCGATGTCCCCTTAAGCCGCACTCCGCGACCGCCTGCGGCGCTCGTCGCGCCGTCGCCGATCAGTTCAATGCCATCTGCGGCAAGTGCGTCGACCAGCTTCATGAGTGAATCGACATTGCCCCGGACGACCCCGCCCGAGGCTTCCATGCGCTGGATTGTTGGTAACGAAAGACCTGAGCGCTCAGCCAGCTTGCGCTGGTCGATGCCGAGCAGCGCTCGTGCGGCCCGTAGTTGCCCTGCGGTAATCATGCGAGCTAAGTGACGTAAGGCGTTAGAGATATGAGTAGTAATGTTTTATATCTCTATAATGATGTGTCAAGCATCACATGTGTGAATTTTGGATGCACGCATTCGATACGGCCGCAAAACGCCAGGCAGCGGCAGCCGCGTCACCAGACGTAGACCCAACCCACGGCAAGCACGATGGCCGAGCCCAACAGCAGCAGGGTCGTCTGGCCGGCAGCGCTGCAGAAAAAGCCGCTATGGTCTTGACCAGTTTGCATAGACATTAGCGAGCCCCTTTCCTTGCTTCGATCGTCTCGACGTGGCCGCACTGGTGACATCGAAACCTCCACAGTTCGGCAAGCGGCCCGACCTTGGGTGAGACGGACGCAATTTTCATCGGCTCCTGGTTGCAGGAGCAGACGGGCGCATATCGCACGGCGATGTGTTCCGAGGATTTATCGGCCATGGAAAATTATTTGCCCATTCGGCCAAGGTGAAAACTAAAGGGGCGTTCCTTAAGGAGGGCTGGCCCATCAAGCGGCACGGCGACAAAACAAATTTACGAGCCTGATTGGCTTGGGGTCTTACCCAGCGAGAATCCGCCGCGTACCGAACAAAAAGCGATGAAATGTCGCTTCAGGCCAATTTGCGATGGCGGCTGCCAAAACTTCATTGCGCCCGTGAAGACAGGCCTTGCCGTGGTACTCCCGCCGCGCGACTATGACCGCAACTGCAGAAAACGGTCCAAACACGTCAGATCGGTAAGGGAGGGCGTATGAGTAAAACCCCAAAATTTGCAGCATTGGGCATCGCAGCACTCATCCTTGGCGCTGCCGCGGTGAGCGCGGACGCAAAGGACAAGGTGAAGGTCGGATTCATCGGCCCACTCACCGGCGGTGTTTCGGTCAACGGCATTGGCGGCCGAAACTCGGCCGATCTTGCGGTTCGGCTGCGCAATGCCGACGCGAAATCAAAATACGAATACGAAATGGTCGTGCTCGATGACGAGTGCAAGCCGAACGTCGCGGTGCAGGTTGCGACCAAGATGGCGGCCGACAAGGATATTATCGCCGGCGCAACGCATTATTGCTCGGCAACTGCAATCGCGACCGTCGACACCTACCACAAGTTCGGTTTTCCGGTGATCGTCTGGGGCGCGGTGCTTCCCGACATTACCTATCGCAATAAGTATGACGAGATTCATCGCGTCAACGGCACGATGATCAACCAGAACGATGCCAATGCCGATCTGATTTCAAAGCTTGGTTATAAGACCGTAGCCGTGATCCACGACACGACCGACTACGGCAAGGGCCACAATGAATATTTCAGCAAGGCGCTCGCAAAAATCGGCAAGGCCAAGATTGTCGGTACGTTCGGTGTCACTGCAGACCAGCAGGACTTCACCGCCGAGCTCACCAAGATCAAGGCTCTCAACCCGGACGTCATCTATTTCGGTGGCTTGACCCCTATCGGCGTGCGCATCCGCTCGCAGATGGACAAGCTTGGCATTAAAGCCCTGTTCGACGGCACATCCGGTATCGTCTCGGACGCTTATATCCAGGGACTAGGTCCGCTTGCCGAAGGGTCATTGGCCTTCCGTGAAGGTGCACCGACCGAGAAACTCCCCGGCGGCAAGTTCTTCATGGAAAAATATAACGCGCAGAAATACGACAACCCGCCGGAAGCCTATGGTGCTTTCGCTTATGCCGCGATGAATATGATCCTGGATACGATCGAGAAAGTCGGGCCCGACCGCAAGAAGGTCATCGCGGATCTGGCAAACGTGAAGGATCGTGACTCGATCGTAGGAAAGATCACGTTCGACGATCACGGTCAAAATACCGTGGCTGTCATCACGAAATACGTAGTGCAGGATGGAAAATTCGTCGAATGGGACGACAGTGAGTATGCCAGCGGGAAGCGTAAGCTGCCCGGGCAAAAGTAGACTGATCCGAGCGGAGCCGCCATGTAAGCGGCTCCGTTCTCCTTGACGCTGCGCAAGATCTTCGGACATGGACGCAGGCCTGTTCGCTCAGTACGTCATGAACGGGCTGATGCTCGGCATGATGTATGCGCTGGTGGCAGTCGGGTTCACGCTGTTCTTTGGTGTGCTCGACGTCATCAAATTTTCGCATGGCGATGTGCTGACGGTCGGGGCCTTTACCGCGCTCGCGACCTACATTGGCCTGCACACGCTGGGCCTGAATTCCAACTGGCTCAATCTTGTCGTCATGCTTGTGCTGGCGACGCTGGCGATGGCGCTTCTCGGCATGGCGATCGCGCGCTATCTCGTCATGCCGTTGCGCTCGGCGCCGGCCCTTAACACGCTTCTGATAACGCTCATGTTGGGCACCGTGCTGCGGGAATGCGTGCGGCTCTTCTACCCGCAGGGTGCCAATCCAAAGCCGTTTCCGGCGTTGCTTCCGCGCACTTCCTTTGATTTTGGCGATTTCAATTTGCGCGTCGACAATGTCCTGATGCTGGCCGCCGGTGTTTTGGTGATCGTCGGCATTCAATACTTGCTTAATCGCACGAAACTCGGTCTCGCCATCCGCGCTGTTGCGCAGGACGAGGAGACCGCACGTACGATGGGCATCAATTTCACCGCGATCGTTCTGGTGACCTTCGCCCTTGGCTCCGGACTGGCCGCTTTCGCAGGTGTCATGAACGGGCTGTATTACAACGAGATCAATTTCGGAATTGGTCTCTACCTCGGCGTGGTCGGGTTTGCCGCTGCCATCATCGGCGGCCTCGGCAGCATCTATGGGGCGATTCTGGGCGGGTTTCTGTTCGCAGGTCTGCAGACGATCGGCACCGTGATGCTTCCGTTTGCCAGCGCCTACAAGGACGTTTTCGCGTTTGCCGTCGTCATCGCGATCATGGCCTGGCGGCCGACCGGTCTGATCCGCGAAAAAATCAGCGAGCGAGTCTAGGTCGATGGCGGGGAAGGGACATGCAGCGCTGTGGCCGGGTGTGGCGGCTCTTGCAATTGCCACCGCCTATGTCGTTGCGTTGCTGGCCGCTGAAAAGCAGAGTCTGATCATCATATTGCTCGCCATCGGAATTGTCGCCGTGCTCGCCGCCGCCTGGTTCGGCCTGCTTGAGAATGTGAGCGCATCGTTCACCGATCACGAGGACAGCCTGGCGATCTGTGCGGTCGCCGCCGCGTGCGTTGTCGGGGCAATTTTCCATGACAATCACTTTGTGCTTCTGCTGGTCATCACCGTGCTGCTGTATTCGGTGGCGACACTCGGCCTGAACATTCAATTCGGCTATGCCGGCGTGCTCAATTTTGCCGGCGCGTCGTTCTTCGGGATCGGTGCCTATACTTCAGCGGTCCTGAACACACACACTGCGTTGCCTCACCTTCTCGTTCTGTTGATCGGAGGCGTGCTGGCGGCCCTGGCGGGGTCGCTGTTGCTGCTGCCGGTGCTGCGGACCCGCGGGCACTATGCCGCGGTGGTGACGATCGCCTTTGCTCTCCTTTTCAAGACGTTTCTCGAAGTCAATGACGTGCTCGGCGGCCCGCAGGGAATGCAGGTCAAGGGCATGCGCATTCTTGGCTGGTCGTTCAACGACAACATCGACATCGGACGTGTCTCGTTGTCATTCTACATGAACTATTTTGTTCTGAGCCTGCTGCTGCTTGTGGCGACGTTCGTGCTCGTACGGCGGCTCGAGCGCTCCTGGATCGGGCTCAACCTCGACGCATTGCGGCTTGATGAGACTGCGGCGAGCTGCTTCGGGCTCGATATCGTACGCTGGAAAATTACGGCCTTCCTGATCGGTAATTTCTTTATTGGCACCGCCGGCGCGTTGTTCGGCATGGTCGGCGGATTTGTTGCGCCCAACAACTACACATTTGCCGACTCGCTCATTCTGGTCTCGATCCTTCTGCTCGGGGGAATAGGCAATCCCTGGGGCCTTTTGGTCGCGACCATCATCGTCGTGGTCGTGCCCGAGAAATTGCAGACCATTCAGGAATACCGGTTCCTGCTTTACGCGCTAATGGTGATTGCGGTTCTGTTGTTCCGGCCTGAAGGATTGTTGCCGCGGCCCGTGCGCCGTTATTTTCCCGGGTGGCGGCCATGAACGCTTTGCTCGAAGCGCGGGGGCTGTCCAAGCACTTCGGCGGCGTGCAGGCGCTCGATGGGCTCGATCTGCTGGTGGCACCAAATGAAATTCTGGGCCTCATCGGCCCTAATGGTTCGGGCAAGACCACGTTTTTTAACGTGATCACGGGCATTTACGCCGCCGACGGCGGACGCATTACGTTCGATGGTTCGGACGTCACGAATGCGAGTGCGCGGGCCATCTATCAAGCCGGCATATCACGGACCTTCCAGCGATCTCGGCTGTCGCTGCCGTTGTCGATTTTCGACAACATCATGATTGGCAACCACAAGCGCCTCAATCAGGGACTTTGGTTCAATCTGGTAAAACGCAGCGACTTCAAACGCGAGTTCGAGCGCAGCTACGCGGATGCGCGAGCACTTGTTGAGGTGTTCGAGCCCGGGCTGGCCGATCGCATGTTCGAACCCGTCGCCGGTCTTCCGATGATCGATCGCCGGCGGATCGAGATCTGCCGAGCGCTGATCAACGCACCAAAACTGCTGCTCCTCGACGAGCCCTCTGCCGGGATGACGCACGACGAAACGGCGGAACTCATGAATGACATCCTGCTTGTCCGTGCGCGCAACAAGGATCTTACGATCATCATCGTCGAGCATGAGATGGGCGTGATCGAGCGTATTACCGACCGTTGCGTCGTGCTCAATTTCGGACGGAAGATTGCCGAAGGCCCGTACCGCGCCGTCGCTGCCGATGCGCAGGTCCAGGAAGCCTATCTCGGAGCTGCGTGATGGCGGGTGTTCTCGAAATCGATGACGTCTACACCGCCTATGACAAGGCCGATGTGCTGCAAGGCGTGTCCCTCAGGGTGGAGACGGGACGTATCACCTGCCTGCTTGGCTCAAATGGTTCTGGCAAAACGACGCTTGTACGTTCGATCCTCGGATTGACGCCGCCACGCGCCGGCCGCATCGTATTCGACGGCGCCGATATCACGCATCTGCCGACGCATAGGATCGTCGCGGCCGGCATCGCCTGCATTCCTGAGGGACGCAAAGTGTTCCCCAAGCTCACCGTCGAGGAAAATTTGCGGGTTGGCGCGTATCAGGAGCGGTCAGATAAGGCGACGCGGGCACGTCTTGCCGAGATTCTCCAGATCTTCCCGCGCCTTGCCGAGCGTCGCACGCAACTTGCCGGTACAATGTCGGGCGGCGAGCAGGCGATGATATCGATCGGGCGCGGATTAATGTGCGCGCCCAAGCTGCTCCTTATCGATGAGCCGTCGCTCGGGCTTTCGCCGCGGCTAGTGAAAGAGAACTTCAATATCATTCGAACGATCAATGAACGCGGCATCACCATCCTTCTGGTCGAACAAAACGTGCATCAGACGCTTGCGATCTCGCACTTTGGATTCGTGCTATCGAAAGGACGCGTCGCTGCGAGCGGCGCTCCGGCCGAACTGGCGGCACAGCCGGAAGTGCGGGACGCCTATTTCGGTTAAGCCATGACATCTTCAGTCGAATTGACGCAGGAGCTCGTCCGTTTCAATACGATCAATCCGCCCGGTGCCGAGCGGGCCTGTGCCGAGCGGCTTGCGACTCTGCTGAAGGGCGCAGGCTTCGCAGTCGAAGTTGTCCCGTTCGGCGAAGGTCGAGCGCAGATTGTCGCCCGTATCGGCGGAACTTCCGGAAAACTACCGCTCGGGTTCACCGGCCACATCGATACGGTGCCGCTCGGTGCACAGCCTTGGTCTGTCGATCCGTTGGGCGGTGAGATCGTGGACGGAAAGCTCTATGGGCGCGGGTCGTCCGACATGAAAAGTGGCGTCGCAGCGTTTGTCACAGCCTGTTTGAACCTCTCGACCAAACTAGCGCTGACGCCGGGCGTGGTGCTGGTTATCACGGCCGGAGAGGAAACCGGCTGCACCGGTGCGGCCGCACTCGTGCACGAGTCAAAGGCGCTCCCGAACGTCGGTGCTCTCGTCGTGGCGGAACCGACCGGCAACCGGCCGCTCGTCGGCCATAAAGGCGCGCTTTGGCTCGAGGCAGTGACCAAGGGACTCACGGCGCACGGCTCGATGCCGGAGAAGGGTGTCAACGCGGTCTACAAGGCGGCCCGCGCGGTTACGGCCTTGCAGGACTTTGATTTCAACGTTGCGCGTCACGCCGTGCTCGGAGGCCCGACGCTGAACGTGGGTACAATCAGCGGCGGCCTTAACATCAATTCGGTTCCCGACCGGGCCGTCATAGGCATCGATATCCGCACAATTCCCGGTCAAAACCACGCGCAGATCCGCAAACAGCTTACGAGCTACCTTGGAGACGACGTTGTGCTCGGCACGAAGCTTGATGCGCAGAGCGTGTGGACCAACCCGGACGACACGTGGATCAGTAACGTCTTTCGCGCTGCTCGCGAAATCGCGGGCGTGAGTGACGAAATTGGTGCGGCACCGTATTTTACAGACGCCTCCGTCTTGACGCCCGCACTAGGCGCGCCGCCGACCGCGATCATCGGTCCTGGAGAATTGGAACTCGCTCACCAGACCGATGAATATTGCCTCGTATCGCGTATCGAGCAGGCGACCGAACTTTATTCGACGATCATTCGCGACTGGTGCGGCACTGCGTGAGAGGTCTATCGCTTCGTTGAAGTTAAGTATCTTTCGGCTTCGCGCGCGGCATCTTCCATTGTCATGAAAACCGCGCCTTCTTTCGCAAGCTTGTCGACCATGTCCTCTAGCGCCAGCATGCGATAGCCCCTTCCGATGACGTAAGGATGCATGGTGTACGTCAGAATCCCCCAGTCGATGGTCTTTTTCATGTAGAGGTACTCGTCCAGCCAGCTTTGCATGACCGCGCGTGCCGGCTGTAATCCGGCGAGGATCATCGACTCCGTGCGGACGAACTCAAAGTGCGGATAATCATCGAGCGACCAGCTGATGGGCATTTCGATGAGCGCCGATTCCTCTCCGAAGTGAAACCGCTCGCCGAGTTTGGCGACGTCTCCGCGCCGGGCGCGATAGGGACGATAGTCGGAGCCCATCAGGCTGGAGTCGTAATGAAAACCGTGGGCCAGCAAAAGATCGACGGTGTGTTCGCTAAAATCCCAAGACGGTGAGCGGTAACCGCGCGCCTTCCTTCCGGTCAAGCGTGAGATGGCTTCATTGGCGCGCACCAGATCTGCTTCTTCTTGATCGCGGGTCTGTGTCGCCGGCGGAACGTGTGCCCAGCTGTGGTGTGCAACCTCGTGTCCGGCCCCGACCACGGCATCACATTCACGCGGCCAGCTCTCGATCGTAAAGCCCGGGATGAACCAGGTCGCTTTGATATTGCGCGACGCAAGAAAGTCGAGAATCCGGCGCGAAGCCATCGCTCCAAATTCACCGCGCGACAATGGGGTCGGCGTCGTCATTCCGCGCGCGATAAAACCGGACTGAGTATCGAAATCGAACGTCAGACAAACGATGTGGCGGGGCATGGCATTGTCACCGTACGGCCTCGCCTACGATACTGGCGTCGGCGCGGCATGATAGAAAGGCGGGCAGGAGGGTCAAGTTTTGGCAGCCAAGGAAATCGGTGTCATCGTCAATGGCGCGACCGGGCGCATTGCGTCGACACAACATCTGGAAAATGCGCTGCTGCCATTCCGCGCGGAGGGCGGGCTGGCGGTTGGCCGTGATCGCATAATGCCACGGTTGCTCCTAACTGGCCGCGATGCCGGACGGCTCGCCGAGCTCGCGCGCACATACGGCATCGACCGCTGGACAACGAACATCGATGAGGCGCTGTCGGATACTGGGTTTTCCGTATTTTTCGACGCGGCGGCAACGAAACAGCGGGTTTCGGTGCTCACAAAGGCGATCGCTGCCGGCAAGCATATTTACAGCGAGAAGCCAGTGGCGCCGACCGTGGCAGAGGGCATTTCTCTTTTGAGGGCGGCTCGTTCGCAAAAACTCAAGCACGGGGCGGTTGAAGATAAGCTCTTTCTTCCCGGGTTACAGAAACTCGGTCGGCTTGCTGAACAAGAGTTTTTTGGTCGCGTCACCGGATTTCGCCTCGATTTCGGCTGGTGGGTGTTCGATGGCATTGAACGCGAGAGTCAACGGCCAAGCTGGAACTATCAGCGAAGCGGCGGCGGTGGTGGCCTGACCTTGGATATGTATCCGCACTGGCGCTATGTCATCGAAAGTATCCTCGGTCCTATCCGTCGGGTCGTGGCCGCAACCGCCACCGCTATTCCGAAACGCGCGGATGAGAACGGCGCCCGCTACGACGTCGACGTCGACGACACCTCGTTTACCTTGGTTGAATTGGAAAGCGGTGCCCTCGGCACGATCGCCTGCTCGTGGGCAACGCGGGTGCGCCGCGACGATCTTCTGACGTTTCAGGTTGACGGGACCGGCGGATCGGCAATTGCCGGCTTGCACCGCTGCTGGGCTCAAAGTGCAAGCGCCACACCGGATGTTCGCCATATTAATCCTACGGCCGATATCGGGTTCGACTACCGAAAAGATTGGAACGAAGTTTCCGGCGCAATCGTCTCTACCAACCCTTATCGCGTCGGGTGGGAGCGCTTCATAAATCACGTCGTAAACGACACGCCGATGATCAGCGACCTCAAGGCTGGCATTCGCGATGTGCAATTGGCCGAAGCCTGCTATCGCAGCGTCATCGAAAAAAAATGGATTGGTCTTGGTGACGTCGACAGCGAGTCAGAACTAAGCGTCAGCGATGCAGACAAGAGTAAATTCTGACGAGATCTCGCGCCGGCGCGGGGACCGACCGTGGCGCTTGGAAGTTTTCGGTGGCCGTTTTGCAGGTCAGCCAGAAATAATTGCCCTCCGGATCGACAACGAGTCGCGCAGGCGTGAAGTTCGCGACAATTACCGATAAATATTCGATCGTTGAGAACCAGGTCAGCTGATTCAGATCGGGCGCAATCCGCTGTGAAGACACGAAACGCGGATCACCGAGGTCAGGATCAGAGGCATCGCCCGTCGCCAGCGCTCTGACTGCAGCCTTGTAGATTGTCCAATCCGTTACGAACATTGCGGTCTGCGCGATATGGACGAACATCACCAGAGCGAAGGCGCCGGTAAATGCACGGGCGGCTGTCCCGCTCCCCAGAAGCCACACATTTCGTAGCGCGCCCGCCTCCGCCGGCGGCGATCCGTCCGCGCGCATTGCAAAAAGCGCCGCAAGCAGACCGAAAGCCGGTGTGATGACGACCAGCAATGTGCGGAGATAGTACCTGTTGCTTGCATGAATCCAGCGGTCGCACCATAGCCAATAGACAAACAAGGCGACCACGGTAATCACTATAGCCGTGAGCAGCGCAGTTCTTTCTCCCACAATTCGCGAAAGCACGAAGAAAACGATGCCGTATCCGGCAAGCACCGCTATCAACAACAAGATCAGATTTACCTCGACAATGGCAGGGTCGAAAAAGTGCCATGCAGCGCGTACCAGCACGTCGGCAAAATAGTCATCGGGAGGATAGATAATTTTCACGAGCGTCCAGATTGCCAGCACGGCAACCAGCACGCTTGCTCCGCGAAGAAAAAGGGGATGGCGCAAACCATGGAGCGCGATCGTCACAACAATGGCGAATGCCAAGGCCGCACCGCCCGCGTGCGAAAAGATCAGCGCAGCCATCAAGATCGAGAGGAGGGCTGTTCCGGGTACGCCCTGGCGCGCGTAGTGGCCAACTGCGAGTGTCGGCCAGAACAACGCGTGTGCCATCCACATTTCGGTTGGAAAGCCGAACACCAGCGGGCAGAGCAGGGCGGTGGACGCGCAAGCGTAGGCGAAAATGATCCGGCCGCGGGATCGATCAGCCAAGTATGTCCCAACGAGACCAGCGAGCGGCGCGATATAAAAAAGGAAGCCGTAAACAAAAATGCCGCCTGCCGGATTTGCGGTCAGGCCGACGTAGATTTCGGCGGGCCAGAGCGAGAGGAAAAAAACCGACATCCGGCTGGCGATATTGTGCCAGTGGAACGCCCAGACATCCTGGACCGCGACCGCGTAGGAAAACATCGCGCCGTCGGCATAAAGCTGCAGTTCATAGCGAAGTGCGATATAGACAAAAAGCACCGACCAACAGAGGCCGGCGCTTATGACCAACACGCGCAGAATATCGCTCTCGCGACGGATAGAAGATCGCGGCGCAGCCTGCATAACTTCTAGCCGGGCGAAAGACACTGGCGTTCCAAGAGCTGCTTGAAAACGTTGCCGGCCGACTCTGCGATCATTTTCAGCAATCGCTCACCGAATTCCGCCGAAGCAGCCTTTGCATCACCAATGACCCCCGTGTCGGCGATGCCTTTCTCGTCCGTTGTCCACGGCCATGTCACGGCTTGGTCGAGAATCGTTGTGTGCACGTCATCTACGCGAGGCGACGCTCGCAATTGCGCGATCTGCTCGGTGTGCACGAGGTGTGGCGCGGCTGCCAACATCATTGAGGTTTCATTCTTGCCGCCATGAATCTCTGGTGCTGCGGATGCTGCGTTGATATCCGCCCACGCGGCTGGGTGCAAAATGCAGACATTGAGTCCGAAGTCGCCACGCAAGTCTTGGGCGAGTGCTTCCAGTATTCCCCGGTTGCCGCCATGACCATTGATGACCGCAAGATTGCGCGCGGGCAGGCTGCGAGCGATTTCGCGTCCGAGGTCGCGTACAAGTGTTGTCATGCCCTGGATCGATAGCGACAGCGTGCCCGGCGCCCATTCATGCTCGCGCGCGAGGCTGACAGACAGCGTGGGCAACCGCCACAGATCATAGGTTTCGCCCCATCGGGCCATGATGCGGCGGGCAAATTCTTCAGCCAACACAACGTCGGTGTTGAGCGGCAAGTGCGGGCCATGTTGCTCGATCGAACCGATCGGCAGGCAAAGGATCGAGTTTGCGCGCAAGCGCTTTGAAATATCCAGGAACGTGAGTTCGCCGATGGATCGATTCGGCACATCTTTTGGCATGGCCGGTGTCAGCCCTTCGTGCCGCAACGGGCGGCGCCCGCAATGACGATATCAGCGCCGTGCATTGTTGCCAGGGGGGATGCCAGCCCTGATTTGTCTATGAGGGTTCGGCGAGCGAAGCCATAAGATGATCGAGGCGGTGGCCTGCGCGGGCCGCCTTCGCGGTCAAATAGCGCCGATTGTCGGCATTGATAGGTGCCTCAAGCGGCATGCGGCTTGCGATTTCGATGCCGGCCTTGGCCAGACCGTCGAGCTTGGCGGGATTGTTGGTGAGAAGAACAATCCGGGTGCAATTGAGCATTTGTAACATGCGCGCGGCGATACCGTAGTCGCGTTCATCGTCATCGAAGCCAAGCGTTGTGTTGGCGTCGACGGTGTCGAGGCCGTTGTCCTGCAGCTGGTAAGTACGCATCTTGTTGGCTAGACCAAGACCACGCCCTTCCTGCGCGAGATAAAGAACGACGCCGCCACCGAGATCTTCGAGCCGCGACATCGCCAGCTGAAGCTGGTCGCCACAGTCGCAACGCCGCGAGCCGAACACATCGCCGGTTAAGCAAGCGGAGTGGAGCCGCACGGGAACAGCATTCGAAAAATCGGGCTTTCCGACGATGATTGCGGTGGAGCTGCCGCCAATCGCATCACGAAAAACGACAAACCGGGCCTGCGTACCGGAATCCAGCGGCACCGAGGCTTCACTTGCCAGCGTTAACGATCGGATCGCCTGTTCGGCAAAATGTTCAACCGCTTCGGCCTCGACCGTGATGATGTCGGCCTCGCGGGGGATTGCGTCTAAAGGCACCTCTGCCGCAAGCACTGCGGGCAAGCCTTGCGATAACTTGACCAGCTGGATAGCTGCTGCGGCGGCCCGGCCAACCGGTTTAGCCTCGGGGATGCGATCGCAAGCCGCGTCGCCGACAAGCGACATAATCGAGTGTGCGTCCTCTTCTGGCCTGAGGCGCAGCGCAATCGGCGTTCGTGCGTCAAGACCAAGCGCGAGCGCGCGTCGTGCCGTGATGATCAGACGCGGCACGCGAGGCGCGCAAAGCGCCATGAATTCGGCCAGGCGGAGTGGGTCGAGTCCTTCGACCGGAAGGGCCAGCAGCGTTTCATTTTGTTCGGTGATAAGAACGGGCCGCTTGCCATGGAATTCGGCAAGGCCGCGGCTGACGCTGATGTGTCCTTTGCTGCCAAATAAAACCGGGCTTACGCCAGTGGGTACTGAATTCATTCCGAAACTTTCCGTTCTTAAATGCCCGCCAGTGTAAGAACACCGCGCATCATATAACCATTCCGGTCGCAAATAGGCCGGATTTGTGCCAGCCTGATGGCGCCCGCATCTAGTGCTAACGCATTGGGCGTGCTTTTAGCTGCCATGCCATTAAGAAATTTCCCCCATAACACCAATAGTAAGGCCGGCAGTGGAGTGTCCGACCGGTGGCTGGAGTTTAGCAATATTTTCCGATCAGGTGACCAGCCTCTCCCTGAGCCCTGGCGCGAAATTTTTGGCCCACTCGGTCGAGGCACCGTCGATGAGCTCATGGTGGTCGGCCAGATTGGCCAATCGCTTGATGGCCGCATTGCGACGGAATCGGGTCATTCGAAATATATCAATGGCCCTGCGGGTCTCAGCCACTTGCATCGGTTGCGTGCATTGGTCGATGCCGTCGTTATTGGCGTCGGTACCGCAATAGCCGATGACCCCCAATTGAACGTACGGCGGGTCGCCGGATCACAGCCGGCACGCGTCGTTATCGACCCGAAGGGCCGGCTGAGCAGCGGGGCCAGGGTCTTCTGTGATGACGGTGTTCGTCGCCTGCTGGTAACCGCGAAGGATACGTCCGTGGTTCCGCATCCAGGCATCGAGGTACTTCGGCTGCCCGCTGTTAGTGGGCGCCTTTCCCCTGCAGCCATTCTTGCCGCGCTGTCTGCTCGCGGCATGCGCCGCATATTGATCGAAGGAGGCGCCGATACAGTGTCCGGTTTTCTCGCAGCCGGCTGTCTTGACCGCCTGCACGTGATCGTTGCGCCGGTCATTCTGGGCGCCGGCCGGTCCGGCATTGCACTGCCACCTGTCGAGCGCGCCGATCAGGCCATGCGAGTACCGATCCGAACGCATCAAATCGAGGACGAGGTGCTGTTCGACTGCGATCTTTCGGCTCAGCGCGTACCGGTAGGAGCTGCAAAAAAATCGACGTGACCGACGCGAAGGGAAGAAACCGCGGCGGTCACGAGCTCGCGCCGGCGCGTCAGCCAGGATGCTGTTTCGAGAAGCGATAGCGCACCCACCTCTCTTGCCGCACCAGCCCAGCCCGAAAATATTTCCAACTGTATATCGCGATCGCGCGGCCCAATGATCCAATCAGATTGGCGACGGGTGACTGCGTAACCCAGGCGCTCGAAACCTGCGACGGCGTAATCGGCCGCTTGCGGTCCGAGCGCGGGGCCGAATCCCTTGTCGGTGGTTTGATGCTCATTAACCGCTGCGATAATCGCCGCGTCGGCCGGATCACGCGGGCTGATTTCGATGCGTCCGTCGTAGGTCAATGCAGCATAGAACGGAATCGAGCGCGCTGCGGTTTCAGTTACCAGGCGATCGAGCCATTCCTTCGAGACGAGGTCGAGAAATGCTGACGTGGTTATCAAGTCTATCGGTCCATCGAGTGCCGCTTCAAGATCACGATTCAGATCGAGCGGAAAGGCAGTGACTGAGACAGTCTCCGCGAGCGGCATCGCCTTTGCCCGGCCAAGCAGACCAAGATCGTTGTCAGCGAGCCGC
>DATGDN010000084.1:0-4948 GCA_035310865.1 Pseudolabrys sp. | reverse complement strand
AAAACCAAAGCTTCCCATCGGCCGCCCGCTTGGCATAGACTTGCACCAAAGATCGCACCGCCGATTGAACGGTCGGGCAAAGAGACGGGATACGGGGAAATGCGAATTCGGGGATTGGTGCTCGGCGCCACCGTGCTGGCGCTCAGTGTTTCATCGGCATCCGCGACGATGCGGATCTCGGAGGACCGTGGTGGCCAGATCGGCCGCTATCTGCAGGTCTTCGCCGCTCTACGCTCATCCGGTGAAAATGTCGTCGTCGATGGAAACTGTCTGTCGGCCTGCACGCTAGTGCTGGGGCTTGTCCCGCATGAACGCGTTTGCGCCACACAGAACGCGCGCTTCGGGTTTCATGCGGCGTGGATGCCCGACAATGACGGACGTCCGGTGACGAGCCCGCTCGGTACGCAGGCGCTTTGGAATTTTTATCCGGCCTCAGTGCGTCGCTGGATCAAGCGCCACGGCGGTTTGTCGCGCAAAATGATCTATCTGCAGGGCCGCGAGCTGGACGGAATTGTGTCGAGCTGCGATCGGGGTCCGCGCACCCAGACGCGTTCAGCGCGCCGGCTCACTCCGCAACAAGCGCGCTACCAGTCCGCAAGCGCCTCCGGCGACCGCCAATAGCGCCATCGCCGCATAGGCGGCGGCACCAAAGTATTGATACAGCATACCGGAAAGCGCCATCGCGCCCGCCATCACGAGTCCGGCCGCTATGGCCAGGTAACCTTGCGCGGTCGCCGCCTGCCTGGGCGGCGCGTGGCGGACAAGAAACATCAATGCGCCGAGATGAGTGGCGCCGAACGACAAGGCGTGCA
This sequence comes from Pseudolabrys sp., assembly GCA_035310865.1. Lineage (GTDB taxonomy): Bacteria > Pseudomonadota > Alphaproteobacteria > Rhizobiales > Xanthobacteraceae > Pseudolabrys. The sequence continues at coordinate 4,136 of DATGDN010000084.1, read as the reverse complement.
GCAGTTGCAGCACGGCCAACACCGAGACCGGCGGATCAAATGCCATCCCCACCCAGCGCAGCACGCCGCCGCAAGCGCCCACCATTAGCAACACGGCCGGTTCGAAGAAAGGCGGCAAGCGGGACTGCATGGCGAACAAGACAATCTCGGCGATAACGCCGAGTGCCCACAGCGCGGCGATGACGGTGCCGTTCAGACCGGCGGCGCTCCACTGCACGGCGGAAAATCCGTAAAACATGGCGTGGCTCGCCTGAGTAAGGCTCGCCGCCGCAACGACGGCGACGAAAGCGTGGTTGCGCAGCAGGCTCGCCCCCGGCGAAACCGGCGCGCTCGATGTGTGGGTGGTCATTGGGGGCAGCGCCAGGGCCGCCAGCGCGACCAGGACGCTGGTCGCAACAATGAGCCAGATGAGGTCGCGCGCCGGAATCGCGTCAGCTGCAAACCCAGCGACAAGATTGCCGCCGATGAACGCAAACGAACCCCACAGCCGCACCGGTCCATAGGCGCGCCCGCGGGCCGTTAATCCCTTGAGCGCATACGTTTCCGCCAGCGGCATCTGCGGGGTGGTTGCAAACGAAGTGAGTGCGTAGGCCACGAGGATAGGAATTGCGCCGGCCGAAAGGCCAACCAGGGCGTAGCCTGCCACGGACGCAATACCGGTCACGATCAAGGCGGCACGGACCGCATCGCGCTGGTCAGATTCGCGTGTGACGACTGGAACTGCCAGAAGCCGAGCAACCATCGGAGCCGCTAGCACGATTCCAATCATCCCCGCGTCGACGTCTTTGGCTTTGAGCCACACCGGAAAAAACGGCATGTGAATGCCAGGCAGGAGAAATAAAGCTGCGTAGAGTGCCGCCAGACGAGGCACGAACCCGGAAGGCCCATCAGTCCGCATCGTGTCGTCCCAATCCAACTAAGAGATTGTCCGGCTTGGCCTTTTCCAAAACGCCGGCGGGCCGGCGAAACAGAAGCGCTGGCCGAATCATGCCGCATGATTGATAAACGGGCGCGCAAGGATTGCCCATGCCGATCGAGACCACCGTACGGGCACAACAGCTGCAGCCGGGCGCGCCGGATGAGGCCAACTATCACGCCTTCTGCGCGGCGCTTTCGGCGAGCGCGCGCGGCCGCGCATTCCTTGCCGAGTATGCGCGGCGCAATCGCAATGCCGACACGAAGCCACTGCTGACCGCGATCGAGAGACTGCATACTTCTCTCGCTCCCGATACCGCCGCACCGGCCGAGGTCCTGGTCAAACAGAAATTGCGCGCATTGCTCGATGACATTGACGCAGCCCAGAACGAGATCGAAGCCAGTGTCATGGCGATCAGGACAGCCAAACTTGCCGATCTGATCGCGTTGGTCGAGCAGAGGATCGTGGAGATCATGGCGCCGGCGGCCAAGGACCTCGCGCCGCCAGAACCACTGCCCTCGCCACCGTTGCCGGAGGAGCCTGCAGGCGAAGCGCGCACTCATCTTGCTGTGGTTCCGCCTTCCGATCAGCCGGAATTGCCAATTCCATCGCCCGCAGCGGCGCAGCCGCCGCCGATCGCGCTGGTCCGGACGGAGACGGCGATAGCGGAGGTTGCCTTCGTCGAACCTCCCCTTGCAACTCCGCTTGACGATACGAAACCCGCGCCTGCGGGCACCCCAGACTTCCGTCAACACGCCTGCGTCACCGTCCGCACCGCCGAACCCTCTGGCGTCGATCATGGCGCTCAGCGAAGAAGAACGGCTCGCGCTGTTTAGCTGAGCGGCCTTGCCGCTTATTTGGCGATCAGACCCGCGAACAGCTCGGGATCGACGTTTCCGCCTGACAGGATTGCGACCACGACCTTGCCCTTGACCGCGAGCTTGCCTGCGAGCAGCGCGGCAAGACCAATGGCGCCGCCTGGCTCTACGACAAGCTTGAGCTCATGAAATGCATAACGCACGGCGTTGCCGACTTCGGCGTCGGTGACGGTCGTGCCCTCCCCGATGAGTTCGCGCGTAATGGGGAAGGTCAATTCGCCGGGCGTATTGCTCATCAATGCATCGCAGATGGAGCCGCTCATGCGGGCATTGGCCTCACGTTTGCCGCTGGCGAACGACCGTAACGTGTCATCAAATCCCTCGGGCTCGACGACATAGAACTTCGCCCCCGGCACTTTGGCTTTCACGCCAAGCGAGATGCCCGCAGCAAGCCCTCCACCGGAGGCGCCCACGACCACGATTTCGGGCTTGAGGGACTGGCTGGCAAGATCCTCAACGATCTCGGCGCCGATCGTGCCCTGCCCTGCGATGATGAGCGGGTCGTCATAGGGTGGCACTAAAGTAGCGCCGCGCTCTGACACGATTTTCTTCGCGATGGCGGCGCGATCTTCGCTGTTGCGGTCGTACGGCACGACCTCGGCGCCCAGCGCCAGCGTGCGTTCGCGTTTTGCCTTCGGCGCGTCGGCCGGCATCACGATCGTTGCGCGCATACCGAGAAGGCGCGCGGCAGCGGCCACGCCCTGCGCGTGGTTGCCGCTTGAATAGGCGACCACCCCGGCAGCCCGCCGCTCCGGCGGGATCGACGAAATCTTGTTGTAGGCACCGCGGAATTTGAACGAGCCGGTGCGCTGCAGCGTTTCGACTTTCAGGAAGACGCGCGCGCCGATCGCCTCGTCCAGCACCGGTGCGTGGATCAACGGCGTGCGCAGGGCAACGCCGGCAAGCCGCGCCGCCGCCGCCTCGATGTCTGCCGCGGTGGGTAAGATCGTATTGTCGACGGCGCCCATAGCGGAAAGGCTAGCGCGCCTCACACAAAGCTTCCACCCTCCGGGAAAGGGCCGCAGCTCATTCGAGGCTCCACCCTCCTCAACGCGCCCGGCCTTGACCGCGTCTTCCGCCCGCTTTCTAACTCCCCTGGCACTATTGCTCTTGTGAGGACCCCCATGAATCTCGGAATTGCCGGCCGCAAAGCCATCGTCTGCGCATCGAGCCGCGGGCTCGGAAAAGCCTGCGCCCGCGCACTGGCAGAAGCCGGCTGCGAGGTGGTGATCAACGGCCGCGATGCGAAGAAGCTCGAGGCCGCCGCATCCGAATTGTCCGTTGCCGGCGTCAAGGTCATCCCTGTCGCCGCCGATGTTGCGACAGCCGAGGGCCAGAAGGCGCTGCTTGCTGCCTGCCCTCAGCCGGATATCCTGGTCAACAACAATGCCGGCCCACCGATGCGCGATTTCCGCGAGCTCACGCGCCAGCAGATGCTCGACGGCGTCATTGCCAACATGGTCGTCGCCATCGAGCTCATTCAGAAAGTGATCGACCCGATGTGCCAGCGCAAATTTGGCCGGGTCATCAACATTACCTCGGGCTCGGTGAAGATGCCGCTCGCCGGCCTCGATTTGTCGTCGGGCGCGCGTGCAGGACTGACCGCCTTTCTCGCCGGCGTCGCGCGCAAGGTCGCGGACAAGAACGTCACCATCAACAATATCCTGCCCGGAGCTTTTGATACCGATCGCCTGCGCAGCACGCTGAGCAAGAGCGCGGAGCAGCAAGGCAAAAGCATGGATGAGGTGGCAGCCAACCGCATGGCCGGCATCCCGGCCAAGCGCTTCGGCAATCCTGACGAGTTCGGCGCGGCTTGCGCATTTTTGTGCTCGTCGCATGCCGGCTACATTACCGGGCAAAACCTGCTGATCGACGGCGGCACATTCAACGGCGCATTCTGAAAATGCGCAGGCCGGCAGTGATGCCGGCCTTGCACCCCAACCCCAAGGGCGTTTGGCTATTTGGTGATCATCGCCTTTTTCACCGGCGCAGGCTCATCCCAGCGACACTTTATTCCGATCGACAAGATGTCGACATGCGCGCTGACGTCGCCGATGTAGTTCACGCCACCGGCAAACCATGGGTTGCCGGAAGCTGCGGTAATATTGATGTTGGGATCCTTCACCCACAAGTGCGAATAGGCGACATCAAAGGAGAAGCCCTTCCAGACTTCCCAACTGGCGCCGACCGAGAGCCAGAAACGGTCATTGTCCGGCAGGCGTGGTGTGCGCACTTGGTCTGTGATTGGCGAAATTTCGTAACCGACGCCGCTGCGCAACGTCAGCCGGTCGCTCCATTTGTATTCGCTGCCGATTGAGAAGAACCAGCCGTCATCATATTGG
>DATGDN010000083.1:0-7029 GCA_035310865.1 Pseudolabrys sp. | reverse complement strand
TCTCGCGTGGGGGTCTTTTGGGGTGATATTGAGGCAATTTTCCCGGCCAGCCATGCCATGCGGCGCTATGCGAGGAAATGGCTTTTGGTGTGGGCAGCATTGATATAAAGCAAGAGCCTGATCGATTTTCCCTGTCCGATAGGGGCTTTATAAGAGGAATGGATCGCTTAGGCCACCGGATTGGTGAGTTCGCCGATCCCAGAAATGGAGATTTTCACCACGTCCCCGGGCACGAGGTAGCGCGCTGGATCAAAGCCGATGCCGACGCCGGCCGGCGTGCCGGTCGCGAGTAGGTCGCCCGGCTCCAGCGTAACATAGGCCGTGACCGTCTCGACAAATGACGGCACGTCAAAAATCATGTCGCGCAGCTTCGCAAACTGCCGGCGTTCCCCATTCACAAATGTGGCAAGCTCCTGGGCATCCGGGACGCCGAACTCATCGCGCGTCACAAGCCACGGCCCGACCGGGCAGAAACCGTCCAGGCTCTTGCCCAGAAACCATTGCTTGTGGCGCTGCTGCACGGCGCGCGCGGTGACATCGTTGACGATGGTGTAGGCGAAAACGCAATCGAACGCTTCGGCGCGCTTTATGTTCTTGCAGCGTTTACCGATGACAACGCCAAGCTCGCCTTCGTAGTCCACCGTGTGGGTCGGGTCGGACGAGGCGGAGATTTTCTGGAACGGATCGGCGAGCGAGGAGGAGGACTTGGTGAAGATGACGGGATCGGCCGGAATCTCCTGCTTGTCGCCGGACTGATCGACGCCGCTGCGGGCGAACTCCTGAGCATGGTCATGATAATTCTTGCCGACGCAGATGACATTCTTCGCTAACGGTCCGACCGGCGCAGCAAGCTTGACGCCCTTGAGTGCGACTGGCTCACCAGTTTCTGGAGGTGCCCCCTCACCGAGCAGCCTGATGACATGGCGCAGATCGCGCACCGATGCGCGGCCGATCGAAAATGGACGAAAGCTGTCATTCTCAATGACGCCGAAAATCTTGCCCTGCGTGCTATTGATGGCTGCAATGCGCATGATCTGGCGATGACCTTTCCATATTGGCCGATAAAATTCGGGATGTGCCCAAGCCGCTAGCAAAGACGGCGTCCGGCTTCAAGGCATCAATGAACGGCCAGTGGCACAAGGACAAGGGCAAGATCAGGGGATCCGCACAACCTGAACATGTGGCTCGACGTCAACGGTCGAGAAGCGCCAGCGCGGCAATACGCGCACCATGATCTTCGGCTGCGAACACCTCGTGTGGTACTGCTCGCAGTTCTTCGTGATGGAACCGGGCGACATCATCACCGGCACGCCGCTGGGCGTCGCGCTCGGCATGAAGCCGACGCCGGTGTTCCTGAAGCGGCGGCGAAGTAAATCATCCAAAAAAACCGCAGCAAAAAAACCCCGGGGATCGCATCCGGGTTTTTTTATGCGCGAGACTTTTGCTGCGCATCCCATCACGCCAGGCGATCAACCTGAAACGCCCGTCGCTTACAGATCCTTGCGTGCCTTGTTGTGAGGATGATCGGGATCGTTCCCGAACGCCGCGCGGTAGCCGTCGTAGCGCAGCCCTTTGAGCTCCAGCACAATGCACAGCACGAGGGCGGCAAGCGCGATGACCAGGATGACGCCCATCAGCACCGGCATCGGATATTGCATCAGGCCGGAGGCCACCGCACCGACCGCGAAGAAGCCGGCAAAATAGCCGGCGGTCTTATGATAGGCCTCGAACTTCCGCCGGCGCGGGGTCATGTCGAAATGATCCCCGTGCCATGTTGCAGGGTCTTCCGGATTGGCCTTGAAGTAGTACCGGCCGCCGTGCGTGCCCCTGAGCCAGGCCGATACGATCTGCAGGCATCCTAGGGAGACCGTTATGATCCCGAACATCGAATGCACGGAGCCGCTGAAACCGCGGCTGACCGTCAAGGCCACCGCGAGAGCCACAAGCGACAGGCCGATGGCAATGTAAAAGCCGAACTTGTGAACGCTGAACCACCACCACTCTATGTTGCTGAGCCTGATCTCCACCCTGATGCCATGGGGCCTCGGTTTGGGTTTGCCGTATCTGATTGACATAATGCAGAGCGGCACGAGCGCGAACCAGATCCCCACCATCGCGATGGCGTGGAGATTCCAGTGAATGGGAATCGTCGTTCCCAGAAAATCGAGATAAACCTCGGTCGGAATATGTGATTGACCCGCGTTCATTAGTTTTGATGATAAATGCGGCGATTCGGCCGCCTTTGATCTTGGTCAATCGGTTTAGTCCGGGTCAAGCCCGCTTGACGCCCAGCTCTTTCATCACCGTTTCGGCGTTGTCGCCGACTTTCGCGATCACGGCTTCAAGCTCAATTTTCGACCTTCCGAGACGCTTGCACCAGCGCCGCTCCAACTCCTCGGTGGAAAGGTCGATGCGGTTTCGCGGTGGCTTGGCAGTGGAAAGTCTCAACATGTCGGCGCCGATCCATTTGAGGTAATGACACAAAGCGCCAAACGACAATTGGTTCCCTTCGACCGATGCCCAAAAGCATCACCTTGGACAAACCTGCGAATCGCAGGTGCTCTCTACCCGCGCACCGCTGCTGTGGATTGAAGCGCGTTAGGCTTGTCGACAGGGATCGGGGAGCGACTTCTCGCCGTTCCGCTCCGCAGCGCCTCATCGGCAACCAGATCACGCGCCTGCTCGGCTAGGGTGCCGCCTGTCTCGCGCTAGCCAACTGCACGACCGATAATGTCGCCAGCCGGGCGGATCGCAGGCACGCCGTTGCCGTCAGTTCGCGCGTGCTTGCAACCGGCGAGGCCGCAGTCAAAGGCGAAAGTGTTGCCCGCAAACGCACCGCCGCGTATCCGCGCGAACACGCCGTGCAAGGAACCATCGAATACCATACAATCGGCAAGGCTTCCTGGTACGGCGAAGACTTTCACGGCGGCAGACCGCCAGCGGCGAAAACCTTCAATATGAATGCATTTTCGGCCGCGCACCCGTCGCTGCCGCTGCCGTGCAATGTGCGGATCACCAATCTCGTCAATCAGACGCTCGGTTGTCGTGCGCGTCAATGATCGCGGCCCCCCTATGTCGGCGGTCGCGTCATCGATGTGTCGGCAAGAACGGCGAAGGCGCTCGGCTTCTACGACGATGCCCCGGGGAAAGTAGAATATGTCGGCCGCGCACACTGATCGCGGAATAACCGCGGCAAGCTGATAGCAACATCGCGGTGAAAAATGGCGGCCATCGCGTCGGCACACCACACTACCGCCGTAGCGAAATTCATGCGCGAGCAAATACTTGCCGAATTTGCAACGTAATTGCAGCCCCAATCGCAATCTCCAATCGGTCTCGCTCGATTCGTTTTTTCACATCCCATTTGCGTTTCTTTGTACAAGGGAACACGCGATGTTTCCGAAAACATCATTGAAATGTCGAATAGGGCGGTCAAGACCGGCCGGATTGCCTCGACAGTGTTGACGGCAGCTGCCGAACTCCGGGACTAATCCCATCAGCTACGCCGTGAGGTGGAGCGCTATCTGGCGCAGCTGCGCGTGGCTTCGTAGGCGCCAGGCGCTCTTCAGAAATTTTCCTCCGAGCGCGGCGACAGGCCGCCTTTGCGCGCGCAGCCAAACTCTTCGCACAGGTAGGAAAGATCGCCTTCACACGGGTAACCCGTGACCGGACACAGGTCCGGCAGTTCGCGGCCGTCACCCGGTGAGGCCGTGGCAAAGAACCAGGGATCCTCCCACAAAGATTTTCCCACCGCCGTCTCCCACCCGCCGTCGTCAATCTGAATACGCGGTCATGGGACCGATGACGATCGGAACTTCATTCACTTTAGTCACCGGGAACCCTGCAATACGTGAATGCTCACGCACCACGGCTTCGTCTTCCGCAAGGTAGACGCAGAAGGTCTTGTCGGCGGCGATGAAGGACTGCACCCATTGCACTTTGCCCGAAAGCTTGGTGATCGCGGCATTGGAAGTCGCCGCCAGGCTCCGGAATTCCTCGCGCGAGAGACTGCCGACTTTCGGGATGTCGCGCTCGATCAGATATCGTTTCATCGCTCTGTTCTTCAATGCTGTTCCAGCTCGGGGTCATACGTCGCCAGGAGGTGCGCGTATCTTGCGATCACGAGGCGAGCCGCGCGAGCGCGCGACTCCTTCAACGCATCCATGAACCGGGCAAAAACGGTCGTGCGCGTCTCCGGTCGGCCCGCGGTGGCGGGCCGACCATGGTCATATGTCACGGCATCCATGAGGTCATTCCTTTCGGAAACAGGTTTCAGGCTACGTTCGGGCGCCTCATCGTTTCATGATGACTACTTCGAGATACTCGCTCGGCACGACCATCGTGCCATCATCCGCCTTGTTCATGCGGGCGATCAGACCGTAGAGATCTTTTTCGAACGCGTTCTGCTGTCGAACGTCGAGGGCCGCAAACGCCTTGAGCGTCGGGCCGTAGAAGGTCTTGAACACATCTATGAAGTGCTCTGCCGAACGATAGCGGAAATTGAAGTGACGCGACTCGGTCTTGATCCACACTGCAGCCGAGCCGAACATTTCGGTGAGGCGTGCTCGCGTACCCCAGAGCAACGGAGATTTTGCGGCTGCCGGCGGTGCAATATATTTGCCGAGCGTCTTGAACAGGTGTCCGATAAAGCCTTCCGGCGTCCAGTTCGCAAGACCAATCTGACCGCCGGATTTGCAGACGCGCATGAGCTCGGACGCGGCCCGATCCTGATTGGGCGTGAACATCACGCCAAACGTCGAGACGACCGTGTCGAATTCGCCGTCATTGAACGGCAACGCCTCTGCGTCAGCCACCCTGAACTCGATCGGGAGCCCCTCGGCCAAGGCCCTGCCGCGGCCGCGCTCCAGCAGGCTTGCCACATAGTCGGTCGAGACCACATCACACCAGCGGCGCGCAGCAGCCAGGCTGACCATGCCGTTGCCGGCGGCCACATCGAGCACCTTGCGGCCGGCGCGAAGATCAAGGGCCTCGCAAAGCTCCTCACCGACGATTTGCAAGGTCGTGCCTACCACGGCATAGTCGCCCGACGACCAGGCCGCGTGCTGCCGGGCCTTGATCGCGGCAAGATCGGCCGATGTGGCGGGCGCCGCCTGGGCGGCGGGCTTAACAGCAGTCAGAGTTGCGGCGGTCATTAAAATCTCCTGTCCAATTTCCAACATGATTGGGCAGTGAGTATCGGCAACGCGCTCGAAAGACTTTGCCCGGGGCTTGATTTGTTCTTGAGACACGCTTGATTATTTCCTGACTTGGCCTGCAGTGCAGGTAGGGGCGCCAATGCAATTTCTCTTTGGCGATCATACGCTTGACGCGGACCGGCGCGAGCTACTTCGCGGCGCAGAACCTGTTGCGGTTGAGCCGCAGGTGTTCGATTTGCTGATTTACCTGGTGGAGAATCGCGACCGGGTGGTCAGCAAGGATGACCTTATTGCATCGATCTGGGGTGGTCGGGTCGTTTCCGATTCGACACTGACAAGCCGCATCAATGCCGCACGCAAGGCGGTGGGCGACAGCGGCGGCAACCAGAAGCTTATCCGCACCATTGCACGCAAGGGCCTTCGCTTCGTGGGCGACGTGCGCGTGAGTCCTTTGGGCGCCGAACCGCCTGGCGCAACACCCGGCCCACACGGGGAGTTTCACGAGTCGTCACGCCCTGCCCTGCCGCTACCCGATCGTCCCGCCATCGCCGTGCTTCCGTTCGTGAACATGAGCGGCGACCCCGAGCAGGAATACTTTTCGGACGGGATCAGTGAAGACATCATCGCCGCATTGTCGAAGATGCGATGGTTCTTCGTGATCGCGCGCAATTCTTCCTTCACGTACAAAGGCAAGGTTGTCAGCATGAAGCAGGTCGCCGACGAACTCGGCGTCGGTTATTTGGTCGAAGGCAGCGTGCGTAAGAGCGGCGAGCGTGTGCGCATCTCCGCACAGCTTAACGACGTCGTAACCGGAACCCACATCTGGGCGGAACGATATGATCGGGATATCGCCGACGTTTTTGCTGTGCAGGACGAAATCACGGAGGCAATTGTCGCTGCGATCGAACCGCAACTTTATGCTGCGGAAAATTTTCGCGCCCAGCGCAAGCCGCCCGATAGCCTGGATGCATGGGATCTGGTGATGCGGGGGTTGTCGCACTATTGGCGGCTGACGCGGCAGGACAACATGGTCGCTCAAGCCATGCTTGAAAAAGCGACGGCCATCGACCCCAACTACGGGCAGGCGCTCGGCGTGCTCGCCGCCGCCCATACGTTCAGCGCGCATATGGGCTGGGCCGAGATGTCAAAAGCGGTACCGATCGCCGAGCGCGCGGCGCTTATGGCGATCCGGACCGACAGCGAGGACCCGTGGGCACATTATGCCTTGGGCAATGTCTATCTGTTCACACGGCGTTTCGACGACTCGCTCGCCGAATTCGAGCTGGCCTTGCGCCTCAACCCGAATTTTTCGTTGGCGCAGGGCTACTATGGCCTCACGCTCTGTTATTGCGGCCGCTGGCAGGACGGCGACCTGGCCGCGCGGCGCGCGCTGCGTCTTAGCCCACGCGATCCGTTCTCCGCGCTCTACTACGGTATCGCTGCCTACTCACAGTTCAGTGGGCACAACTACGAGGAGGCGATGCGGCTCGCTCGCGAATCTCTTCGGGAGCGAAACGATTTTGTCGGCGCCCATCGCGTCCTCACCGCATCCGCCGGTATGGCCGGACGCACCGATGTCGCGGCCGCGGCCTTGCAGGAGCTCCGCCGCGTTCAGCCAAATATTTCGCTGAGCTGGATTTCCAAAGAAATGCCATTCAAGCTCGATTCCGACAGAAAGCACTATCTGGAGGGCTTCCGCCACGCCGGGCTGGAGTGATCTCGCCCTTCCAAATCAGGATACCGATCGTGTACCGGGCCTACGGCACGCGAGGCGGCAGGGACACGGCCATGGTTGCGATCAGCATTATTGCCACCGCACCCGGCCAGAATTGCAGGCTCATCGGCGCTGGGCCGATGACATAGCTGAGAAGGA
>DATGDN010000082.1:0-12156 GCA_035310865.1 Pseudolabrys sp. | reverse complement strand
CAGACGCGTGTCCCAGGGAAAATGATTGGCGACTGTATAGACGTAGAGAAAGAGCGGACCGTCGCCGCGCTCGCGCGCGATGATCTTCTCGGCCTGGCCGAAGTAAAAGCTGTCGCGTTCGAAATTCTCAGTGCCAAGATCGGTCATGTCGAGATAATGCCCGATGCCGGTACTGGTCTGAAAGGCGCGCGAACTCAGGAAGGCTCCGTAGAATGGATAGAGGGTGAATGTCTTGTAGCCGCAGTGGGTCAGCGAAGCCGGCAGCCCGCGCCCGACGCGGCCAGCTGCGATGCGCGTCACCGAAGTTGCGAAGCGCCCATAGGAGCGTGCCGATAGGCCGGTGAGCACGTTGTATTCAGTGAACCAACTCGGGCCGCCGACTCCTTCAACGATAAGCTTGCGTGCCTTGCCGTCGAATGAGCGAAAATGGTCCTGGTAACCAGATGGGACGTGGATGCCCGGAATGGCGGTGATGTCAAAGCTCGATTCATCGTGCAGAAGGATGATGTGGGGGAGCTTGCGGGCGGGCGCACAGGCGGCAACCGGTGGCACCTTGAGCCGCTCGGTGATGGTCGCGTCCGATTCGAGATAGCCGTGCGTGATCAATTCGTGCATGGCTTCGACGCCGGTGCGCGCGAATTTCGAGACATAGTTCTGGCCGAAGAAATCTTCGTAGAGGTCGGTAGGGAACGACATCGACAGCACGGTGAGTCCGGCAAGGCAGAATGAACCGCCGACTGCGCTCACGCGCAGGCGCATGCGGAACGGGTCGATCCGCCAGCCGATCGCGAGCAGCATCGACACGATGAACGCGGCGAGCGTTAACTGCGTGCGCAGCCCCGGAATCACCGCTAACAGGAAGGACGAGGTGTCGCGGTCGATGATCATCAGATCAACGAAATCGACCGTCATCCAGAGCTTGTCGTGCTTGAATTGCGAAAGCAGGATCAGCGCGATAAGGAACGCAAGCGAAATCAGTGCAGCCGCGATTGGACGGCGCACGAAGACCAGGCACGTGAAATTCAGCAAAGCCCACACGAGCAGGAAGACGACCTTCGCAAACAGGTCAACCTCGGTCGCAGCCATAGTGCCGAGCGCGGCGGCGTGCAGGATCAAGATCAGGGACAGCGCTAATGCGTCTCGGCGCGAAATCCCTTCGGCGGGCGCAAGACGGCTCAGGAGTGCGGACGCTGCGGACAACATGCCTACGAGGCCCTGCCCGGCTGCGATCCCGAAAAACTCCCAGCGCACGGCCCGCCGTCATATGACTGTAACCAAACCGTCATTGCAAGCGCTTGTAGCGCCGGCGGCCGGATTTTTGCGATGTTAACCAAGGGGATGGCTGCACCGATCGTGAAATCCTCAGTTCCGTGCGTTGCCCTCGCATGCCATCATCGCCGGCGATGATCCTCGACGCCCGTCTCGCCGACGCATGGTCCCGCCTGCCCGACTATCTTGGCAGTCATGTGCTGGTGAGCCTGACCGCGCTGGCCATCGGGCTCGGCATCAGTCTGCCAGTCGCGATCGCCTCGAGACGCAGGCCATTCCTGCGTGGAGGATTGCTCGCGATCGCCAGCATCGTCCAGACCATTCCCGGACTTGCCCTGCTGGCACTATTCTATCCTTTGCTGCTGGCGCTCGCCGCCTTGTCCGAGCGCGTGCTGGGAAAAGGGTTCTCGGCGCTCGGGTTTCTTCCAGCCGTGCTGGCGCTCGCGCTCTATTCAATGCTGCCCGTCCTGCGCAACACCGTCACCGGCCTCAATGGGGTCGATGCACGCCTGAGCGAAGCGGCTCGCGTCGTCGGCATGCCGCCGTGGCGCTTGTTACGCGACATCGAACTTCCGCTGGCGATGCCGATCATCATGGCCGGCATCCGTACGTCCGCAGTCTGGGTCATCGGCACCGCAACGCTCGCAACGCCCATCGGGCAAACGAGCCTCGGCAACTACATCTTCACAGGATTGCAGACGCAGAACTGGGTGTTCGTCATCTTCGGTTGCGTCGCGGCAGCTCTGCTGGCGCTCGCGGTCGACCAGTTGCTCGCACTCGTGCAAGCAGGCGTGACCCGCCGCAGCGGCGCGCGGACGGTGCTGGGCGCCGTCGGCCTTGCGGCATTGACGCTTGCCGCGTTGGTCCCTGGTCTCGCGCGGCCTCAGACCGAATATTTCATCGGGGCCAAAACATTCACTGAGCAATATGTTCTGGCGGCGCTGATCGAGCGGCGCCTCGAGGCCGCCGGCCTCACGGCCGCACGCCGCCCGGGACTTGGCTCCAACGTGCTGTTCGACGCGCTCGTCAAGAACGAAATCGACATCGCGGTAGACTATTCCGGCACGATCTGGGCTAACAGGATGAACCGCAGCGACGTACTCCCGCGCGACCAGGTGCTCGCCGAGCTGTCACGCTGGCTGCAGACGACATACGGCATACACATGCTTGGCTCGCTCGGCTTCGAGAATGCCTACACCCTGGCGATGGCGCGCAGGAATACCGAAGCGCTCGGCATCCACTCGATAGCCGATCTCACCAGGCACGCCGGCACCCTCACGATCGCCGGCGACTATGAATTTTTTGCGCGTCCCGAATGGGAGGCACTGCGCAAGGCCTACGGTCTGCAATTCAAGGCGCAACGGCAGATGCAGCCCGAGTTCATGTACAAGGCCGCCGCCAATGGCGATGTCGACGTGATCTCGGCTTATACCAGCGATGGTCAGATCGCCGCCAACGATCTCGTGGCACTCGAGGATGTCAGGCATGCCATCCCGCCCTATGACGCAATCCTGCTGCTGTCGCCCAAGCGCGCGCATGATGGAAAGCTGACTGATGTGCTCACTCGATTGGTCGGCGCAATCCCGGTCGAGCTCATGCGCGAGGCCAACGCGCGGGCGTCCGATGGCGGCAGTCCGGACGCGGTGGCGCGATGGCTCGACGAAAGACTATCGAAGTAGATGCAGGAAACTAGTTCTTGCTCTTGTCCACAAGCGCGCGCTGCTTGATCCACGGCATCATGTCGCGCAGCTTGGCACCGACTTGTTCAATTGGATGTTCGGCGAGTTTTGCACGCGTCGCCTTGAACGAGGTCTGATTGACCTTGTTCTCCAGCATCCAATCCTTGGTGAAGCGGCCCGACTGAATATCGGCGAGCACGCGCTTCATCTCGGCCTTTACTTCCGGCGTGATCACGCGGGGGCCGGAAACGTATTCGCCGTACTCGGCGGTGTTCGACACCGAATAGTTCATGTTGGCGATGCCGCCTTCATAGATCAGGTCGACGATCAGCTTCACCTCATGCACGCATTCGAAATAAGCCATCTCCGGGGCATAGCCGGCCTCGACCAGCGTTTCGTATCCGGCCTTCATCAGTTCAACGAGACCGCCGCACAGCACGGTCTGCTCGCCAAACAAGTCCGTCTCGCATTCTTCCTTGAACGTCGTCTCGATGATGCCGGCCCGCCCACCACCGATCGCGGCGCCGTATGACAGCGCGAGCTCGTGCGCGTTGCCGGACTTGTCGACATGCACCGCGAGGAGGCACGGCACGCCGGCGCCGCGCGCATATTCGGAACGGACGGTATGACCGGGACCCTTCGGGGCGATCATCATGACGTCAAGGTCCGAGCGTGGCTCGATCAGATTGAAATGCACGTTGAGCCCGTGCGCGAACATCAATGCCGCATTCTGCTTCATGTTCTTGGCAAGATGGTCGTTGTAGATGTCGGCCTGCAGCTCGTCGGGTGTCAGCATCATCATCACGTCGGCCCATTTGGCGGCTTCGGCAACCTCCATCACCTTGAATTTCTCAGCCTCGGACTTTTTCACGCCGGCCGAGGTCTTGCGCAGTGCGACCGCGACCTCTTTCACGCCGCTGTCGCGCAGGTTAAGCGCATGAGCGTGGCCCTGGCTTCCATAGCCGATAATGGCGACCTTCTTGCCTTTGATCAGGTTCAGGTCGGCGTCGCGATCGTAGTAAACGCGCATGGTACTTGGTCCCTTGGCTATGGCCTTATGGTGCTGGAATTATCCCCGCGGCGGTGCTTCTAGGTCGCTCTCGCGACCGGGGCAAGTGCCTCCGGCACTTTCCGTTACTTCCGTTCGCGCTGGCGCCTGATTTGCATCCTGCCGGCGTAAAGCAGTGCGAACCCGACCAGTACGCTGCCGTATTTGACGATTTCGGGCATCGGCGAGTCCTGTGCGAAGCAATAGGGCTGCGCGCGGGCAAAGCTGACGCTGATGCAGCGTGAATTGTCTATCTGATATGGCTTGATGAACACGCCCAGCAGAATGAAGGGGATGGCTAGCAACGTGAGGGCCATCGCTACATTCCCTCCGGTCCGCGCATGATTGCGGCGATACCGGTGCGCGCGACCTCGACGAGACCAAGCGGCAGCATCAACGAAATGAACTGCTCGATCTTGTCGCTGGCCCCGGTGATTTCGAACACGAAGCTTTCGGTGGTCGCATCGATGACCCGTGCCCGAAACGCGTCCGCCAGCCTTAACGCCTCGACGCGATTGTCGCCTCTCCCTTTTACCTTGACCATGGCGAGTTCCCGCTCGATCGCATCTCCTGCAAGCGTCATATCGACGACGTGATGGACGGGGACGAGCCGGTCGAGCTGATTCTTGATCTGCTCGATCACCATCGGCGTACCGGTGGTGACGATCGTGATCAGCGAGAGATGCTGCCTGTGCTCGGTCTCTGACACAGTCAGCGACTCAATGTTGTAGCCGCGGCCGGAGAAGAGACCGATCACGCGTGCGAGCACGCCCGGTTCATTGTCGACCAGAACGGAGAGCGTGTGGGTTTCCGCTTTCTGCGCCGTCGGCGCAGCCGGATAATGACTTGTCGTTGGGGCGTTCATCAGACCATCACCTTGCCTTCTTCGGTGATGGCGTCTTCCACGGAGACCCCCGCATCACCGAGCAACATCTCGTTATGCGCCCGTCCCGATGGAATCATCGGAAAGCAGTTTTCCTTGGGATCGACCACGCAGTCGAACAGCACAGGCTTGTCGACGTCGATCATTTCCTTGATGGCACGGTCAAGATCACCCGGCTTCTCGCAGCGGATGCCACGGGCATGATAGGCCTCGGCCAGCTTGACGAAATCCGGCAGTGCCTCGCTGTAACTCTCGGCGTAACGCCCGCCGTGCAGCAGCTCCTGCCATTGCCGCACCATGCCCATGTAGCCGTTGTTGAGGATGAAGATCTTGATCGGCAGGCGGTACTGCACCGCCGTCGAAAGCTCCTGCATGGTCATCTGCACCGAGGCTTCGCCGGCGATGTCGATCACCAGCGATTTCGGATGTGCGAGCTGCACGCCGACCGAAGCCGGCAACCCGTAGCCCATGGTGCCGAGGCCGCCGGATGTCATCCAGCGGTTGGGCTCCTGGAAGCCGAAGAACTGCGCCGCCCACATCTGGTGCTGGCCGACCTCGGTGGTGATGTAGACGTCCTTGTCCTTGGTCAGCTCGTAGAGACGCTGGATGGCATACTGAGGTTTGATGACGTCCTTTGACTGTCGATAGGCGAGCGATTTGCGCGCGCGCCATTTGTCGATCTGCGCCCACCAAGCCTGTAAGGACTTCTTGTCGGGATGGAGTGCGCTGGTCCGCCACAGGCGAACCATATCTTCGAGCACATGCGCGCAATCGCCCACAATCGGAATGTCCACCTTGACGTTCTTATTAATCGAAGAAGGGTCGATGTCGATGTGGATCTTCTTTGACCCCGGTGAGAAGGCGTCGAGCCGCCCGGTGATGCGGTCATCGAAGCGCGCGCCGACACAGATCATCACGTCGCAATCGTGCATCGCCATGTTGGCTTCTAGCGTCCCATGCATGCCGAGCATGCCCATCCATTGCGGATTGGCGGCGGGAAACGCGCCGAGCCCCATCAAGGTTGAGGTGATCGGATAGCCGGTGAGCTTGACCAGTTCGCGCAGCAGGTCGCAGGCCGACTTGCCGGAATTGACGACGCCGCCGCCGGTATAAAACAGCGGTCGCTTAGCGTGCGCCATGAGTTCAACCGCTTGCTTGATCTTGCCCATGTCGCCCTTAAGCTTGGGTTTGTATCCGGTGTGCGGGAAATCCTTCGGCTTGGAATAGGTGCCCTTGGCAAACTGGATGTCCTTCGGCACGTCGACGACCACGGGGCCAGGCCGTCCACTCGACGCGATGTGGAATGCTTCGTGCAGAACGCGCGGCAGGTCTTCGATACGTTTGACCAGGTAATTGTACTTCGTGCACGGTCGCGTAATGCCGACCGTGTCGCACTCCTGGAACGCGTCGTTGCCGATCAAGTGCGTCGGCACTTGCCCGGTAATGCAGACGATCGGAATGGAGTCACACAACGCATCAGTAAGTCCGGTCACAGCATTGGTCGCACCGGGACCCGACGTGACCAGCACGCAGCCGACTTTGCCTGTCGAACGTGCGTAGCCCTCCGCCGCATGGACCGCGCCCTGCTCGTGGCGTACGAGGATGTGGCGCACCTGATTTTGCGAGAAGATGGCGTCATAGATCGGAAGCACTGCGCCGCCCGGATAGCCGAACACGTGTTCGACATTTTGGTCGGCGAGCGCCTGGATCACCATTTCGGCGCCGGTCATTTCGCGTGTCATGTCATTCCCTTTCGTCACTTTTCAGCCCGCAGCAATAAAAAAGGCCCGTAGCGGGCCATGGCCGGACGCTCGCATGCGGCCCCAAATTTAGGGCCACATCAGCGTCCGAACCCTTACTACAGAAATAATATTACGTTTCACGGTTACCGCCTGAACTTTCATTGCGCGCGTTATAAGTCGTCGAATGCGGCCGGTCAAGACAAATTGCGTCAGATTTGGCCCCGAAAGCTCGTCCGGACGATGGAAAAGGCCTCTTTTGGGGACGCCCACGTCCAGTTCTTCATCTGATGGCGAAACCAGGTCAGCTGGCGCTTCGCGTAACGCCTCGTATCCATCACTGCGCCCGCTACGGCCTCCTCCCGCGAAATCTCGCCGTTCAAATGCCGGATCAGCCACGGTACGCCGTGGGCTTTCATCGCCGGCAGTGTCGGCTCGAGTTTGCGACCGGCGAGCTGCTGCACCTCTTCCAATGCACCCGACTTTGTCATCGCGACAAAACGCGCCTCGATGCGGCGGACAAGCTCCTCGCGATCACAAGTAATGAAAATTTTCGCGGCGCGATCAGGGTCGATCAGCGGCGGCAAGCCTTCGCGATGCCAATCCGACAACGGTCTTCCCGTTGCCATTACCACTTCAAGTGCGCGTGAGATCCGTGAGCGATCATTTATCGTAACACGGCGCGCGGTCGCCGGATCAAGCTGCACGAGTTCTGCATGCAAAGCTGGGGCACCTTCCCGCTGCAGGCGGCCACGAACCTCGGCGCGAATGTCTTCGGGAATGGAAGGCACCGCCGCCAGCCCCGTGGTCAAAGCCTTGAAATAAAGCCCGGTGCCGCCGACCAGAATCGGCACGCGTTGCTGATTGACAATCTCCTTGAGCGTTTCTCCGACATCGCGGCACCAACGCCCAACCGAATAATTCTCGGCCGCATCGACAAAACCATACAGCTTGTGTGGTGCTCGGGCCTCGTCCTCGGGCGTCGGCCGCGCGGTGACGACGCGCAGGTCACGGTACACCTGCATGGAATCGGCATTGACGATTGTCCCGCCAAGGCTTTCCGCAAGCTCGAGCGCCAGCGCCGACTTGCCGCTGGCAGTCGGCCCTGCAATAAGCACCGCTCCGACCATTGTCATAGTGCCGCCTTCGTTGCGGCCGTGATAACAGCGGAACGAGAACTCATCCGGCGGTGGAGACAGACTTGACGCTCATTAGACCATTCCGGGCCTTGCGACCGGCGCCCGGCCGTGCGGCAGAGGTGTTGGCGCCGCCCTATGATGTCCTCTCCAGCGCAGAGGCACGTGACCGGGCCAAAGGTAAGCCGTGGAGTTTTTTGCATATTTCGAAGGCAGAGATTGATCTCGATCCAGCTACCGATCCCTACGACAAGGCCGTCTATGCCAAAGCTGCTGAGAACCTTAACCGCATGATTGCGGCCGGTGTTCTGACGCGCGACAGCAAGCCTTGCTATTACGTCTATCGGCTCACTTGGCGCGGCCACATCCAGACCGGCTTGGTCGCCGTCGCCTCGCTTAAAGACTACGCGACCAATCGTGTCCGCAAGCACGAGCTGACGACACCAATAAAAGAAGATGATCGTGTCCGCCAGATCGAGGCCACCAACGCCCAGACCGGTCCTGTGATGAGCGGCTATCCGAACGCGCCGGCCATCAATGCCATTTTGACGCAAGCAGCAGCCGGCAAACCCGATGTTGATGTTACCGCCGACGACGGCGTGCGCCATCAGCTTTGGACGATTGCCGACGATGCCACCATCGACAAGCTCACTCTCGCTTTCGAGGCCTTGCCCGCCGTCTATATTGCCGACGGACATCACCGTTCTGCCGCAGCCGCTCGCGTCGCCGCTGCCCGCAAAGGCAGCGGTTCGCATAGTTATTTCCTGTCGGTGATCTTCCCCGAACATGAGATGACTATCCTCGACTATAACCGTGTAGTGAAAGATCTGAACGGCTTCAGTGCCGAAGAATTTCTCGCCGAGTTGCGGAAGAATTTCACGGTAACCCCGTTCGACCAGCCGGTGCGGCCGACTTCGTCAAACGAGTGCGGGATGTATCTGGGCGGCCATTGGTACAGGCTTTCAATCCGGCCCGAACTGGTCCCCACCGACCCGATCGGACGGCTGCCCATCACCATACTCACCCGCAACATTATCGAACCTCTGCTCGGCATCAGTGATCCGCGCACTGATAAGCGCATCGACTTTATTGGCGGAGCGCGCGGGCTGGCAGAACTTGAGAAGCGCGTGAAATCGGGCGAGATGGCGGTCGCCTTCGCACTTTATCCGACGCAGATGCGCGATCTGATGGCAGTGGCCGATGCGGGCGGCATCATGCCGCCGAAATCCACCTGGTTCGAGCCCAAGCTCGCGGACGGCATGATCAATCACGTGCTCGACTGACGAAGGGCGCCGGCGCCAGTAGCGCGCCGGCGCGGCATCTTGCCCAGCACGAGTCTACTGCAGACTTAGCGCCACGAAACTCGGGTCGCCATCGGGCGACACTACGAGCAACACAACGGCCTTCTTACCGTCCTTCTTCAGTTTTTCGATCCGCTGCTGCAGCTCGGTGGCATTTGCGACCGGCTGCTGCTGCACTTCGGCAATCACCATACCAGGCGCGAGCCGCTTTTCGGCGGCGGGCGAATTCGGGTCAACACCGGTGATCACGACGCCCCTCACCTTGTCCTTGATGTTGTGTTTCTTGCGCAGGTCGTCGGTGAGATTGGCGAGATCGAGGCCAAGCGCCTTCTTCACCACCGGTTTGCTGTCGGGAGTTGAATCCTTCTTGTCAGTCGCGACTGCGACTTTCTTTTCGTCCTCCAGCCGGCCAAGCTTGACCGTCTTCTTCTCCTCTTTGCCCTTGCGGATGACGACAACCTCGACATCTTTGCCGACCGGGGTGTCAGCAACGATCTTGGGCAGATCCCGCATTTCCTTGACGTCTTTGCCGTCGAATTTGACGATCACATCACCCGGCTCAATTCCGGCTGGCTTGGCCGGACCTTTGTCGTCGATGCCGGCGACCAGGGCGCCGCGTGCCGGTTTGACGTTGAGGCTTTCGGCAATCTCATCATTCACCTGCTGAATGCGGACACCGAGCCAGCCACGCCGCACCTCCTTGAATTCGCGCAACTGGTCCACAACAGGAACCACGGTCTTTGAAGGTACTGCGAAACCAATACCAATCGATCCGCCGGACGGTGAAATGATCGCAGTGTTTACGCCGATAACTTCCCCGCTGAGATTGAACAACGGTCCGCCAGAATTGCCGCGGTTGATGGCAGCGTCGGTCTGGATGTAATTGTCATAGGGACCCGACTGGATATCGCGGTTACGCGCTGAAACGATGCCGGCAGTTACGGTACCACCCAGGCTAAACGGGTTTCCGATTGCGATCACCCACTCTCCTAGACGCAGCTTGTCGCTGTCGCCGAATTTTACCGCCTTCAGCGGCTTGGCCGGCGTAACCTTGAGCAATGCGAGATCGGTCTTCTGATCGCGACCAATCACTTCGGCCCTCAAAGTCGTCCCATCATTGAGAATGACGTTGACTTCATCGGCTTCGGAGATGACGTGGTTGTTGGTGACAACGAGTCCGCCGGCATCAATGATGAAACCGGAACCCAGCGAATTGACGCGACGCGGGGCGGGCTGATTGTTCTGTCCTTGACCGTTTTGACCGTTTTGCCCTCGCCGATTCTTGAAAAACTCTTCGAAGAATTCCTCGAAGGGCGACCCCGGGGGCAGTTGCGGCATGGCGCCGCTTCGCAGATCAACCGATTGCTTGGTCGAGACATTGACTACGGCGTCGATAACCTGCTCCGCCACATCGGCAATTGCCTCAGGTCCGCGCGCGGTCGCCGGAGCTATCGAGGCAAAGGCGATTGCCGCTGCTGTAGTTATTGCCAAGCCGGCCTTACCAAGGCGTGGGTGTAGGCAGAAGTCGTGTGCGCCCATGGGCGTCATATCTCCTGGAAAAAGGCTCTTAGGAAGAGTGGCCCCGACTTAGAGGCGATTCAAGGGCACTGCAAAACAATACCATGCGAAGCCGGTTTCTGCGGTCAGCTCCGCACCAGCCAGATCATAACCAGGCCAATGACCGCCGAGCCAATTCCGACCAAACGCAGAGAGATGTCCTGGGTTTCCAGCACGCTGGTCATCGCCCGCTTGGCCGCCTCCGGAAACGCCGCAAAGATCAAGCCTTCGATGACAAAAACCAGTCCAAGCGCGGCCAGAAAGTCAGACATGCGGGATCGGCGCCGCCGCCGCTATCGCGCCGGCGCCGAAGGAATGGGCGGCGTCGCAGGCTTCTCGCGTTGTTTTCCCGACGGATCGGTGAAATAACGGAAAAAGTTCGAATCCGGACTGAGTAGCATGCGGGTGTCATTTTGCCGAAGTCCGGTCTCGTACGCCTGCATCGATCGGTAGAATGCGAAAAAATCAGGGTCCTGATTGAAGGCCTCGGCGAAAATCTGGTTTCGCGTCGCATCGCCTTCGCCGCGAATTTGCTCGGATTTCGAGG
This sequence comes from Pseudolabrys sp., assembly GCA_035310865.1. Taxonomy (GTDB): domain Bacteria; phylum Pseudomonadota; class Alphaproteobacteria; order Rhizobiales; family Xanthobacteraceae; genus Pseudolabrys. Next base: position 997 of record DATGDN010000082.1, on the reverse strand, counting down.
TGGCCTCGGCTACGAGCACCGTCACCTCCCGATCAGCACGCGAACGAATTTCCTGTGCCCGCTGCGCGCCCTGCGCACGAAACTCCGCTGCTTCGCGTTGCCGTTCGGTTTGCATGCGCTGATAAACAGCCTGACTGTTTTGCTCCGGCAGGTCGGCGCGGCGGATGCGCACGTCAACGACTTCAACGCCATAGGCTGTGGCCTCGTGATCGACGAGATCGCGAATGCGCGCCATCAAGTCGGCGCGCTGATCACGCACCACATGAGTGAATGTCACCTCGCCGAGCACGCGGCGCAATGCCGAGTTGAGCAGGATGGAAAGTTGCGAATTGGCGCCCGCGATAGAACCCAGTGTCTGATAGAAGCGAAGCGGATCCCGAATCCGATATCGCGCGAAAGCGTCAACCACCAACCGCTTCTGGTCGGAGGCGATGACTTCCTGTGACGGCGCCTCCAGATCGAGTATGCGCCTGTCGATATAGACCACAGAATCAATAAACGGCGCCTTCACATGAAGACCTGGATCCGGCACCGGCGGGCGCGGCTCGCCCAGACGGACAACCAGCGCCTGCTGGGTCTGATACACGGTAAACAGCGACGAATAGCCGATGATCAGTGCGGCAAACGCCAGAACAGCGACGATGCCACCGAAAAAATTGAGTCTCATTGCCGGCCTCCACTCTGCGGCTGGCTGCGCGGCTGCGGTGGGCGCGTGAGTTCATTGAGGGGCAGATAAGGCACTACACCCCCAGGGCCTGAATCAAGAATGATCTTGTCGGTGCCACCAAGCACCCGCTCCATCGTCTCCAGATACATACGCTCGCGGGTGACGTCGGGTGCCTTCTTGTACTGCTCATAGATCTTCAAAAAGCGCGACGTCTGACCAGTCGCTTCGGCAACGGTCTGCTGACGATAGGCTTCGGCAGCCTGCGTGATTTGCGCAACGCGCCCGCGCGCCTCCGGCAATACCCGGTTGGCGTAGGTTTGCGATTCGTTG
>DATGDN010000081.1:0-6551 GCA_035310865.1 Pseudolabrys sp. | reverse complement strand
GCGCAGCGAGCCGTCCGGGTTGTTGCTGACTCTCAATCCGATCCGCTCGAGTGCGTCCGGATCGCGCTCGAGCGCAGGCAGATATTCATTCCTGATGATCGAGGGCGGCACGTTCCAGGTCGGATTGATCGTGAGATATTTCATCGTCTCGCTGAGAAGCGGGGTCGCCAGGGCGCCGGGTTTGCCGGCCACGATCCTGGTGTGCCAGACGAGCCCGCCCTCCTTGTAGACACCAAGCGTGAAGTCAGGAACGTTCACGGTCACATGGGCTTTGCCGAGATCGCGCGGCAGCCATCGCCAGCGTTCCATGTTGGCGATGATCGTATCGGCCTTCCGGCTGCGTTCGCCCGCTTCCTTGCCGCGAGGCTTTTTGAAAGCCTCGCGATTCTCAAGCGTGGCGTCGTCCTGGGGTGCGGCGAGCTCTTTCGCGAGCGCGGCTTTGAGCGCAACAAAACCCGGCTGCTGTGGCTCGAAGCTTTGCAGCACGGCGCCCACGTCCTGCGCGGAGGCGACCTTGGTGAGAACGTCGGCCGGATCGGCGGCATGGTCCGGATAAAGGATCGAGGCGCTCACGCGGGTGTAGCTCACGCGGCCCGAGCTCGCATGGCGGGCATACCTCAGAACCGAGCCGGTGAGTTGCAGCTCGGCTTTTGCTGCCTGCTCTTCGGTCAAATCTCCGGAAAAATCGGCCGTTGGGTAGTCGCGCGGATCCAGGCCCTCGCTTCTCACGTTGCGGAGAAACACGATCGCGGTCTCGGCTCGTCGTTGCGCCTCGGCGCCGGAGGTCCAGATCGGCTGATAGTTGCGTGCCTGATAGAAAGCTTCGACCGCTGTTTGCTCCGGCTTGCGATCGATGAATTTGGAAAGGCTGCTGGTGACCAACTCCTGCAGTTTCGAAACCTGATGAGAGTCACCGGCGGAGGGAACTTCTGTCTGCGCTGTTGATGGAGACACGTTTGCGGCGCGGTCGGAAAGTTCCGAATGCGCGGCGGCAGGCAGTGTTGTGGCGAGAAAGGCCGCAACAACCAGGGTCGCCACTTGCTGCATGGTAAATGTCTTCCGGTTCGAGGCACGTTGATAACCGGCCGCTGCGCGATAAGTTCAATGCGCCGGCGCGATTGACGTTATGCCGCGCCGGAACAACCGTGTTTTCGCCAAATAGCCCCAGTCTCGCCCCGAATTCGCATATTCGCGCATCTATGAGCGCGCGCATCGGGGACCAATCAGGAGTGTGTCGATGTCTGTGCGTTTGTGCGCCGCAATCTGCGGTGCGGCGATGACCTGTGGCTGCTTGCCCGCAATGGCTCAATCCGGAATAGCGTCTGTCTATGCCTACTCAGGCGAGAAAACCGCAAATGGCGAGAGGGCGCGGCCCGGCGGGCTCACCGCTGCGCATCGCACGTTTCCGTTCGGCACGCACGTGCGAGTGACCAACAAACGCAATGGACGCAGCGTGCCCGTCCGCATCAACGACCGCGGACCTTTTGTGCGCGGCCGTATCATCGATCTCACGCCGGCAGCCGCCCGCGCGCTCGGCTTCAACGGGCTCGCACCTGTGGAGATCACGAAAGCATCGGCCGGCTGACGTAAAAAAAGAGCCCCGCCGAAGCGGGGCTCTCGATCGCTCATTTATTGACGACGGCGGTTCTGATCCTGTCCGCTCTGGGCGGGCGGCTGCATGCTGCCCTGACCCGAGCTTGAGGAACTGGCGCTGCCGTTCGGATCGCTCTTGTCGGTATGGTCGCCGCCCTGACCGGTCGTCGACTTGCCCGGCGCCGATTGCCCGCTCTTGCTCTGCTTGTCCTTCGGAGCAGACGGGGCATTCGAGCCCTGCTGACCGGACGGCTTCTGTGCGCCGTTCGGGCTGTTGCCGGCCTTGTTCTGGGGCGCTGCATTTTGCTGCGACGACGGAGCCTGGCCGGTCGTGTTTTTCGGATCGGCCTTCTGCTTGTCACTCTGGCTCTGGCCGGTCGACGATGACTGGCTGCTCGACTGTGACGATGTGCTGCCCGACTGTCCCTCGGACTTCACGGTGACCTTGCCGGACAATCCGAGTGCGCTGACGGTGCGGGTGTCGATGTGCCCGGTCGCCTCGAAGCCCTCTTTGCGCTGGAAGGTGATCAGCGCTTCGCGGACCTGCGGACCCCAGACGCCGTCCACGTGGCCATGGTAGTAGCCTCTCGTGATGAGGACCTGCTGGATCTCGCGGATTTCCGGCTCACTCAGGTCGACGACCGCCGTGCTGCTGGTGGAGCTGCCCAAGTGAGCGCGCCCTCCGACTGGCACAACGTCGACGATCTTGTGGCTACGGTCCACGAACACGATCTCGTCTTCCACGACGAAGAAGCTGTAGTCGCGGTAGCGCGGGAAGACCTCGATCAGGGCCGGGAATGTCGTTACCGAAACGATGCGCACATCGCGCGGCACCACAGTGCCGGTATGGATCGAGAAGCTTACGCGATCGACGCGCGGAACATTCCGTGACGACAGGACGGATTGCTGGATCGTGGTCCGCTGCTGCGAGCTGACCTGCACACCGGCCTGGGACCGAACACTTTCGCTCGATTGCTGGGTCGTGCTCTGGCTTGCCGAACCGGAGGTTTGGTTCTGCTTGGCAGCATTTGGATCCTGCGACTGCCGGTTCATCTGCTGCTTGCTGTCGGAGGCCTTGCTGTCAGACGAGGCCTTGGTGTCGGCCTTGCTGCCGGACGGGCTTTGGCCGGTGGTCGACTTCTCGTTCTGGTCCTTCGAAGCCTGGCCAGTCGTGGACTTTTCGTTTGCCTTGCTGGCCGAGCCCTTACTATCGGCTTTGTCCTTGGCCGCCTGGCCCGTGGTCGCTTTTTCCGGCTTCGCGGAGCTCTTGCTCTTCAGCTCGTCTTTGTCGCTGCTCTTGGAGCTCGGGCTCTTGCTCAGGTCTTCCTTGTCCGAGGTGGCTTGCCCCGTGGTCGAGCGCTCGCTCTTTGCTTGGCCCTTGATCAGATCCTTGTCTGACTGGCCGAGCTGCGCACGATCCATCTGGCGCTTGCCTTCGCTTTGCGCCTGACCACGTTCCCGCATGCCTTCGCCGCGGGTTTCACTTTTTTTGCTGCGGGTCGCCTTCGATTCGCTCTCATGCGAAGCGGATGATCCGGGCGACATCTGGCCGGAGGAGACGCCGCGGTCGGCGGGACCTTCTCGCGTGCCTTGTGCGGATGCCAGGCCAACGCCCGCCATCAGGGCGACCGTTCCCAACAAAATCTTCATGTGGCTCTTCATCGTCAGTTCCTCTCTGGTTTGTTCCGTGACAGTTCACCCGTCACATTGATTCAAGAGGAAACATTCACAGACGCGATTACGTTCCCTGTGGCGCCGCGTTTGATTGGCGCGGGCGACGATCGGCGACGATCACAAGATGGCGAGTGCTCTCGCAAAACACCGGGAAGGCGCTGGGGGTTCCGGACCTATTGATCCAGCCGTCGTTTCGGCGGCGGCATCACCTGGGGCGCCCGCGCGGCGGCGTAAGCGGCGGAACCAACCGAATATCAGCACGTTGCATTGCGTCGGGGGACAACAGGAGGATACCCCCATGAGGACAATAGCCCTGGCTGTTGCAGCCGGAGCGTTGCTGGCTGCGACACATGCAAATGCCGGGACCTTTCCCGTCAATAACCTGACCGGCGTGGAAGCCGGCCTCGTCGATCAGGTCGCCGTGCGCGTCTATGTGTACGAAGGCCGCCGATATTGCTTCTATTTCGATGGCTGGCATGGCCCAGGCTGGTATCGCTGCGGCTTCGCATGGCGCCGTGGCTTTGGTTGGGGCGGCGTGTATGGCTGGAATGACTGGAACTACGGGCCATATGAGCGGCGCTTCCATGGACGCGTGCACCGAGGCGATCGTGACCGGTACGACCGGCTCGAGCGTCGCGGCGACCGCATCGGCGTTGAATCGAACACGCGCACGCGCAGCGGCATAGAAGGCCGCAGCCGCACGCGTTCGACGACGGGTGTTGAAAGCAACACGCGGACGCGCAGCACGACCGGGCGTGGGCCTGGCGCCGACGTGCAATCCGGCGGCAGCGTGAAGATGCAGGGCGTCTCGAGCGGCGGCGGCAATGTCCGCGGCGGTGCGAGCGGCGGCAGCTCCGGCGGCGGCGCGAGCGGTGGCGGTAACGCCGGCAGCGGCCCGAGCGTTGGCGGCAGCTCCGGCGGCGAAAAGAAATAGCAATCGCAACAAGGGTACGCGAGGCTTTGGCTTCGCGTGCCTAACTCGTCCTTCAATTGTAGATCGCTTGAGCGAGGCCGCTGCGCGGCCTGCGCGCGTATTCGTGTGGTTATCGTAGGCACTAAACGGACTTGCCCGCCATCGGAAAAATCGGCTCGCAGCGTTGCGCAGCCCTCCACCTGTTTGGGTGGCATGGAAGTTGCTATCGTTTGTACTTCCGAATTCGGGGAGACACGCGTATGGCTCATGTATCGTTCATGTTTCGCTTCGCAGTTGGCGCCTGCGGAGCGGTGATCGTTGGCACCTCGGCACTCGCACAAACATCACCACCCGCTTCGGGCTCGGGATTGCCGCCGACGGCGACAATCACCACGCCCGGCTATCCCGCCGCCGGGCCGGCGGATCCCAAGCTCCGCGTTGTGACCCTCCCGGGGGGCAAGAAAATACATGTCCTACCGGCCACGCTCGAAACCACGCAATGGGGCTGGTTCGACAATTCGCAGCCGCCGGTCTTGCGTGTCCATTCGGGTGACACCGTCGTGCTGGAAACGATGATGCACAGCCACAACCAGGTGGTCCCCGGCGCGACCATCGAGCAGATCAAGAAGCTGCGTACCGATTTCCCCGGGCGCGGGCCGCACACTTTGACGGGGCCGATCTATATCGAGGAAGCGCAACCGGGCGACGTGCTTTCCGCGAGCCTACGCCACGAACTTCAACGTGCCGGGCATGTTCGGCCAATTCCCCACCGTGTTTCAGGACGGCCAGGTCAAGTATATGTATCTCGACCTCGAAAGCATGACGACCGAGTTTCTGCCCGGCATCGTCCTGCCGGTGCGGCCCTTCCCGGGCACGCTCGGCGTCGCGCGCAAGGAACCGGGCCGCTACTCGAGCGTTCCGCCCGGGGAATACGCCGGCAACATGGATATCCGCGACTTCGTCGCCGGGACAACACTCTATGTACCCGTGCATGTGCCGGGCGCGCTGCTCTGGAGTGGCGACTCTCACGCCGGCCAGGGTAACGGCGAGGTCAACCTGACCGCCATCGAGACCGCCTACAAGGAGCTCAACGTCACGGTCGAGGTGGTGAAGGGCAAGCCGCTCGACTTCCCGCGGATCGAGGCGCCGAAATCCTGGATCACGATGGGATTCGATGCGGACATGAACAAGGCCTGGGCCCAGGCCAAGGCGCAAACCGCCAAGTTTCTCTCGGAGCAGCGCGGCGTGTCCGCCAATCAGGCGGCGAAATTGATGGTGAGCGTTTCCGACTGCCGCGTCTCGCAGGTCGTCAACATCAAGAAAGGCATCCACTGCCTCAATCCCAAGAACACGCGCGACAAGGAAGATATGGAGCGCCCGTCCAAGGAGACGTCGAAATACTACGTCTCGCATGCCAAGGATGCGGACCTGAACAAGGCTATGAATGACGCATCGATGGGCATGATCAACCAGCTCGTTTCGCAGAAAAAACTCACGCGGCTCGACGCCTATGGGCTCGCGAGCGTGGCGATGGATTGCCGGATCGGCGCGATGTCCGACACGGAAAAGAATGTCCATTGCCTGATGCCGAAGAGCATCTGGGTGGCGAGCGCGGGCAAGCGCTAGCGGAAATCAGGCAGGACCGCGGTTTGCCGCGGTCCTTCCTGCAGCAAGAAGATGGCGTTGCGTTCCGTTCTCATCGCCGCATTGCTGGCTTTGGCGTGGCCGGCATTTGCGCAGGACCGCCTCGAAGTCGTGACCACAACGGCCGACCTGCGCAGCCTGACCGAAGCCGTGGGAGGCGACCGCGTCACGGTGACGAGCCTCGTGCCGCCGAACATGGATGCCGAGGAATATCAGCCCAAGCCGCAGGACGTGGTGCGACTCAAACGTGCGCGGCTGCTCGTGCGCGTCGGGCTCGACTACGATCTGTGGCTCGATCGCCTGCTGGCGCAGACCGGCAGGCCGGAGATCGGCCGCGGCGGACCCAACTACGTGGACGCATCGTTCGCCGTTGCCGTGTTGGAGCTGCGCGGAATGAGCGTCGGGCCCGGCGACGGCCACGCCCACGGCAGCGGAAACCCGCACTATTGGCTGGATCCGAAAAACGCCGAGACTATCACCGCCAATGTTCTGGAAGCTTTGGCACGGATCGACCCGGCCAATGCAGCAGCTTATGAAGCCAACCGGCAGGTATTCCTTGCGCGCCTCTCCGCCAAGCTTGGTGAGTGGGAATCGAAGCTGAGCGCGCTGAGGAACGTGCCCATCGTCGCCTATCACAACAGCTGGCCATATTTTGCGCGCCGCTTCCGGCTGGATATCGTTGGCTTTATGAGACGAAGCCCGGCGTGCCGCCGAGCCCCGCACACCT
>DATGDN010000080.1:0-31481 GCA_035310865.1 Pseudolabrys sp. | reverse complement strand
ACGCGTTGGCATTCCGGAATGGGCGCAAACCGCCGGAATTTATGCGCGAGGGTTTCTTTCGGAAATGGCAAATGTCGACCTCCGGAAGATCCATTGGGTACAGGCCGGCATGAATGAAGCGGGGCGTGAGGAGAAAGTCGAGTTCAAACTTCCGGTTGGCATCCAATATGAGCAACGGCGCGATACCAGCATTTCGGCCATGCTGTTATCCGGCGAGATCGACGCGGCGATTTCGGCACGTGTCCCGGATGCGTTCGAGAAAGGCGGCGGCAGGATTGCGCGCCTCTACCCGGATTACCGCGCCGAAGAGGTGCGCTACCACGCTGCGACCGGCATTTATCCGATCATGCACGTCATTGCGATGCGACGCGCGGTGTTCGATCGCTATCCCTGGACCGCCATGAATATGTTCAAGGCCTTCGATGAAGCCAAGCGACGAAGCATTGAACGCATTCGGGACTTAACGGCGTCACGTATTCCGGTTCCGTGGGCTGCTGCGATCGCAGGAGAATGGAGCAAAAATTTCGGCGACGACCCATTTCCCTATGGGCTGGAAGAAAACCGCAAAACGCTGGACGCGTTCTGCCGGTTCGCCCACGCGCAGGGGATCACGGCAAAGCGGCTTGCGCCCGACGAACTGTTTCCGAAGGAGATGCGAGCGAGCGTGCGCGTCTAATCCTTGGCGCGCTCGACATATGACCCATCGGCGGTGCTGACGACGACGCGGGTGCCGACCGTGATGTGGGTGGGCACCATCGTACGCACGCCGTTCGATAATTTAGCTGGTTTGAATGACCCGGAAGCGGTCTGGCCTTTGACTACAGGCTCTGTATCCACGATTTCGAGCGTAACCTTTTGCGGGAGCTCGATCGCGACCGGGACGCCTTCGTGCACGCTGAGGTTCACCACCATGCCTTCCTGAAGATAGGCCGCCTGGTCGCCGATGATATCGGCTGGCACCTGGACTTGGTCGAAGGTTTCCTGATTCATGAAGTGAAACCCGTCACCGTCCTGATAGAGGTAGCTGAATTCGTGATCCTCGACATGCGCGCGTTCGACCTGGTCGGTGGTCTTGTAGCGTTGCGACGTCTTCACGCCGTCCGAAATCCGGCGCATATCGACCTGGGTCGTCGGAGTGCCTTTTCCGGGATGAAAATTTTCTGCGGTCATAACGACGTAGAGCTTGCCGTCGATATCCACGATATTGCCTTTGCGAAGCGATGAAGCGATGACCTTCACGATAATGATCCTTAGCCTATGCGCGGCAGGGGGCCGCGGTTTCGGGGCGCACCATAGCGATCTTCGCGGCCGATTCCAGCTTTTCCCGCTTGTCGTTTTGTCGAGGTAAATTTGACGGGAAGCCCGCCATTCTGGAGCCGAGATGTCCATGCCGCCCGCAGACCCTATCTGCTGGCACGCGGTCGTATCACTGTGGCCATGCGCAACTGGTTCGCGGCGCATGATTTTGTCGAGGTCGACACCGCTGCCCTGCAGGTTTCTCCGGGAAATGAGACGCATCTCCACGCTTTCGCGACCGCCTTGATCGGACCTGGGGGAGAACCCCGGCCGCTCTACCTGCGCACGTCGCCGGAATTTGCCTGCAAGAAATTACTGGCGGCGGGCGAGACCCGCATCGTCGACTTCGCCCGCGTATTTCGAAACCGGGAACGCGGCGCGCTTCACCATCCGGAATTCACCCTGCTGGAATGGTACAGGGCTAATGAGCCTTATGAGGCATTGATGGATGATTGTTCTGCACTGTTGGCTGAGGCGGCACATGCGGCTGGGGCCGTGCGGTTTGACTTTCGCGGCAAGTCAACAGATCCGTTCGCTCCTCCGGAACGTCTGACGGTTGCGGACGCATTTTTTCGTCACGCCGGCGTCGATCTATTAGCGACTGTTCGCGGTGGCAAAGGTGACCGGGTGGCGCTTGCGGCACAGGCCGCCAAAGCCGGTATCGCCGTAGCGGACGATGATAGTTGGACCGACATTTTCAGCCGCATCCTGGCCGAGCGGGTGGATGCTCACCTCGGAATTGGCCGCGCGACCATACTATATGAGTATCCGCTGCCCTTGGCGGCGCTGGCGCGGGCAAAGCCGGGGAGCGATAAAGTCGCCGAACGCTTTGAGCTTTACGTCTGCGGGGTGGAACTTGCCAATGCCTTTGGCGAGTTGCTCGATGTTGCCGAGCAGCGCGCGCGCTTTGAGGCCGCGATGGCCGAAAAAGAAAGAATTTATGGCGAGCGTTACCAGATCGATGAGAATTTCCTCGCGGCGCTCGGGCAGATGCCGCCCGCGAGCGGAATCGCGCTCGGCTTCGATCGACTGGTGATGCTGGCGAGCGGAGCGCAACGTCTCGAGCAGGTGATCTGGACGCCGGTGTTCGAGCCGTAACGAAAAGGCAGAGGTGAATTATGACAACACTACGCACAACGGCACAGCTCTGCGAGCACGGCTTGGTTCAGCCGGAACGCCGACAGATTCTTGAATCAGTTGCCGCCCGTTATGCTGTAGCGCTGCCCGAGGCATTGGCCGGATTGATCGATCGGGACGATGCGAATGATCCAATTGCGCGGCAGTTCATTCCCGATGCGGCAGAACTCGACCATCAGCCGGACGAAGTCTGCGATCCGATTGGAGACGACGCCCATAGTCTGGTCGAGGGTATCGTGCACCGTTATCCGGACCGCGTTCTGCTGAAAGTTACGCACGTCTGCGCGGTCTATTGTCGGTTTTGCTTCCGCCGCGAGATGGTCGGCCCCAACAAGCCTGCCGGACTTTCGCCCGCTGCATTGACGGCCGCGCTTGAGTACATCCGCGCCCATCCGCAAATCTGGGAGGTCATTCTGACGGGCGGTGATCCGCTCGTCCTGTCGCCGCGGCGACTGCGATCGGTGATGAAGCAAGTTGCCGCGATCGATCACGTCAAGGTCGTTCGTATTCACACACGCATGCCGGTTGCGGACCCCAGGCGTATGACGGCCGATCTGGTGCGAGCGCTGAAGGTCAAGGGCAAGCCCACTTACGTCGCTGTTCACGTCAATCACCCCCGTGAATTGACTGCGCAGGCCCGTGCCGCCTGTGCACGAATGGCGGATGCGGGCATCCCGTTGCTTTCGCAGACGGTGCTGTTGGCTGGCGTCAACGACAGTCCGGACGTCATGGGCGAGTTGATGCGGGCCTTGGTCGAATGCCGGATCAAGCCGTATTATTTGCATCACGGCGATCTTGCGCCGGGCACCAGTCACTTTCGCACCGGCATCGTTCAAGGGCAGGAATTGATGCGCAGTCTGCGAGGCCGCTTGTCCGGCCTCTGCCAACCGACCTACGTGCTGGATATCCCCGGCGGACACGGCAAGTCGCCGATCGGACCGAACTACATCGCATCGATGGGATCAAACGGTACGCAGGTCGTCGTTGCCGACTTCAACGGGCTGGAACACCCATACCCGGCGGCTTCGATTTAGTTCCGAATCGACAACAGGTCGAGCAGGGCGGCCGCAACCGCGAGGCTGGCAAAGCCGATGAACACGACCGCGATGATGGCGTGCCAAACGAAGATGACATCGCGCCGGAGGGCCGCGCCGACATCCTTGTTTCTGATCATGGCCTGACGCTCCGGGGGAAAGAGCTGCTCACAGGACGAGCTAGTTTACTCGTTATGAATCACAGGCCCCATATTTTGTGTGTTAAAAAGTACGTGAAAAAGTGCCGCAGCCTTTGCATGGCAGCCATGATTTTCGTGCTGAAGGAGAGGGTACCCGACTGCTGGCTCCGCGGCTGTTAGCCGCGAAATAATTGCGAAAAACCGAAATACCGTCATTATTTTGATCAATCTCAAAGCTTCCGCGACCAGCCCACGCTCTGGTCCTCATGTAGACTAGAAACGACCAGAAGCGGGGATTCTCTATGCCACTCAAGCCGGCAGCAGCCGCGGGTCAAAGCCGCGCGCTCTGGATGTCCACCATCGCCTTTACCGTTTGTTTTGCGGTTTGGACCATCTTCGCCATCATCGGCGTTCAAATTAAGAACGATCTCGGCCTCAACGAAACCCAGTTCGGGCTGCTGGTCGGCACGCCGATCCTGAGCGGCTCACTCATTCGAATCATGCTCGGCGTATGGACCGACCAGTACGGCGGCCGGATCGTCTACACAGCGATAATGTTGGCGGCGGCGGTCGCTACCTATTTCCTGACCTGGGCGACGACCTATCCGGAGTTCCTGATCGCGGCGCTGTTCGTGGGCATCGCTGGCGGGTCTTTCGCGGTCGGCATTGCCTACGTTTCGCGCTGGTATCCGACTGAAAAACAGGGCACTGCGCTTGGTATTTTTGGCGCCGGCAATGTCGGCGCAGCCGTAACGAAGTTTCTCGCGCCATTCGTGATGGTCGCCTATGGCTGGCCCGCTGTCGCCCAGCTATGGGCTGCCGGTATTGCCATCATGGCGGTGCTGTTCTGGTTTTTCACCGATGACGACCCGGTGCTTGTCGCCCGCCGCGCACGTGGCGAAAAGCCGCGCAGCACGTGGCTGGAACTTGAAGCTCTGAAAAACGTGCAAGTATGGCGGTTTTCGCTCTACTACTTCTTTGTATTCGGCGCTTTCGTCGCTCTGTCGCTCTGGCTGCCGCAGTACCTGATCAATGTGTACGGCGTCGACATCAAGACCGCCGGTATGGTCGCTGCAGCGTTTTCGTTTCCCGCCAGCGTGTTTCGAGCCTATGGCGGTCACCTGTCGGACCGTTATGGCGCGCGGCAGGTTATGTACTGGACCTTTCTGGTTGCCGTCGCCTGCACATTTGTTTTGTCGTACCCACCGACCGACTACATCGTACGTACGATCAGTGGGCCGAGGGCATTCCATCTCGAGATGGGGGTCGTGCCCTTCACGGTGATTGTGTTTGTGCTCGGCTTCTTCATGGCCTTGGGAAAGGCCGCAGTCTACAAGCACATACCAGTCTACTATCCCAAAAACGTTGGCGCTGTCGGCGGTCTCGTCGGCATGATCGGCGGGCTGGGCGGCTTTGTGCTGCCAATCGCGTTTGGCGCGCTGAACGATCTCACGGGCCTGTGGACCAGCTGCTTCATGTTGCTGTTCGCGCTGGTCAGCGTCGCTTTGCTCTGGATGCACATCTCGATCCGCCAGATGGAACGCGGCGTGGTCGGGCCGGCACTGGCAAAGCTCCCGCAACTTCCGGAATTCCAGGAGATTCACAGACCGGCGCATGTCGGCGCCCTGTCGGGCGCGGTGCTCACCGATTGGCGCCCCGAAGACGAGAAGTTCTGGGAAACGACCGGCCGCGCCATTGCGCGCCGAAATCTCTGGGTTTCGATTCCGGCGCTGCTGCTGTCATTTGCGGTCTGGCAGGTCTGGTCCGTGGTCGTGGCCAAATTGCCATCGGTCGGGTTCCAGTTCACGACCGATCAGCTGTTCTGGCTGGCGGCCTTGCCGGGCATCTCCGGCGCCGTGCTGCGTATCTTCTATTCCTTCATGGTGCCGATCTTCGGCGGCCGCTTATGGACGACGCTCGCAACGTGGTCGTTGATGATCCCGGCCATTGGCATCGGTTACGCGGTGCAGAACCCGAACACACCCTATTTCGTGTTCCTGGCGCTTGCGCTCCTGTGTGGCTTCGGCGGCGGGAACTTTGCGTCATCGATGGCCAACATCTCGTTCTTTTTCCCTCGGGCTGAAAAAGGCAACGCGCTTGCGCTCAATGCCGGACTCGGAAATCTAGGCGTGAGCGTTGTGCAGCTCGTCGTGCCCCTCATCATTACCGTCGGCGTATTCGGATGGTTCGGCGGCGATCCTGCGATGGTGAAAGGTCCGGCTGGTTCCGTGCCGATGTGGCTGCAGAATGCCGGCTTCATCTGGGTGCCGTTTATTGCTGCCAGCGCATTTGCGGCCTGGTTCGGCATGAACGACATCGCATCTGCCAAGGCATCCTTCAGCGAGCAGGCGGTGATTTTCCGGCGCAAGCACAACTGGCTGATGTGCTGGCTCTACACCGGAACCTTCGGTTCCTTCATCGGCTACTCAGCGGGCTTCCCGCTGCTGGCCAAGACCCAGTTCCCGGCTGTTGATGCGCTGCCATTCGTGTTCCTTGGCCCGTTGGTCGGTGCGCTGTCGCGCTCGGCCACCGGCTGGGTCTCCGACCGTTGGGGCGGCGGCCGAGTCACCTTCGTGGTCTTCCTGCTGATGATGGTTGGCGTCGCAGGCGTTCTCTATTTCCTCGGCATTAAGGATCAGCCGAACGCGTTCTGGGGATTCTTTGCGATGTTCTTGCTGCTATTTTTTGCCACAGGTGTCGGCAATGCTTCCACTTTCCAGATGATTCCCAATATCATGCGAAAAGAGGTCGCTCGGTTGATGCCGAAACTGGAAAAGGACGAGCAGGTGCGGCAGGCGGAGAAAGAGTCCGCGGCTATCACAGGATTTACTTCTGCAATCGCGGCCTTTGGCGCCTTCTTTATTCCAAAGGCCTATGGCTCATCGATCACGCTGACGGGCGGCGTGGAGGCTGCGTTGTGGGGCTTCATGGTCTTCTACGTAAGCTGCCTTGCCATCACGTGGTGGTTCTACACCCGCCGCGGTGCTCTTCTTTATGACGTTGAACGTCGGTCAAGATCCCGGGTGATCAAGTCCGCGGCTGTGCCGGCTGAATAAGAGGAAATCATGAGCCATTTTCTGGACCGGCTAACCTTCTTCAACCGGACGGTGACGAGCTTTTCCGACGGGCATGGCATCGTCACGCGCGAGGACCGGCGTTGGGAAGACGGCTACCGCAAGCGGTGGCAGCACGACAAGATCGTGCGCTCGACCCACGGGGCAAACTGTACCGGATCGTGTTCATGGAAGATCTACGTCAAGGGCGGCATCGTCACGTGGGAAACACAGCAGACGGACTATCCGCGCACACGCCCTGAATTGCCCAATCACGAGCCGCGCGGCTGTTCGCGGGGGGCGAGCTATTCCTGGTACCTCTATTCCGGCAATCGCGTGAAATATCCGTTGGTGCGCTCGCGTCTCCTCAAGCTCTGGCGCGAGGCGAGGGCGCTGCGTACGCCGGTCGCGGCCTGGGGCTCGATTGTCGAGGATCCGAAGAAGCGCGCGGCCTATACGGAAAAACGCGGGCTCGGCGGTTTCGTGCGCGCGACCTGGGATGAAGTCACCGAAATCATCGCGGCCGCCAACGCGTATACCGTGAGGAAACACGGGCCCGATCGCGTCATCGGCTTCTCACCCATCCCGGCGATGTCGATGGTTTCGTACGCTGCCGGCTCTCGCTATCTGTCGCTGCTGGGCGGCGTCTCCTTGTCGTTCTACGACTGGTATTGCGACTTGCCGCCTTCCTCCCCGCAGACATGGGGCGAGCAGACTGACGTTCCTGAAAGCGCCGACTGGTACAATTCGAGCTTCCTGATTTTGTGGGGCTCGAATGTCCCGCAGACGCGGACGCCCGATGCGCATTTCTACACGGAAGCGCGATATCGTGGCGCCAAGAGCGTCGTGATCTGCCCCGACTATTCGGAAGCTTCGAAATTCGCCGATCTGTGGATCTCGGTGAAGCAGGGCACCGACGCCGCGCTTGCCATGGCGATGGGCCACGTGATCCTGCGCGAATTCTATCTCGACCGGCAGGCAGCGTATTTCGAGGACTACGTCCGGCAATACACCGATATGCCGATGCTGGTGCGCCTCGTGAAAAAAGACGGTCGTCTCGTGCCGGACCGCCTGCTGCGCGCTTCTGATTTTGCCGACAATCTCGGCGAGACCAATAACCCTGAGTGGAAGACGGTCGCCTATGACGAGACGTCGGAGAGCATCGTCGTTCCCCGCGGCTCGGTTGGTTTCCGCTGGGGCGAAAAGGGCAAGTGGAATCTCGAAGAAAAGAAGTCGGACGGCGCCGAGACCAACCTGCAGCTGACATTCGCCAATGACAAGGACGAGCTTGCCGACGTCGGCTTCCCGTATTTCGGCAATCGCGAGCACGATCACTTCGCCGGCACCAGCCATCCCAGTGTTCTGGTGCGTAAGGTTCCGGCCAAGCGCATCAAGGCGAAAGATGGCGAAGTTCTTGTCGCCTCGGTGTTCGATCTGTTCGTTGCCAACCACGGGCTCGATCGCGGCTTCGGCGGCGAGCACGTCGCCAAGTCGTATGACGAGAACGTTCCCTACACACCGGCCTGGGCGGAAAAAATCACGGGCGTGCCGCGCGATCAGATCGTCACGGTGGCGCGCGAATTCGCGCTCAATGCGGAAAAGACCAGCGGCCGCTCGATGGTGATCATCGGCGCAGCCATGAACCACTGGTACCACTGCGACATGAATTACCGCGGCGTCATCAACATGCTGGTGATGTGCGGTTGCGTCGGCCAATCGGGCGGCGGCTGGTCGCACTATGTCGGGCAGGAGAAACTGCGTCCGCAATCGGGCTGGTTGCCTTTGGCTTTCGCACTGGACTGGGGTCGTCCGCCCCGTCAGCAGAATTCCACCTCGTTCTTCTATGCCCATACCGATCAGTGGCGTTACGAGGCCATCGGTGTCGATGAGCTCTTGTCACCGACCGCGCCGGCAGGACCGTGGGACGGCGCTCTTATCGACTATAACGTTCGTGCCGAACGCATGGGCTGGCTGCCGTCGGCGCCGCAGCTCAGGCAGAACCCGATCGATCTCGCCAAAAAGGCGCAGGCCGCCGGTCTCGAACCGAAAGACTATGTCGTCAAGGGACTGAAGTCCGGCGAGCTGCAGATGGCCTGCGAGGATCCGGACCATCCGGACAATTGGCCGCGCAACATGTTTGTGTGGCGCTCGAACCTGCTCGGCTCGTCCGGCAAGGGCCACGAATATTTCCTCAAGCATCTGCTCGGAACCACGCACGGCGTCCAGGGCAAGGACCTCGGCGAAACTGGAAAGAAGAAGCCGAAGGAGGTCGCCTGGCACGACAACGCGCCGAAGGGAAAACTGGATCTCCTGGTGACGCTCGATTTCCGCATGTCGACCACCTGCGTCTATTCCGACATCGTGCTGCCGACCGCGACTTGGTACGAGAAAAACGATCTCAATACATCGGATATGCATCCCTTCATTCATCCGCTCACCTCGGCGGTGGATCCGGTGTGGGAGTGCAAGAGCGATTGGGAAATCTACAAGGCGATCGCCAAGGCGTTTTCGCGCGTGGCTCCAGAGGTGTTGGGCGTCGAAAAGGACGTCGTGCTCACGCCGATCCAGCACGACTCTCCGGGCGAAATCGCGCAAGCGCTCGACGTCAAGGAATGGAAAAAGGGTGAGGTCGAGCCGATCCCGGGCAAGACCATGCCCGCGGTTACCGTCATCGAGCGCGACTATCCAAACGTCTACAAACGCTTCACGGCGCTCGGACCGCTGATGCAGAAAGTCGGCAACGGGGTGAAGGGTATCGCGTGGAACACTGAGCATGAAGTCGAGCTCTTGAAGCGCCTGAGTGGCGAGGTGACGGAGGAGGGACCGACGAAGGGACTGGCCCGCATCGACACCGACATTGACGCCACGGAAGTCATTCTCTCGCTTGCGCCCGAAACGAATGGTGAGGTCGCGGTCAAGGCATGGGAAGCACTGTCAAAGACCACCGGCCTTGATCACAAGCATCTCGCCATTCCGAAGGAAGACGAGAAAATCCGCTTCCGCGACGTGGTCGCGCAGCCGCGCAAGATCATCTCGGCGCCGACCTGGTCGGGCCTGGAATCCGAAAAGGTCTGCTACAACGCCGGCTACACCAACGTGCACGAGCTGATCCCCTGGCGAACGCTGTCCGGGCGCCAGCAGCTTTACCAGGATCACCTGTGGATGCGTGCCTTCGGCGAGGCCCTCTGCGTCTATCGCCCGCCGGTGGATCTCAAGGCCGTCAAGCCGGTGATCGATTCCAAGCCGAACGGTGAAAAACAGATCGTGCTTAACTTCATCACCCCGCACCAGAAGTGGGGCATTCACTCGACCTATACCGACAATCTTTTGATGCTGACGCTGTCGCGCGGCGGGCCGATCGTGTGGATCAGCGAAACCGACGCGAAGAAAGTCGGCATCGTCGATAACGACTGGATCGAGGCCTACAATCAGAACGGCGCACTGGTCGCTCGCGCCGTGGTCTCGCAGCGCGTGAAGGAAGGCATGTGCTTGATGTATCACGCGCAGGAGAAGATTGTGAACGTGCCGGGCTCGGAAGTGACGGGTCAGCGCGGCGGCATCCACAATTCCGTGACGCGCATCGTGGTCAAGCCGACCCATATGATTGGCGGTTACGCCCAGCAGAGTTACGGCTTCAACTACTACGGCACGATCGGCACCAACCGCGACGAGTTCGTCATCATCCGCAAGATGTCGAAAGTCGATTGGCTGGATAAACCGACCGCCGATCAGCCCGAACCTCTGCCCGTCGCGCCCAAAATGGAGGCCGCAGAATGAAAATCCGCGCACAAGTCGCGATGGTGCTTAACCTCGACAAGTGCATCGGGTGCCATACGTGCTCGGTGACCTGCAAGAACGTGTGGACCAATCGCGAGGGCATGGAATACGCCTGGTTCAATAACGTCGAGACCAAGCCCGGCATCGGCTACCCGAAAGACTGGGAAAACCAGGACCGGTGGAACGGCGGCTGGCGCCGCAAGAAGAACGGCAAGATCGAGCCGCGCATCGGTTCGAAGTGGCGGGTTCTGGCCAACATTTTTTCCAATCCCGACCTTCCGGAAATCGACGACTACTACGAGCCCTTTACGTTCGACTACGAGCACCTGCAGACGGCGCCCGAGTTGCAGGCGTCACCCACAGCGCGGCCGCGTTCGCTGATCACCGGCGAGCGCATGGAGAAGATCGAGTGGGGGCCGAACTGGGAGGAGATCCTCGGCACCGAGTTCGCGAAGCGCTCGAAGGACTACAATTTCGAAGGCGTGCAGAAGGACATCTACGGCCAGTTTGAAAACACCTTCATGATGTATCTGCCGCGGCTGTGCGAGCACTGCCTCAATCCGGCCTGCGTAGCCGCGTGCCCGTCAGGGGCGATCTACAAGCGCGAGGAAGACGGCATCGTCCTCATCGATCAGGACAAGTGCCGCGGCTGGCGCATGTGCGTATCGGGATGCCCCTACAAAAAAATCTATTACAACTGGTCGAGCGGAAAATCCGAAAAGTGCATCTTCTGCTATCCGCGCATCGAGGCTGGCCAGCCGACCGTCTGCTCGGAAACCTGCGTAGGCCGCATCCGCTATCTCGGGGTCGTGCTTTATGATGCCGACCGCATCGAGGAGGCGGCAAGCGTGGCGGACGAGAAGGCCCTCTATGAAGCCCAGCTCGGAATCTTCCTCAATCCAAACGATCCCGCGGTGATCGCGCAGGCGAGTGCCGACGGTATCGCCGACAACTGGATGGAGGCCGCTCGGCGCTCGCCGGTCTACAAGATGGCAATGGAGTGGAAGGTCGCGTTTCCGCTGCATCCGGAGTACCGGACGCTGCCGATGGTCTGGTACGTTCCGCCGCTTTCGCCGATTCAATCGGCAGCGCAGGCGGGCAAGATCGGTCACGACGGTGAAATGCCGGACGTCCGCAGCCTGCGTATTCCGCTGAGATACCTCGCCAATCTCCTTACGGCCGGCAAGGAAGAGCCTGTCGCCCTCGCGCTCGAGCGCATGCTGGCGATGCGCGGCTATATGCGTGCCAAGACGGTGGACGGAGTCATCGACGAGAGTATCGCCAGACGCGTCGGCCTCAGTGCTCAGGCGATCGAAGACATGTACCACGTGATGGCGATTGCCAATTACGAGGACCGCTTCGTCATCCCGACCGCACACCGCGAGATCAACGAAGATGCCTATGATTTGCGCGGGTCCTGCGGCTTCTCGTTCGGTAACGGCTGTTCGGGTGGCGTCAGCGAAACCAATCTGTTCGGCACGCCGAAGCGCGCCAAGACGCCGATGGAGGTCGTGTGATGAACAGGACCTTCAAGGCCCTTTCCGCGCTGCTGACTTACCCGACCGCCGAGCTGCAACGGGCCGCGGGTGAAATCAGCAAGGTGCTCGACGCCGATACGTTGATCCCGAGCCGTGTCCGTGACCAGTTACGCGCATTGCTGCACGAGATTGCCACCGGCGATCTCTACGATCTGCAGGAGCGCTACGTGTTGCTGTTCGACCGGACGCGTTCGCTGTCGCTGCATCTCTTCGAGCACGTGCATGGCGAAAGCCGGGACCGCGGCCAGGCCATGATCGACCTCAAGTCGCAATACGAACAGGCGGGCCTGTTCATGAGCGCCGCCGAGCTTCCCGATTTTCTGCCGCTGTTCCTCGAATACCTCGCGACCCGGCCGGCAAAGGAAGCCTGCGAGGCCCTTGGCCAACCCGTTCATATTTTCGCTGCGCTGGCGGAGCGTCTGCGCAAGCGCAAGTCACCTTACGAGGCTGTGCTTCGCGCGCTAATTGCCTTGGCCGCGGCGAAGCCGAAAGACGAGGAAGTTTCGGCATTGCTTGAGGCACCGGATCCGGATGCCACCGATCTGGCCGCCCTTGATGCCGCCTGGGAGGATGAGCCCGTCAATTTCGGACCTGGTGCCGGCGATAGCTGCAAGGATGGCCTCGTTGCCCGCGTCCGCGGCGCCATGCGGCCGGCGCCCGGCGTCGTAAGCCCCTCCAAATCCACTCCGCGCCAGTGAGGACAGTCCCATGCGCGATCTGATCAACTATGCGGTGTTCGGCTGGTATCCGTACCTCTGCCTCACCGTGTTCCTTCTTGGCAGCTGGGTGCGCTTTGATCGTGAGCAGTATACCTGGCGCAGCGGATCGAGCCAGCTCTTGCGCCGGCGCCAGCTGGCCTGGGGCTCGAACCTGTTTCACGTCGGGATCCTTGTCATTTTCTTAGGCCATTTCGTCGGCCTGCTGACGCCGATCTGGATCTTCGATGCGCTGGGCATTTCCCACACCTTCAAGCAGTGGCTGGCGATCATCGTTGGCGGCGTTGCCGGCGTGTTCTGCTTCATCGGCATTACGCTGCTGGTCCATCGCCGGCTTTTCGACTCGCGGATCCGCAAGACCTCGTCGTTCGGCGACATTGCGGTGCTGCTGATGCTCTATGCGCAGCTCATTCTCGGGTTGGCGACCATTGGCGTCTCGCTCAACCATCTCGACGGCCATGAAATGGTGAAATTCATGACCTGGGCGCAGGGAATTCTAACGCTGCAGCCGGGTGTGGCCGACCTCATTGCCGATGCACATCCGCTCTTCAAAGCCCATCTGATCCTTGGCATGACGATCTTTCTCGTCTTTCCGTTCACCCGCCTGGTGCACGTCTGGAGCGCGCCGATTTGGTATCTCGGCCGGCGCGGCTATCAGGTTGTACGCAGTGACGGCCGGCGCGCAGCCGCGCAGCGCCCGCGCGTCCTGCCGGCGGAGTAAGCGATGTCCTGCTCGGTGCACGTTCAATTCCCAGCGGGCAAGCCCGTTACGGTTAGCGTCAACGGGGTTGCGATCGCGCGCGATGCGATCCAGCGCGAAATGCAGCATCACCCTGCAGAAAAGCCGATCGCTGCCTGGCAGCAGGCGGCAAGAGCGCTTGTCGTCAGGGAACTCCTGCTGCAGCGGGCCAAACACTTGGGTCTCGCGCCCGACCCGATTTCCGACGAAACCGGTCGGCGTGAAACAGACGACGAAGCCCTTATGCGCGCTGTCGTCGAGCGCGAAGTGACCGTGCCCGAGCCGGATGATGAAACCTGCCGGCGGTTCTACGCGCAAAACAGCCAACGCTTCCGTTCACCAGATATCTACGAAGCGTCGCACATTCTTTTTGCGGCGCTGCCGGACGATCGGGAAAACTACGCAAAAGCCCGCGCGGATGCAGCGGCCGTCCTTGCCAGGCTGCGCGAGGATCCGTCTCGCTTTGCAGCGCTCGCCAGGGACTATTCAAGATGCCCTTCGGCCGAGCAGGGCGGGAATCTCGGCCAGATCACCAAAGGGCAAACAACGCCGGAATTCGAACGTGCGCTCGTGGCGCTCGCACCAGGCGAGCTTTGCACGGAACCGGTCGCAACCCGCTACGGTGTCCACATCATCCGGCTTGAACGCAAAATCGAGGGCCGTGTACTACCCTATGAGGCGGTCGCTGAGCGTATCGGCGAGTACCTGCGCGAGAGCGTGCGGCGCCGTGCCGATGCACAATACGTCGCAAGGCTGGCCTCGGCCGCGCACATCGAAGGCATCGACTTTGCGAGCGCGGAAGCGCTGCGCGTTCACTGAGGTTGGCAATCATGTTGCTCGGCGACATCTTGAGCAAGTTAGACGATGACGGCGAAGCTGCTGAAATCATTCTTGCCGCCGGCGATCTGCGCCTGCTCGCGGCCATGAAAGAACAGGCGGAAGCCGAAGGCCTCGGTCTTGCTGCTTACACAAAAGCGGCAGTGCAACGATACGTCGCTGCTGCGTCCGATGAGGAGTGGATTACCGTGATGGGACAAATCGGGCGCACCGCCGATCCCGGCGGCATCTGTCTCAAGCGCGCGTTCGAGAGCGTGATAGCCGGCTGAGCGCCGCCTGCTCGCGCGCCCTGGAGGATTCGAATCCCCGTTTCCGCCGTGAAAGTGCCAGCGCCAAATTTTTTCCGTTCCTGCTCCACCAAAAAAATGGCCCCAAGCGCGGGGAACGCCGGGGCCGTTCTTGGGACGCCGCCGTTGGGGACGGACGACAGCGCAAAAACAAACTGCGCCGATTGTCTCGCATGCGTATTGAGGTAGATCAAATGACAGCAGCGACGTTCTTGCGCGCTTCTTCCAAAGGTTGGGTTCATGGCTAAGCCATTGACGGTGGCGCGCCCTAGGGGATTCGAACCCCTGTTACCGCCGTGAAAGGGCGGTGTCCTAGGCCTCTAGACGAAGGGCGCTTGGCCATTGATCGGCCGTCTGACAAAGCCGTCAGCCAGACCGAGAGCAAAACGTAAGTCGAAGTTTCGGGGGGTATAAAGACCTTCGCTGCCAGCGGCAAGCGACGCCGGTCACCATTTGCCAGTATTTCCCATTGATTTCCATGGTTCCTGCGGCGGCTTGGGCGAGCCTTTCTGCAGCAGTTCGATCGAGTGTTTGTCCGGCGAGCGTACGAAGGCCATGACGCCGTCCCGTGGCGGCCGATTGATGGTGACGCCGGCTTTCATGAGCCGGTCGCAGGTCGCGTAAATGTCGTCGACCTCATAAGCGAGATGGCCGAAATAGCGGGCCTCGCCATAGTCCTCGGTATCCCAGTTATAAGTGAGTTCGACTTCCGGTCCTGGACGGCCTGCTTTCTTGCTGTCCTCGACCAGCTTTTCGTCTTCAGGCCCAGCCAGGAACACCAGGGTGTATCGGTTCTTTTCATCGACGCGCCGGCGCGTTTCTTTCAGGCCGAGCTTGTTGCAGTAAAAGTCGAGGGCAGCGTCCAGGTCACGAACGCGCAACATGGTGTGCAGGTATCGCATGGGTTAAACCTCACTGACTGACAGTCCGTCGTTATTATATATACCTATGATCGCTCCCGATCTTCCAACCGCAATCTCCAGGCTCCGCGATCTGATCGAGGAGGCACAGGCGATCGTCCCATTCACCGGGGCAGGGATTTCGACTGAGTGTGGGATTCCCGACTTTCGTTCCCCCGGCGGTCTGTGGACCAAGTACCAGCCCATCTCCTTCGATGCCTTCGTCGCGGATCAAGAGATGCGGGATGAGTCCTGGCGCCGGCGTTTTGCCATGGAAGAGAAATTCGGCGGGGCCCGGCCCGGCCGCGGCCATCGGGCGCTCGCAAGTCTCTACCGCGCCGGCAAGGTGCCGGGGTTGATTACGCAGAATATTGACAATCTGCATCAAGCGTCAGGCATTGCAGCAGCGGATGTCGTCGAGCTGCATGGCAACACTACCTATGCGACCTGCCTCGGCTGCGGCGAACGCTACGAACTGCCGTGGGTGAGGCAAAAATTTGAAGCCGCAGGTGAGCGCGCGCCCGATTGCGGCTGCGGCGGCTACATCAAGACCGCGACCGTCTCCTTTGGGCAGTCGATGCCTGCGGAAGCCATGGAGCGGGCGGAGCGATTGGCCAAGAATTGCGACCTTTTCCTTGCCGTCGGGTCGTCTCTTGTCGTCTGGCCGGCGGCGGGATTTCCCTTGATGGCCAAGCGGTCCGGCGCAACGCTCGTCATCATCAATCGTGAGCCGACCGACTTCGACGATCTCGCCGATCTGGTGGTACGCGACGACATCGGCGAGGTGCTTGGGCCCTTCATCCCCCACTGATTCGGACAGCGTTGCGCTGTGTATAGAGCTGTGCGCAAGCCCATTTTGCTCTTTGCGGTTTGAGGGCGGGTGTTATCTTCGATTGCACAAGATTCGTTGAAGCGCTCTTGAAGAAGCGCCAGGCAGACGGCGGCGTGCGGAGTCATGGCGTCGGACGGGATCGAATCGAATATGTCTGGGACCAATCTCCGACCAGGAACGGTCAGAGAAATCGTCGATGAAACGGCGACCAATCTCATCGAACTGTCGGGCGTCATCAAGTGGTTTGATGTCTCGAAGGGATTTGGGTTCATCGTCCCCGACAATGGAATGCCCGATATTCTGTTGCACGTGACCTGCCTGCGCCGCGACGGCTATCAGTCCGCCTATGAAGGCGCGCGAGTCATCTGCGAGGTCCTGCAGCGATCGAAGGGCCTGCAAGCATTCCGGATCGTCTCCATGGACGAGTCGACCGCAGTGCATCCGGCGCAAATGCCGCCGCCGCGGACCCACGTCACGGTCACACCAACCAGCGGGCTTGAGCGTGCGCAGGTCAAATGGTTCAACCGCCTGCGTGGCTTCGGCTTTCTGACCCGCGGCGAAGGTACGCCCGATATTTTCGTGCACATGGAGACCCTGCGTCGCTATGGCTTTGCCGAGCTGCGACCGGGCCAGACCGTGCTCGTCCGCTTTGGGCCAGGCCCGAAGGGGCTGATGGCTGCCGAGGTCCGTCCGGACGGCGGTTCGCTCGGGCCGGCGTCCCACTAGTCAGGTCTATTTTCCGATTGCCGCTCGGGGCGAGGCCGCGTAAAGGCGAGCCCATGCGCCAATTCGGCCCAATCGCCCTCGTCCTTCTTGGCCTTGTTCTCGCTGCCGTGCCCGCCCGGGCTGCGGGGGAGCAGACGCTCGAAATTGCGAGCAAGACCGGCGTCCACGTCTTTTCAGTCGAGATTGCGGAAAATGACGCGGAGCGGGCAAAGGGCCTCATGTATCGCCGGGAGCTGCCCGAAGGCCGTGGGATGCTGTTCGATTTTCATCGCGACCAGGAGGTCAGCTTCTGGATGCAGAACACCTATATTCCGCTTGATATGATTTTTATCCGCGGTGACGGGCGCATCCTGCGGATTGAAGAAAACACCGAGCCGCTGTCGACGCGGATGATACCCTCGCGCGGCGCTGTACGTGCCGTGCTGGAGGTGATTGGCGGAACGTCCCGCAAGCTCGGCATCGCGCCCGGGGATCGGGTCGCATCGCGGATCTTCAAGACGCGCTGACCTTGCTTGCCGGGCTATAGCGAAGCGTGTATCGAACCTCGGTTTCCTGCGGGGCATAGCGCAGTCTGGTAGCGCGTCTGGTTTGGGACCAGAAGGTCGCAGGTTCGAATCCTGCTGCCCCGACCAACAGGCCGCCGGCGATTGTAACCGCGGTCTATCCGCCCTATAGGGGATGCGGTCATTCCGAACCCGGATTCCCCATGGTCGCCAGGATCTACAAGCCGTCCAAGACCGCGATGCAATCAGGCTTTGGCAACACCAAGGCCTGGGTTCTCGACTTTGAGCCGGAGGTCCCGCGGCGGGTCGAGCCCTTGATGGGCTGGACGTCATCCAGCGATATGCGTCAGGAGCTGCGGTTGCGGTTTGGCACGAAAGAGGAGGCGGTGGCCTATTGCGAGCGCCACGGCCTCGCCTATGAGGTGTTTGACGAGGCCCCGCGGAAGAGGCGCATCATGTCCTACGCGGACAATTTTTCCTTCAAGCGCCGCGATCCCTGGACGCACTAACGTCAGCTGGGAAATCCGCAGATCAGGCCGGCCGTTTTTCGGTTGCGCCCAAGGCGCTTTCCAGATTGCGGCCTTGGGTCGCCGCCCGCTGGCGCAGGAGTGAGACGAAACGCTCCTCCGGCATTGGCTGGCCGAGCAGGTATCCCTGGCCGTAGTCGCAACCCATGCTCACCAACGCCAATGCGTCGGCTGCTTTTTCGATGCCCACCGCAACGCCCACAATTTCGGGCGCTATGTCGAGATCGATCACGGTCTTGCACAGCGGAGCGTTGACCTTGTCGGTCCCGCAATCCGCAACGAAAGATTTATCAAGCTTGAGCTCCTCGAAGGGCAACTCCTCAGCCTTGGCAAGCGAGGAGTAGGCGCGGCCAAAATTGTCGATGGCAAGCCTGACGTTGTGCGGCTCAAACTTCTTGCTGAGCTCGCTGGCGAGCTTCAGATCGGTGACGATCTGTTCTTCCGGCACGTCGATGATCAGACCGGGCCATTTTTCGTTGGCCGGATGGTGCGCTTTTACGGTCTCTTCAACGGAAATCTTCACCAGCGCGGGCAAAGGAATATTGACCGACAATTGTAGATTGACACCGAGTTTGGAAAAATGGGCGCTGGTCTTGAGTGCACTTTCGAGCGCGAGCTCGGACAGTTTGACGGTTGCCGGTTCGGCGGCGTTGGCGGTGAACGCTCCCGGCAGCACCAGGCCGTGCTCGGGATGGCGCACCCGCGCGTAAGCTTCGGCGCCCGCCAGCTGCTTTTTCCGTAGCGCGATTTTTGGCTGATACCAGAACTCGATCCACTTGTTTTTGATTGCATCATCGAGCTCGAGCCGGGCTGCGACGGCAGGCGGCATGCCCAGTTTGAGCTCCTGAACGATTTTGACGATGGTGTCCGTCTCGAACGGCTTCTTGAGCACGGGCATCATCTGAAGCTTATGCTGGACGCCGATGCCTTTGACGTGTTCGAGGACGGCGGCGCCGCGCGCGCTCATCAGTTGCACGGCGCCGCGGTATCGCATCCTGCCGAGCGCGACGACGGTCTCGATGGCGTCAGCGGACTCGAGGGAAATATTCAAGAACACCAGGGCGGGAGCGCGCGACTCGACGGCCTTGCGCATGCTGGCGCCGTCTGGAAATTCGACCGTGTCGATACCGGCCCCGTGCAGCACCAGCGAGAGGAAATGCCGGATGCTCGACTCTTCATCGACCACGTAACAGATCGGTGCCCCGTCGGGCGCGAGCGGCGGCGGCTCAACGGCAGGCGTGTTGCCGGCGGCTGTCGTAGATGTGGAGGAAGTTCTCGGTCATTGCCGTTCGGGCGCACCAAAGCGAGGGAAATGCAGTGTCCCCCAGGCGGTATTGGTGTGCCAAACTTGTTAATTATGGGTTTCCCATAGCCGGGCTGCCGGGTGGGTGTCATCCAGAATGCCGGATGAGCGGGCTAGGGCTGGTTTGCAAGTCGGGACTCTTCTACAAGAGCGTGGTCCGCTGCGAACAACTGCGAGGGAGAATGGTCATGACGATCGAGGCTCTCATCATTTGGCTTGTTATCGGTGCGGTTGCTGGCTGGCTCGCCGGCCTAATCATGAAAGGCTACGGCTTCGGACTCGTCGGCAACATAGTGGTCGGAATTGTCGGCTCAATCATTGCCGGCTGGCTTTTGCCGCGGATCGGGTTTGTCCTCGTCGGCGGCATTATCGCGGATATCATCAACGCCGTTATCGGGGCTGTCATTCTGCTAGCGGTGATCGGGTTCTTCAAAAAAGCGACCTGACGATCGCGGCCGGGAATTAAGAGACAGGAGATAGGCTTTGGGGTGGGGCGGAGGGACCGCCGCGCTGCCCGACCTGTTTGATCGAATTTTTGGTGAGATATTGGGACATGAAGGACCTAGCCGGATGGCTAAGCCCTTGTTTTATGTGGCGACCCCGGCTGGATTCGAACCAGCGACCCTCAGCTTAGAAGGCTGATGCTCTATCCGGCTGAGCTACGGGGTCGGCGCATCACGGTTTACCCGTGTCGGACGGCGGGTGCAAAAGTTGGCGGCCGGCGAATAATTGGCTCCGATCTTGTGGAAGGGCGCGAGCCATCACGCCTGCAAGCCTACGCCGGGACGTCATTTCTATTGTTAGATTAAAGCCTTACAGTAGTTATTTAATTCGCTCGCGTGGAATTTGAGGATATTGGCCGAGCCTTTTGATCATCGTAAGTAATCGGTCGGTTCGCTCGTAGCCGGCTGGAGGGGGGTGTTGCAGCTGCACGGCCATGTCCTCGACACCATCGGCGCTTGAAATAAGAACTGCGGCGATCCGCTGCCTCCGGAGGTTTCGTCCAATGCGTTGTCTCGTTCGCGCCGGCCTTGCCGCCGCGTTTGTTGCTCTTGCCTTTTTTCCTGTGCTGGCAGCGGACAAATCGTTCAAGCAAAACACGCTCGACGAGGCTGCGATCAAGCTCGAGGCGCAAATCAAAAGCGATGCCGGCGCGGTCGCGAAGCCCGCAGCCACGTTGCGGCGGGATGCCGACGCCGCATTTCAGAAGAACGATTTCCGCGGCGGCATGCTGGTGCTCGGCCAGCTTGTCGCCGCCGCGCCGGACGATGCATCGAACTGGCTGCGGCTCGCCCGCGCCGTGCTGCAGATCAAGCCGAGCGACGACCGCGAGAAGGCATTGTTGCTCGATCGCGCCTCGACGGCCGCCTATATCGCCTACCAGCGTGCGCGCGATCGAAACTTAGAAGCCGACAGCCTGGCGGTCCTCGGCCGCGCGCTCGCAGACCGGCAACAATGGCGCGATGCGCTCAATTCGCTGCGGCTTTCGCTCGAGCTGCGCGAGGCTGCCGAGCTTCGCGGCCAGTACGAAAAGCTGCGCGCCGAGCATGGGTTCAGGCTGCTCGACTACACGGTCGATTCAGACTCGATTTCACCGCGCGCCTGTTTCCAGTTTTCCGAGGAACTGCCAGGGCGGCGGACCGATTTTTCTGCCTATGTCAGCGTCGTGGGTATCGACAGGCCGGCCATCACGGCCAGCGACAAGCAGCTTTGCGTCGAGGGCCTCAAGCATGGCGAGCGCTATTCGGTAACGCTACGCGCGGGCCTCCCTTCGGTCGTCAGGGAGACGCTTGCGAAGTCGGCCGACTTCACGATCTTCGTGCGTGACCGCAAGCCGTTCGTGCGATTTTCCGGGAAGGCCTATGTGCTGCCGCGCACCGGCCAGCGCGGTATCCCCGTCCTCAGCGTCAACACCAAAGCAGTGACGCTTTCAATTTATCGGATCGGCGACCGAAATCTTATCGACACGCTTCTCGGTTACGACTTCCAGCGTAACCTGAGCCGCTACCAGGCTGACCGGCTGGCCAATGAACGCGGCGCCAAAGTATGGAGCGGCGAACTTGCCGTCGAGACGAAGCTCAATAGCGAGGTGATGACGGCTTTCCCGCTGGACCAGGCGGTCAAGGACCTCGGTCCCGGGATCTATGCAATGACGGCGGAGCCGAAGGATGCCGTCTCCAACGAATACGGACAGCAGGCGACGCAGTGGTTCATTGTTTCGGATCTCGGGCTTGCGACCTACAGCACCCATGACGGAATCGACGTCTTTATCCATTCGCTGGCGAGTGCCGAGCCGCGCGGCAGCGTTGAGGTACGGCTCATCGCGCGCAACAACGAGGTGCTGGCGGTCCGTCAGACCGATCGAAATGGCTTCATCCACTTCGAAGCGGGGCTCGCGCGCGGTGAGGGCGGTGTGGCGCCGGCGGCGATCGTCGCGACCGAGAAGAATGACTATGCCTTCCTAAGCCTGAAGTCGCCGGCGTTCGATCTCTCCGATCGCGGCGTAGCCGGTCGGCCGATACCCGCCGGGCTTGACGCTTTTGTCTATACGGAGCGCGGCGTCTACCGTACCGGCGAGAACGTCGCCATCACCGCGTTGCTGCGCGACGCGCGTGGATCGGCGGCGCTGAATGTGCCGCTTACCTTGGTGGTCGAACGTCCCGACGGCGTCGAACACCGGCGTGCGCTGGTGGCTGATCAAGGCCTCGGCGGGCGCTCGCTCACCGTGCCGATCGTCGCCTCCGCATCGATCGGGACCTGGCGGGTGGCGGCCTACACCGATCCGAAACGGCCGCCTGTCGGCGAAACGACCTTCATGGTCGAGGACTACGTGCCCGATCGCGTCGAGTTTTCGCTGACATCGGCGGCGAAGGGGGTTTCGCGCGATGCGCCGGCGCAGGTTAGCGTCGACGGCCATTTCCTCTACGGCGCGCCGGCGTCCAAGCTCGACCTGTCCGGGCAAGTGATCGTCGGCATTGCGAAGGAACGCGTCGGCTTTCCCGGCTATTCCTTTGGCCTGGCCGATGACGAGGTCACGGCCGTCCGCGAAGAGCTCGACGATCTGCCCAGCACCGATGCGTCAGGCAAGGCAACGTTCCCCGTCAAACTCACAGAGTTGCCGGCGAGCACACGGCCGCTGGAGGCGCAAATCACCGTTAGTATGGCGGAGTCCGGCGGCCGCGCCGTCGAGCGCAAACTGACGCTACCGGTAATGCCTGACGCGCCGATGATTGGTATCAAGCCGATGTTTTCCGGGCGCTCATTGGCGGACGGCGCCAATGCCGAATTTGACGTCGTCATGGTGGCGCCGGACGGAAAGATGCTCGCAAGGTCTGGACTGCGTTACGACCTGCTCAAGGTCGAGACCAGCTATCAATGGTACCGGCAGAATGGGCAGTGGGAATACGAGCCGATCAAGCGCACCGAGCGTGTCGCAAATGGCGCGATCGATGTTGCCACAGACAAGGCCGCGCGGGTTTCGCTTCCGGTGAAATGGGGCCGCTACCGGCTGGAGGTTTCGGCAGGCGAGCCGAACGGTGCCGTTACTTCGGTCGGCTTCGATGCGGGTTTCTATGCGGAGTCGACGTCGGACACGCCTGACCTGCTCGAAGTCGCGCTCGACAAGCCCGACTACAAGCCGGGCGAAACAATGAATGTCGCGGTGACCGCGCGTACGGCAGGCCGGCTCACCATCAATGTCTTCACCGATCGTCTGGTCGCCAGCCAATCGCAGGATGTCAAACCCGGCGCTGCACGCGTCAGTCTCAATGTCGGCCGCGACTGGGGCACGGGCGCCTACATGGTCGCGACATTGCGGCGTCCGCTCGACGCGCCTGCGCAACGGATGCCGGGCCGCGCCATCGGCGTGCAATGGTTCTCGATTGACAAAGTCGCGCACACGCTCGCTCTCGACATGAAACTACCGGCGACGATACGGCCGGGTTCGACGCTGAACGTGCCGATCAAGCTTGCCGGCCTGGTTGGGAATGAAGAGGCGCGCGTCGTCGTTGCCGCAGTCGACGTCGGGATTCTCAATCTCACGAACTACAGGCCGCCGGCACCCGACGATTACTACTTGGGTCAGCGCAGGCTCACGGCCGAGATCCGGGATCTCTACGGCCAGTTGATCGATGGCATGCAGGGTGCGCGGGGACAAATTCGCACGGGCGGAGATGCCGCCGGTGCCGAACTCTCGGGCTCGCCGCCGGCGCAGGCACCGCTCGCGCTCTATTCAGGAATCGTAACCGTCAACCGTGACGGCACCGCGCAGGTCCAATTCGATATTCCGGCATTCGCGGGCAGTGTACGGATCATGGCGGTTGCCTGGACCAAGGATAAGGTCGGCAAAGCCGCCGGCGATGTCGTCGTCCGGGATCCCGTCGTGCTGACGGCGACGCTCCCTCGTTTCCTGCGCACCGGCGATCATGGCGCGGTGCAGCTTGAGCTCGACAACGCGGAAGGAGTGGCCGGCGACTACAGTCTCGATCTCGCATTCGAGGGTGCCGTCAAACTCGACGGCGACAAGCCACAGATGCTCAAGCTCGCGTCAAAGCAGCGCGACCGCATTTCGGTTCCGGTTACGGCGTTCGGCGCGGGACCAGGCACGGTAACGGTAAAGATCGGCGGGCCGGACAACTTCACGCTCGAACGCAATTACGTGCTCGAGGTGCGACCCGCCACGCAAATTCTGACCCGGCGCAGTGTGCGTGCGCTCGCCAAAGGCGAAACGCTCACTTTATCGAAGGACCTGTTCGCCGATTTCGTACCCGGAACCGGTCGTGCCGGCCTGTCCGTTGCGGTTTCGACATCTCTCGATGCTGCGACGCTTCTCAACGCACTCGACCGCTATCCGTTCGGTTGCTCGGAGCAGATCGCCAGCCGCGCAATGGCAATGCTCTACGTCAACGAGCTGGCCGGACGGACGCAACTTACTCCAGATGGCGATATCGATCAGCGGATCAAGGATGCCATTTCACGTTTGCTCGCGCGGCAGGGCTCCAACGGTTCGTTCGGGCTGTGGTCGGTCGGCGGTGATGATCCCTGGCTTGATGCCTATGTCACCGATTTCCTGACGCGGGCGCGGGCGCGCGGCTTCGAGGTCCCGCAGACGGCCTACACGCTCGCGATCGACCGGCTGCGCAATTATGTTGCGGCTGCGCCTGAGCCGTCCAAGCGCGGTGGGCGCGAGCTCGCTTATGCGCTCTACGTGCTGGCGCGCAACGGAGCGGCTCCTGTCGGAGACTTGCGCTACATCGCCGACGTCAAGCTCGCGGATGTTGCGACGCCGATTGCAAAAGCGCAGATTGCTGCGGCGCTTGCCATGGTCGGCGACAAGGCGCGCGCCGACAACGTCTATCTCGCGGCGCTGAATGCGATCGCACCACAGCCAAAACTCGATCTCGGGCGCGCCGACTTCGGTTCGGCGTTGCGCGACGCGGCGGCACTGGTCACGCTTGCTTCGGAAGGGCAGGCCCCGCAGAAGACGATCGACGATGCGGTGCTTCGCATCGACGCGGCGCGAGCACTGACGGCTTCGACATCGACCCAGGAAAACGCCTGGCTGGTGCTTGCCGCGCGCGCTCTC
This sequence comes from Pseudolabrys sp., assembly GCA_035310865.1. GTDB lineage: Bacteria > Pseudomonadota > Alphaproteobacteria > Rhizobiales > Xanthobacteraceae > Pseudolabrys. The sequence continues at coordinate 6,553 of DATGDN010000080.1, read as the reverse complement.
GCCAAGCAGCTCAATGCCATTTCGCTTAACGTCAACGGCGAGACGCGGCAAGGCGCGCTCTACCGCAACTTCCGGCCGGACGACCTTGCGTCCCCGTTGGCAGTCCAAAACCGCGGCGACGGCAATGTGCAGACGGTCGTCTCGGTCAGCGGGTCGCCGCTCACGCCGGAGCCTGCGGCCGAACGCGGATTCAAGATCGAGCGCAGTTATTACACGCTGGCCGGCGAGTCTGCCGACCCGAGCAAGGCCAGGCAAAACCAGCGTTTTGTGGTGGTCCTGAAGGTGACCGAGCCGCAGCCGCAGTTCGGCCGCGTCATCGTCGCCGATTATCTCCCGGCGGGCTTCGAAATCGACAACCCGCGGCTGGTGTCCTCGGGCGAGACGAGTGCGCTCAGCTGGATTGCTGACGGCGCAGAGCCTGTGAGCAGCGAGTTCCGCGACGACCGCTTCACCGCGGCTTTCGACCGGACGCAAGGCTCTCCGCCGGTATTTACCGTCGCCTACGTTGTGCGCGCGGTGTCGCCGGGGCGCTACGTGCTGCCGCAGGCGAAGGTCGAAGACATGTACCTGCCGGATCGGTTCGGGCGGACCGTGACGGGATCAATCGAGATTGAAGCCAAATGAAACGCCGGCGCCCGATTGTCGTGACTGTTGGCATAGCAACTGCCGCCGTGGTGCTTGCCTGCGTGGCCTGGGTTTACGCCCTGGGTGCGGCGCCGCTGGGCACGACCCTTGAGTATTCACACGCGGTGCTCGATCGCGAAGGACGTCTGCTGCGTGCTTACGCCACGCGCGATGGGCGGTGGCGGTTGCCGGTGACGGTGAAAGAAGTCGATCCGCGTTTTCTGAATCTGCTGTTTGTGTATGAGGACAAGCGTTTCTACGAGCATCACGGAGTCGATCCGCTTTCGATGAGTCGAGCCGCGTACCAATTTGTCACCAGCGGCCACATCGTCTCCGGCGGCTCCACCATCACGATGCAGGTCGCAAGGTTGCTGGAGCCGCGCGAACACCGCAGTCTGGGTGCCAAGCTCCGGCAGATGGTGCGTGCGCTCGAGCTCGAACATGCGCTGCGCAAAGACGACATTCTCGGCCTTTACCTGACCCTGGCACCCTATGGCGGCAACCTCGAGGGCATCCGCGCGGCATCGTTGGCCTATTTCGGCAAGGAGCCGCGGAAGTTGTCTCTTGCCGAGGCGGCGTTGCTGGTGGCGCTGCCGCAATCGCCGGAATTGCGCCGGCCGGATCGTTATCCGGAGGCCGCGCGCGCCGCGCGCGACCGGGTGCTCGACCGGGTGGCGGCTGCGGATGCAGCGCCACGCGATGAAATTGCCCGCGCAAAAACTCAAACCGTTCCTCACGAGCGCAAGCAATTGCCGATGCTTGCGCCGCATGCCGCTGACCAGGTGGTGTCGCTTGAACCAAATGAGCGCGTCCACCGCCTCACGATCGACCTGCCTTTGCAGAAAAGCCTGCAGGATCTCGCTCACGAGCGAGCGCGATCGCTTGGCCCCGAAATCTCCGTCGCCATTCTCGCTGTCGACAATGCCAGCGGTGAGGTGAGGGCGCGCGTCGCCTCGGCGGATTATTCCGACGTGCGCCGCGCAGGCCAGGTTGACATGACGCAGGCCTTGCGGTCGCCTGGTTCGACCCTGAAGCCGTTCATTTATGGCCTCGGCTTCGAAGACGGTCTCATCCACCCGGAAACGTTGATCGACGACAAGCCGTCGCGCTATGGCAGCTACGCGCCGGAAAATTTCGACCTCACCTTCCAGGGCACGGTTACCGTTCGCCGCGCGCTGCAATTGTCGCTCAACGTTCCGGCGATTGCGGTGCTCGGCAAGATCGGCGTCAATCGTCTGAGTGCGCGGCTTGCACAGACAGGCGCCGCGCTGGTCCTGCCGAAAGGCGAGGCCCCCGGCCTTGCAATGGGACTTGGTGGTGTCGGCGTCAGGCTGTCGGATCTGGTGATGCTTTATACGGCGCTTGCGCGGCAGGGGACGGCGGTCTCGCTGAACGAGCGTGAAGGCGTCGCCCCGCAAAATCCACGCCGGCTGCTCGATCCCGTTGCGGCTTGGTACGTCGGCAACATCCTCATGGGCGCGCCGCCGCCGGAGAATGCGCCGCACGGGCGCATCGCCTTCAAGACCGGCACCTCCTATGGATATCGTGACGCCTGGGCCATCGGCTTTGACGGGCGCATGACGATCGGCGTGTGGGTCGGACGGCCGGATGGTGCGCCTGTGCCGGGCCTGCTGGGCCGTGCGTCAGCGGCGCCGATTTTGTTTGACGCATTCGCCCGCTCCGGGTTTGCACCCGTGCCATTGGCACACGCTCCAAAGGGAACGATCTTCGCCGCAAGCAACAAGCTTCCGCCGCCGCTGCAGCGTTTCAGCCCCGGCAACGGCTTGCGCGAAGCCGCCGAACGTCCGCGCATCATGTTCCCGCCGGACGGCGCGCGCCTGGAGTTGACGGGAGGCGAACAGCCCCATCCGGTCGCGCTCAAGATCGCCGGCGGCCGCGCGCCGCTGACCGTCATGATGAATGGCGTGCCACTCGCTGCCGAAGGCGGCCGCCGTACATTATTCTTTCAACCGGACGGCCCCGGTTTTGTGCGCTTGACGGTCATGGATGCATCGGGCGCCACGGACAGCGTATCGGTCAGGCTGCAATAGCGTCGCCAATGACAGCGCGGGGGCTTGGCTCTATTGTCCGGCCGAATTGCAGGTTTAAGGGGCTTGGACGGTGAGCACCACGACAGGTAATGCCGGCCCATCGATCGTTCAGGGGCGCGGCCTCGGCGCGGCGTTGGATTTTGCCGTCATTTCACATGGGCGCGCCGCTGCGGTGCTGTTGCTGTTTTCATTGGCCGCTTTCCTGCCGGGCTTTTTCCAGATCCCGCCGGTCGATCGCGACGAAGCGCGCTTTGCCCAGGCGACGAAGCAGATGCTGGAATCGCGCGAATACGTCGATATCCGTTTCCAGAACGAGGTTCGCTACAAGAAGCCGGTCGGCATCTACTGGCTGCAGGCCGCAGCGGTGAAAGCCGGAGAGGCGCTCGGCGTGCCGCAGCCGCGCACCACGATCTGGCTTTATCGTTTGCCCTCGCTGATTGGTGCGCTCTCGGCGGTGTTGCTCACCTACTGGGCCGCGCTCGCGTTCGTTGCACGCCGCGACGCCCTGATCGCAGCGCTGATGATGGCGAGTTCGGTCTTGCTCGGCGTCGAGGCACGGCTTGCCAAGACCGATGCCATGCTGCTGTTCGCCTCGGTTGCAGCGATGGGCGCGATGGCTCGAATTTATCTCGCCGGCAAGCGCACACCCGGGAAAGAGATCGGCTGGACGCAACCGGCCATTCTATGGACGGCACTTGCCGGAGGAATTCTGCTCAAGGGTCCGTTGATCCTGATGTTCGTCGTGCTTACGGCGATCACTCTTTCGGTTGCCGATCGGTCCGCGCGCTGGCTTCGGTCGCTGCGTCCAATCGCCGGACCTGTCTGGATGATCCTGCTGGTGCTTCCCTGGTTTGTGGCGATCGTCGCCAAATCGGGTGGTGATTTCTTTGTGCAGGCGCTCGGACACGACATGCTCAGCAAGGTGACCAGCGGCCAGGAAGCGCACGGCGCGCCGCCCGGACTGTATTTCATACTTTTCTGGGTCACGTTCTGGCCGGGCTCGGTGCTGGCGGGATTGGCGGCGCCGATGATTTGGAAATCACGCCGCGAGCCCGGCGCCCAGTTTCTGCTCGCCTGGCTTGTTCCGTCCTGGCTCGTGTTCGAGGCAGTGATTACCAAGTTGCCTCACTATGTGCTGCCACTCTATCCGGCCATCGCGATCTTGATCGCGGGCATTCTCGGTTCCGGCGGGCTGTCCAAGGCGCGCTGGATGGTTCGCGGCACTGTCGGCTGGTTCCTGTTTCCCGGTGCCATCACGATTGCGGTGCTGATCGCCTTCATCAGGTTTGGCGGCGATCTCGGTCTGATCGCGTGGCCGTTTTCGGCCGCCGCCGTGATTTTCGGGCTGTTTGCTTGGTGGCTCTATGAAGTGGATGGGGCCGAACGCTCCCTGCTGCGCGGAATGATCGCCTCTGTGCTGGTCGCGGTGGCCGTCTACGCGGTGACATTCCGGTCGTTGCCCTCGCTCTTTCCGAGCGCGATGATCGCGCAAGATATCGCCGCCGCCGATTGCCGGCCGCCGCACGTCGCCTCGACATTTGCATATCAGGAGCCGAGTCTGGTGCTCCTGTTGGGCACCGATACGCGTTTCACGGATGGAGCGGGCGCCGCCGATTTTCTGCGGGCGGGGCCGTGTCATTTCGCGCTGGTCGACCCGCGAAGCGAGCACGCCTTCGTGCAGCGCGCGGAATCGACCGGATTGCGCTATTCACTCAGCCAGCGTTTTGAGGGTTACAATATCAGCATCGGCAAGCCGGTATCGTTGACCGTCTTCCGATCGCAGGTGAGTCCATGAGTCTGAAAGCATGAGCTTGGCAAACGGATTCAATCGCATGGAGAGTGAAGCGGGCTCCTTGCTTCGCCGTTGCGCGGGCAATGTGATGACGGCGTTCAATGTGTTGACGCGGTCGCCGCGCATCCGGATGTCGCGAGTGTCCTCACTGCGCGCGCTGGCGATCATCGTCGGCATTGCGATCGTTGTGTTCATGATTCTGGCGTGGACGCTCGACGCCGCGGTGAGCCGTGGTGCCGGCAATCTGCCGCGCTGGATCATTTCCGCATTCGACGACATCACCGATTTCGGGAAGTCCGGCTGGTTCCTGTGGCCGCTCGGCTTGCTGTTCCTTTCGCTTGCCGCCTTGCCGCCGGTATTGACACCTGTCTCGCAACGCGTGCTGGCAGCGGTGATGGTGCGGATCGGGTTTCTGTTCGCCGCAATCGCTGTGCCAAGCCTGTTCGTCACCATCGTCAAGCGCATCATCGGACGCGCGCGGCCGGGGGTCGGCGGCAGTCTCGACCCGTTCCTGTTCATTCCGTTCAAGTGGCACGCAGCCTATGCCGGCATGCCATCGGGCCATGCCACAACCGCTTTTGCGGTGCTGGTCGCCTTCGGGTCGCTGTGGCCGCGCGGGCGCACGGTGTTGCTGATCTATGCTTTGTTGATTGCGATGAGCCGGGTAATCGTGACCGCGCACTATCCCACCGACGTGCTTGCCGGCGCTCTGGTTGGCGTCACCGGCGCCATGATGGTGCGGCGCTATTTTGCACAGCGCGGCCTCGGTTTCTCGATCGGGCCGGCGGGTGAAATCCATCAGCTTCCCGGACCATCGCTTAAGCGCATCAAAGCGGTTGCCCGCGGGCTGCTTGCCCCATAAGACATCGCGCCATGAATACGACCGATCCGGCGGTATCCATTGTGGTGCCGGTCCGCAATGAAGCGGGCAATATTGCGCCACTCGTCGAGGAGATCGCGGCAGCGGTCGAAGGGCAGTGGCCGTTCGAGCTTGTTTACGTCAATGACGGTTCAAGCGACACGACGGACGACGAGCTCAAACGGCTGATGGCGCGCTATCCGTGGCTGCGCTGTGTTCGTCACCGGCAATCCTGCGGGCAGTCGGCGGCGGTGCGCAGCGGCGTGGCGGCGGCGCGCGCCCCGCTCGTGGTGACGCTCGACGGCGACGGACAGAACGATCCTGCGTTCATTCCTGCGCTCATCAATGCCCTGGAGGCGGGCGCACCCCGCACCGGCCTGGTCGCCGGTCAGCGCGTCGGGCGCAAGGCAAGCGGCTTCAAGAAATTGCAATCCCGCATTGCCAACGCCGTGCGCGGCGCCGTGCTGCATGACGGCACGCGTGACACCGGTTGTGGCTTGAAAGCGTTCCGCCGCGATGTATTTCTGCGCTTGCCGTATTTCGACGGCCTGCATCGATTTCTGCCGGCGCTGGTGCGGCGCGAAGGCTATGACATCGCCTATGTCGATGTGGTCGACCGGCCACGCGCGCACGGTGTCTCAAACTATGGAATGTGGGACCGGCTCTGGATCGGCATCCTCGATCTGGCCGGCGTGTGGTGGCTGATCCGCCGCAGGAAGAAAATTCCGGAAATCGAGGACTAGCGCGCGGTCCCGAAAAATGGGAATCGGTTTTCGGACAAGATCACGCGCCACTGAAGGAAAATAGAAATGCTCATCGATATCGCGCAAGCCGTCGGCGGCTACCTGCACGACGTTTTCATCGGCAACGCCGACTGGGGCATTCTGGTCGGCTACATCGCGCAGGCGATGTTTGCGATGCGCTTTGTTGTTCAATGGATTGCCTCAGAGCGCGTCGGCCGCAGCGTGGTGCCGACGGCATTCTGGATATTCTCCATCGGCGGCGGACTGATGCTGCTCGGCTACGCGCTCTATCGGAAGGATCCAGTCTTCATCATCGGACAGGCCTTCGGCGTGTTCGTCTATCTGCGCAATCTGCAATTTGTCTTGCGCGGCGGCGGCACGGCTGCGGCTGCCTAGTCGCCGCGGCTCGCACTCGCCAGCGCGGAAAACCCGCGCTCGAGGTCGGCGATCAGATCGTCGGGATCCTCAAGACCGATATGGAAAC
>DATGDN010000079.1:0-6922 GCA_035310865.1 Pseudolabrys sp. | reverse complement strand
GAGGAAGACAAATGGCCACCGTCACAACCAAACCCAGCCTTACCATCAACCGCAGGTTCAACGCGCCGCCGGCGAAAACCTTCGCGGCGTGGACCGACCCGGAAAAGTTGAAGCACTGGATGGGCGGGCGCGAAATCGCCTCGGTTACTGCCGAGGCGGACGTCCGTGTTGGGGGCCGCTTCCGCTTCGTGATGCAGAAACACAACGACAATGAACAACACGACGTCAGCGGCGTTTATCGCGAGGTGATCCCGAACGAAAAACTGGTGTTCACCTGGGCCTGGAAGACCACACCCGAACGCGAATCCCTCGTGACGATCACATTCAAGGCGGAGAACGGCGGCACGCTGATGACTTTCACTCATGAACAGTTCTTCGACGAAGACGCGCGCGATCGCCACCAGCACGGCTGGAATGCTTCGTTCGAGAAGCTGGAAAAGTATCTCGCTGCTTAGTGACAGGAGTTGAAAATGCCACACGAATGGTCGCACGGACATTTCTACTGGAATGAACTGATGACGCGGAATGCTGAGCGCGACAAGAAATTCTATGGCGCGGCGATCGGCTGGACCTTCGAAGCGATGGCAATGCCGGACGGCACCTATTGGGTCGCCAAGATGGGCGACCAGTATGTCGGTGGTCTGTTTCCGCTCACCAGCCCGCAGTTCGACGGCGTCCCGGAAAGCTGGATGTCTTACCTTGCGGTCGACGATGTCGATGCGCGCGTGAAAAAGGCACAGGCCGCGGGCGCGACATTGATGCGGCCGATCTTTGACGTACCCAATGTCGGCCGCATCGCCATCCTCAAGGAGCCGGGGGGCGCCGGAATCGGCTGGATGACACCGCCGAAAATGTAGTGGGAGGCAGAATATGCAGCACAAGATCGTATCGCAGGACGAATGGCTCAAAGCACGCAAAGCCCTGCTCGCAAAGGAAAAGGAATTCACCAAGGCGCGCGACGCCTTGAGCACCACGCGCCGTGAACTGCCTTGGACGCCGGTGGAGAAGAACTACGTCTTCGACGGCCCAAACGGAAAAGAAGCGCTCTCGGACCTGTTTGGCGGGAAGAGCCAGCTGATCGTCTATCACTTCATGCTCGGGCCCGGCTGGGTACAGGGCTGCCCGAGCTGCTCATTCCTTCCCGATCATTTCGACGGCGCCGTGATCCATCTTGCGCAGCGCGACGTGTCGCTGGTTGTGGTATCGCGCGCGCCGCTTGCCGAGATCGAAGCCTACCAGAAGCGCATGGGCTGGAAATTCAAATGGGTGTCGTCGTTCGGCAACGACTTCAACCACGATTTCCACGTGTCGTTCACCAAAGACGAAATGGCCAAGGGCGCCGAGTACAACTACACCGTCGACAAGATCCCCAGCGAGGAATTACCCGGCCTGAGCGCCTTCATCCGGGACGAGAACGGCAAAGTCTTCCACACATATTCGTCCTACGCGCGCGGGCTCGACATGCTGGTCGGCACCTACAATTTCCTGGACATGGCACCGAAAGGCCGCGACGAGGATGCTCTGCCCTGGACGATGGCCTGGGTGCGCCGGCACGACGAGTATGAGGAGAAACCGAAAACCGGAAGCTGCTGCGCGTCTTGATCAGCGCGTCGGAACGGGCTTCTCGCCACGATAATCGTAGAAGCCACGCTGGGTCTTGCGGCCGAGCCAGCCGGCTTCGACGTATTTCACCAGCAGCGGGCACGGCCGGTATTTCGAGTCGGCGAGCCCTTCATAGAGCACCTGCATCACGGAGAGGCAGGTATCGAGCCCGATGAAGTCGGCAAGCTCAAGCGGGCCCATCGGATGATGCGCGCCGAGACGCATTGCGGTGTCGATTGACTCGACGTTTCCGACGCCCTCATAGAGAGTGTAGATCGCCTCGTTGATCATCGGCAGCAGGATGCGGTTGACGATGAAGGCCGGAAAATCCTCGGATACCGCGATGGTTTTGCCGAGCGAAGTGACAAAAGCCTTGCTGGTCTCGAACGTCGCGTCGTCAGTCGCGATGCCGCGGATCAGCTCGACCAGTTCCATCAGCGGCACCGGATTCATGAAATGAATGCCGATGAAACGCTCGGGCCGGTCGGTCGAGGACGCAAGACGCGTAATCGAGATCGATGACGTGTTCGTCGCGATGATCGCATCCGCCTTTAACGCCGGGCAAAGCTCCCCGAAGATCTTGCGTTTGACATCTTCTTTTTCGGTCGCGGTTTCGATGACCAGGTCGCAGCCGGAAAATGCATCGTACTTCTCCGCCGGCTTGATGCGGGCAAGCGCGGCCTTTCGGTCGTCTTCGCTGATCGCCTTCTTGCTGACCTGGCGTGCCATGTTGCCATTGATGGTCGCCATGCCGGCTTTGATACGATCTGCCGATACGTCGTTGAGGAAAACGGAATAGCCGGCAATCGCGCACACGTGGGCGATGCCGTTACCCATCTGGCCTGCACCGATTACGCCGACACTCTGAATCTTGGCCATATTCTTGTCCGATCGATGCGAAGCCCCGGCTCTTGGCTTCGAATACGGTTAACTTTCGTTGTTTCGTTGCACTTTTACGACGTACTGCCGCGTGATGCCATTGGCCAGCCAACAAAATTGAAATGTAGTCAACGCTTGATCTTGTCGAGTTCCGCCGTCAGCTCTGGAAGCGCCTGGTAAAGATCTGCCACCAGACCGTAATCGGCGACCTGGAAGATCGGCGCCTCCTCATCTTTATTGATAGCAACAATCACCTTCGAGTCTTTCATCCCGGCGAGATGCTGAATTGCACCAGAAATCCCGACCGCGATGTAGAGCTCCGGCGCCACCACCTTGCCGGTTTGTCCAACTTGCCAGTCGTTTGGCGCATAGCCGGCATCGACCGCGGCCCGCGAGGCGCCGACGGCAGCGCCGAGCTTGTCGGCGACGGGCTCGATGTATTTGGTGAAGTTGTCCCGGTTCTGCATGGCGCGGCCGCCGGAAATGATGATCTTGGCCGACGTCAATTCCGGCCTGTCCGACTTCGACAATTGCTCGCCGACGAACGTCGAAAGACCCGGGTCCGTCGCGGCTGTGACGTTTTCGACGGTTGCTGAACCACCGGTACCTGTCGCCTGAAAGGTCGAGGTGCGCACGGTGATGACCTTCTTGGCGTCGGACGATTTCACCGTCTGGATCGCGTTGCCGGCATAGATCAACCGCTCGAAGGTGTCGGGGGAAATCACCTTCGTGACCTCCGAAATCTGCATGACGTCGAGCAAAGCCGCAACGCGCGGCATGACGTTTTTTCCGGTCGTCGTCGCCGGCACGACAATCGCGTCGTAGTTGCCGGCGAGCGAGACGATCAATGCGGCGAGAGGCTCGGCGAGCTGATGTTCGTAAGGCGGGGCGTCCGCTATCAGTACTTTCCTGACGCCGTCAAGTTTTGCCGCTGCATCCGCTGCCGCTTTGCAATCCTTGCCGGCGATGAGCACGTGAACGTCCGCGCCAATTGCCTTGGCTGCCGTCGCCGCTTTGTTGGTTGCGTCCTTGAGCGTCTTGTTGTCGTGCTCGGCGACGAGAAGCGTGGTCATCTAGAGCACCCCCGCCTCGTCTTTGAGCTTGGCGACCAGTTCGCCAACCGAGCCAACCTTCACGCCGGATTTGCGGCCGGGCGGTTCAGTCGTCTTGAGCACCTGAAGCCGCGGCTTGATGTCGACGCCATAGGCATCCGGCGCCTTTTCGTCGATGGGCTTTTTCTTCGCCTTCATGATGTTCGGCAGCGAGGCGTAGCGCGGTTCATTGAGCCGCAGGTCGGTTGTGATGATCGCGGGCATTTTCAGCTTTACAGTTTGCAGACCGCCGTCGACCTCGCGCGTTACGCTGATAGCGTCACCCTCGATCGCAAGCTTGGACGCAAATGTGCCCTGCGACCAGTTCAGCAGCGCCGCAAGCATTTGCCCGGTCTGATTGCTGTCGTCATCGATTGCCTGCTTGCCCATGACGACGAGCCCCGGCTTTTCCGCTTCGACGATGCCCTTGAGGATTTTTGCGACTGCCAGAGGCTCGACCACGGCATCGGTCTTCACCAGGATGCCTCGGTCGGCGCCCATCGCGAGCGCAGTGCGGATTGTTTCGGAGGCCTGAGCTGGCCCGATCGAGACGGCAACGATCTCCGTTGCTTTCCCGGCTTCCTTCAAACGGATCGCCTCTTCGACGGCGATCTCGTCGAATGGATTCATCGACATCTTGATGTTGGCGAGTTCGACGCCGGAACCGTCGGGCTTGACGCGAATTTTGACGTTGAAGTCGACCACCCGTTTCACGGGCACCAGAATTTTCATGAATCCCCATCCCGGGCGGGCACTAGCCCAGAGCGGGCGGAAGCTAAAGGCCGCGCGGTTGGGCTGTCAACGTTTATGCTGCGCCGCACTAAAAACTAGCGGTTTTGGCCCGGCGCCCACAATACGTCGGCGGCGCCCTTGTCATTGGCATATCGCCCGGCAACGAACAGGTAGTCGGACAGCCGATTGACGTATTTCAGACAGGGCTCCGATACGCCCTCATCCGGCTTGTCCTTGAGTGCAACCATGATGCGCTCGGCACGACGGCAGACTGTTCGTGCGAGATGCAAAAAGGCAGAGGCAGGGCTGCCGCCAGGCAATATGAATGACTTTAGCGGCGCGAGGTCGGCATTGAGCCGGTCGATCTCGGCCTCCAGCCACGCAACCTGAGCATCTGTCACCGTGAGCCGGGCGCCACCAGGGCCCTTCTCGGCAAGGCACAGATCCGCCTCGACATCGAAGAGATCGTTCTGGATACGGCCGAGCGCAGCATCGAGTGCTTTGTTGCCGGCCGTGTGCAAGCGGACCAGACCGATGACCGCGTTGACTTCGTCGACGGTGCCATAGGCCTCGACCCGCAGGTCGTATTTCTTGCGGCGGTCACCGGTCCCAAGCGCGGTCGTGCCGTCGTCGCCAGTCCGGGTATAAATACGGTTGAGCACAACCATATTGGCCTCGCGGAGCCTTTCTCTAAGCCGTAGATTCAAGTTAGGCTTATCTTAGCGTGTTTCTATCGCAAAAATGGGGTGACCTCATGCGCCTATTGACGATTGCCATTGCGACCGCCTTCCTGGCCACGCCACTTGCCGCGCCTGCCCAGGCTTGCGGCGCGGCAGGCTTACACTCTGCCAAGGCCGCCACCTCCGACTACTCCGCAGCCAAAAAGAAAAAGAAGCCCGCAAAGCAGAAGGAAAAAGTGGAGTACATGCGCGCCGCTCCCATGAAGTGAGTGCCGTCCTCCACCGCTTCTCCACCTAACGGCCGAGAGCCCAGATCGTCGCCATAATAACGATGATGGCGACGAACTGCAGCAGCACGCGCAGCCGCATCAGCTTCTGCGAGCGGTTTGGCGAACCGCCGCGCATCATATTGATCAGCCCAAGCAGCAGCACGATCGCGACCGCCACGATGGCGGCGGGCACGAGGAAGTGAGACATGAAGTTCGACATGGGCTGCGCCTTCTAGCATCGACGGCCTCACTCGGCCATGTGCCCTAAGTTTTGACTCGCCTTAAAGTTGTGTCAACGATAGTGTCCCCAATAACGTGCGTGGGCTGGGTAGTGCATGGGGACTGGCGTTGCGGGCTGGAGTGCCGCCCGCTCATTGGAAATCTGCGGTGACAGCGCTGGTCCCTCATCACAGGTCTGGCAATTCCGGAAGCGAAAAGGCAGCGGCCGAAAGTCGAGGCCGTTGCTGACATGCGCACGCTCTCGCAGGTTTGCACTCAGTGCAAGTATCGAGAATGTGCTGATCGCCGTGGCTGGGCGGGCCTCGGACCGACTCAAGCTCGAGCGGCCGGAATTCTCGGCGGCGATGCTCAACAGGCTCGCCTGTTTCGTCCCGCCGCTTTTTGGAATCGCGTCGATACTGGCGTTGTTCACATCGGCGAGCATGATTCTGCTTGGCGCGCTTGTGGTGCTCCCGACAGCCTTCCGCATCCTGTTAGTCGTATGTCAGGCGTCTTCGGGAGGTCGGCGTTCAGTCCGGCCTTTCCTACCGATGAAGAATTGCCTGTCTACACCGCCATCGCTCCACTTCACCGAGAGGCACGGGTGGTCGATCAGCTGCTGTCGGGATCGAGCGGCTGGACTATCCGGTAGAAATACTTGACGTGATCTACCCCCGGTTTTTTGACCGGGGGATTGCCGCGAGTGCGAGGATGTAGCTTCAACGCGGCTGGGCAGCTGCGCTATTTACGCGACGCATTTGGGTTGCAACTACCAGCTCGCCTATTTTTTTGCCCATATCTTTCCCGACGATCGTCGAGAACCGGTAGTGGAAGCCCGCATAGATGCGGGCCAGGGCAACCTCATCGCTATAGTCTTGCAGTCGAGTCCATTTGCGGACAACGCCGGGCGCAGTGGGGCTGGTCATTGAGATTTCACCGATCTCATCGCCCGACACGCCTTGTAGAACGGCAGCAACCGCCGCCGACGTGATGCAATGCGCACAGGGATATTCCGGGTGCATGGGAGTATCGCCAAGCGGGCGCCATGAAACCTCGCGAGGCGTAGCGCTATTGTTGGTCTGGTCTGCATTACGGATCGCGGTGATCGGTCGCCAAAGATTATAGGTATATTTGGCATCGAACACGGCGATGAGAGCGTCGTTGCCTGCCATAGCAGTCAATGCGAATAGTCGTGCGCAGTCCACAATGTCCATGTCCTTCGTCATCGCAACTTGTCGCACGACGGGATTATAACTTGGTGGGCCAGTGACAAACCAGAAACGACCGATTGTCGTTTGCTCGGGCGTGCGTTTGATACTGTCGATACTTCCCAGTTCACGAATCTCATTGACATCTGCCGTCCATGTCTCGGACGTCAGGGCGGGTGGCGGCGCGGGTCTAAACTGAGAAGCGCTTGTCATCACCCATGGAGTGAGTTTTCCCGACGTGG
>DATGDN010000078.1:0-2828 GCA_035310865.1 Pseudolabrys sp. | reverse complement strand
TACCGATCTCGGACGTTTGTAGCCGGCGATACGATCCTTGCACCAGTCCAGAATTTCATCTTGCGTTGGCGATGCGTTATCCCGCGGAATGATGACAGCGTGAACGCGCTCGCCCCATTTCTCGTCCGCGATACCGATAACGGCGACGTCCTTGACCTTCGGGTGACTGGCAACGAGGGCCTCCACTTCCGACGGATAGACGTTCTCTCCCCCGGAAATGATCATGTTGCTCTTGCGATCAACCAGAAAAATGTAGCCGTCCCCGTCGCGGCGGGCGAGGTCGCCGACCGTGCAGTAGTCGCCCCGGAACGCTTCTCTGGTTTTTTCGGGCAGCTTCCAATAACCGTCAAACGTATAGGAGTTGCAGGAGTAGAGTTCGCCGGCCTCGCCGTCGCGCACGTCGTTGCCGTCCGCATCGAGCAGGCGGATCGGACGCGACCCGACACATTCCCGGCCCACCGAACCGAGCTTCGAGAATTGCTCGTCCGGGTGGAGCATGGTGACCCAGCCTGCCTCAGTGGAGCCATACAACTCGAAAAGACCGGAGTTCTTGAAGTAATCCATGATCTCGAGCTTGGTGTCGCGGCGTGCCGGCGCCGAAGAAATCATGAGCTTGGTCACTGCCGACACGTTGAATTTTTCCCGGACCCCTGACGGCAAACCAAGCATCATGATGTAATGCGTCGGTACCAACGACGTGAAAGTCGCGCCGCCTTCAGCAAGCGTGCGGACGAGATGCTCGGGGTCAAAGCTTTTTCGGCTGTAGATGGTACAAGCGGCGCCGCAGTAGGCAAATGCGCCGAAGAAAAACAGCGAATTGGCGTGGCACATCGGCATGACCAGCATGCCGGTATCGCGCGAGCTGAAGCCAAGCTCCACATCAGTTACCAGGGAGAGCATCGCGCTGCCGCCGTGCGAGCGAATGGCGCCTTTCGGCTTGCCCGTGGTGCCGGAGGTGTACATCAATGTCCACGAATCGTCGGCTGTGACATTCACAGCAGGCGTCCGGTCGCTGGCTGCGGAGATCAAATCTTCATAACCGCGGTAGCCGACATGATTTCGGTTGCTGCCAAAGACGATGAATTTTTCGGCGGAGACCGGAAGATTGTCGCGGACGGATTCGATCGAATCCAGCAACTGGTCCTGTACAATGACCGCGCTGGCCTCGCAATTTTCTACGATGTATTGGATTTCCGCTCCGACCAGACGAAAATTGATCGGCACGGCGATCAATCCAGCCATAGCCGTTGCAGCGTAGATTTCCACCCACTCTATGCAGTTGTAGGCAAGGACACAGATCCGGTCGCCTTTTGATAGGCCCAATCCCATCAGGGCATTGGCAAGCCGGCACGAGCGCCTATGCCACGCACGAAAGGTCACTGTCCTCTCGAGATCGCGAGCCGCGACCTTGTCCGGAAATGTGCGAGCATGCATGCCGAGCACGACCCCCAGGTGCGGCAGCTGTCTCATTCAATGTCGCTCCACTGCTGATTGATCGACAATCTGCCCGGGACCTTTACTTCTGGCAATGCGTGCGTGAACTCGGCAATATTTTCGGCGTGTGCACCGTGACGCTGCGCGTGCGACATGACAAACTCAGCCACACGCTCTCCTAGGAAATTGCGCCGAAATACCATGCAACCGTTGTCGGGCCTCTTCGTCCTCGATTTCACCACGCTGTTGCCTGGACCCCTGGCAACGTTGATGCTCGCCGAAGCCGGCGCCGAGGTGCTCAAGATAGAACAGCCAGCCGGTGAAAACGCCCGCCACTTTCCGCCATTTATCGACGGCGAGAGCGCGGCCTTTGCCATGCTCAATCGCGGCAAGGCGAGCATGGCGCTTGACCTCAAAAGTGGCTCGGATCGAGCAAGGCTCATCCCTCTCGTCAAGCGCGCCGATATCATGATCGAACAGTTTCGGCCGGGCGTGATGGAGCGGCTTGGCCTCGGCTACAACGAATTGAAAAAGGTCAATCCAAGGCTGATCTATTGTTCGATATCGGGCTATGGCCAGAGCGGCCCGCGCGTCCACGAAGCCGGTCACGATATCAACTATATAGGCAACACCGGCTTGCTCGACCTGCAACCAGGGCCGTCCGATCGACCGGTCGTGCCGCCGATGCTGGCGGCGGATATCGCCGGCGGCAGCTTTCCGGCGGTGATCAACATTCTGTTGGCTTTGCGCAGCCGGGATAAAAGCGGGCAGGGGTGTCAGATCGACATCGCCATGAGCGATGCGATGTTCACGTTCACCTGGGCAGCACTGGCACTCGGCGCGGCGACGGGGCGATTTCCGAAGCCGGGAGAGATGTGGCTGGTCGGTGGCTCGCCGCGCTATCAGCTCTATCCGGCCAAGGATGGCAAGCTGATCGCGTGTGGCGCGCTCGAGCCGAAATTCTGGGCCGCATTCACCCTGGCGATCCGGCTTCCGAAGGAATTCATCGATGATGCCCGCGATCCAAAGGCAACGCGCGACGCGGTGGCAAGACTTATTGCTGCCAAATCATCGGACGAGTGGCGTCCGATCTTTGCCGCCGCCGACTGCTGCGCGACGATCGTCGTTCCGCTAGAACAAGCGATGCGCGATCCGCATTTTAGCGAGCGCGGTCTGTTCGCGCATCAGGTCAGCACCGAATCGGGCAAGAGCCTGCCGGCGCTCCCTTTGCCGATCGCGCCTGACTTTCGTGCTGCGCCCGGCACCTAAAAAGCACCGAAGCTCGGCTAGAGCGCTTCTCCGCGCATCAATCTCGGTTGAGCGGCGGCCGGAGCAACGCCTTCGCGCATGACCGCGTGCCGGAGCGGCCCGATGCGATCGAGTAAGTACAGGCC
>DATGDN010000077.1:0-5877 GCA_035310865.1 Pseudolabrys sp. | reverse complement strand
CCTGTTGGCTCACGCCGCCGCCTGCTCGGCTTCGGATAATTCATCTGATCGGCCGCCGCACGAATATTGCAGCCGGCTCCTTAGCAATGGAGTCGTTTCAGCGGCGTAAATCTTCGAATTGCAGCAAGTGCGTTAATCTTTCGGTGACCTTCCGGGCGCGCTACTCCTTCGGCACCATCTTGAACATGGCCTCACCGTAGGTCGTGCGCGCATCCGCAAGCAACGGCTGCACGGCAGCGACAAAGGCTTCATGTTCCTTTGGGGTCAACTCGTTGATCACACACCGTTCAGCTTCGATCGCCTTGCGCGAAGACTCGTGCTCTTCGACCGCAAGCTTGCGCTGATAGGCGACCGCCTCTGCCACCGCGGCCTGCATCGCGCGCCTGATCTCTTCGGTCCACGCTTCAAACGAGGCCCGGTGCAGAAAGATCGGCCGGGAGATATAGAAATGATAGCTGAGCGTGTGAAACTTATGAAACTTGTGCACGCCATAGGTGACTGTGTTCGCCAGCGGATTTTCCTGCGCATCCAGCGTGCCCGCCTTGATCATCGCGATCGCCTCGGTGAGATCCATGCGCATCGCTTTCGCGCCGAGCAGCTCGAAGGTACGCCGGTGGATTTCGCTCGGTAGCACGCGGATCTTCATGTCTTTCATGTCGGCAGGCAGGTGGATTGGCCGTAGCCGGTTTGAGATATGGCGGAAGCCATTCTCGAACCAGCCAAGAATTCGATAATTGATACGGTCTTCCGTCTTGCGCACGAGGAAATCGCCGAGCGCTCCATCCATCGCACCGCGCGCCTGCGCATTGCTTGAAAAAAGGAATGGCAGGTCGACAAAGCCGAGTTCGGGAACACGGTCGGTCAGATAGCTCGACGACTGATAGCCGAGCGTGATCTCGCCGTTTTCGACCAAGATGAGAATGTCCTCGGCCTTGTGGCCGTGGTCCATGATATTGAAAATGTATTCTATCGCGACGTCGTTTCCGAATTGCGCCTGGAGCTTGTCGCCGATGAATTTCAGCGACTTGCTGAAACCTGTGGTCGGGGGGCCGTATCCGCCCATTCGAATCCTGAATGGCTTGCTCATTTTCACCTGCCCGTTACGGCCCTTTCTATACTGCTGCGCGCAATCTGGCCAAGCAGGACCGGTGTGATAGACTTTGATCCGTAAGCATGGAGGACGACGCCGATGAACAAGCTTGCCAGCGTTCGCAGAATTTCACGAAATGGAATTTCACCGGCGGAATGGCAGGCGCGCGTCGATCTTGCCGCGGTCTATCGCCTGACCGCGCACTACGGGTGGGATGACGTGATCTATAACCACTCCTCCATGCGGGTCCCCGACGAGCCGCGCAAATTGCTGATGAAAAAGCATGACCTGCTCTATACCGAGGTCACGGCCTCCAATCTTGTGAAGGTTTCGATGGATGAAGACCTCGACGAGAAATCGGGCGTCAACCGGCCGGGCTTTACCCTGCACGGTGGCGTGCTAGGTGCGCGTCCGGACGTGAACTGCGCGGTGCACGTTCATACCAATGTTGGCATGGCGATTGCGGGTCTCAAAGGCGGCCTGCGGATGGTGTCGCAGCAGGCGATCCGGTTCTACCAGCGGATCGGCTACCACGCTTACGAAGGCATCACCGAAGACTTCGACGAGCGCGAGCGCCTCAACCGCGATCTCGGCCAGAATCGCGCGATGATCATGCACAATCACGGCCTGCTCACCGTCGGCAAAAGCGCGCGCGATGCCTTCGTCCTCATGAAGCACCTGATCGATGCAGCCGACATACAGCTCAAGCTGGAGGCAACCGGCGCCGAGCTGATCGAGGTCCCGCCGGCCGTCTGCGCCAAGACCGCCGAGCAATATGAGCACCACGATGCGGGACGCGGCAGCCACGACTGGGCCGCCTATCTGCGCATGCTCGATCAGATCGACACGAGCTATCGGAACTGAGCAATCGCACCGTGGCCTTTACCAACCGCATGCAAGAACGGCTTGCGCGCGACGAGGTAGCCTTGTGCATGGCAACGCGGCTCGCTCGCACGGCCGAGATCGCGATGATCTCGGATTCATGCGGTTTCGATGCGTTCTTCATCGACATGGAACACTGCACGATCTCACTCGACGCCGCCGCGCAGATTTGTGTCGCGGCACTTCCGCTCGGCGTGACGCCCTTGGTGCGCATTGCCGGCCACCAGTTCGAAGACGCCACGCGACTCCTCGACATGGGCGCGCTCGGCATCATCTGCCCGAATGTCAGCACGCGCGCAGAGGCCGAAACGTTCGTACGCGCTTGCCGCTTTCCGCCCTTGGGCGAACGGTCAGTCGGCGGTGCCGGTGCGCTGCAAGGCTACCGCGCAACTTCGCTCGCTGAGGTCAACGAACAGGGCAACGACGCAACGACGCTCATCGCGATGCTGGAAACGCCAGACGGCATTGCCAATGCCAATGCGATCGCCGCAGTGTCCGGCATCGACGTGCTGTTGATCGGCTCGAACGATCTCTGCACGGCTATGGGAATTCCCGGTGAGTTAAAAAGCCCGAAGCTGCGGACGGCCTATGAAACTGCCGCAAAGGCCTGCAAGGTGCACAACAAGCACCTCGGCGTCGGCGGCATCCGCGCCGACGTCGAGCACGTGGCTGAGTTGGTCAAGCTCGGCGCCCGCTTTGTGATTTCCGGATCGGACGTGCAATACCTGATGAGGTCCGCCCGGGCCGAGTTGGAGAGCCTGCGCAAGGCAGGCGACTAGCCCCACATCCAGAAGTCGCGGCCTTCCTCGCGCATGAAGCGCGCCAGCACCATCTTGTGCACCTCCGACGCGCCGTCGACGAGCCGGGCCGAGCGCGCGTAGCGGTAGATCCACTCCAGAATCGTATCCTTGGAATAGCCGCGCGCGCCGTTGAGCTGGATCGCGACGTCGGCGGCGTTGTGCAGCGCGTCGGCGACCTGCACCTTGGCCATCGAAACTTCCTTGCGGGCGCGCGAGCCCTGCTCAAGCTTCCATGCCGCATGCATGGTGAGAAGCCGGCCGATCTGGATCTGGTGGGCGACCTCTCCGAGCTTGATCTGAACGCTTTCGCGGTCTGCAAGCTTTATTCCGAAGCCTTCGCGCCGGCCGACATACTCCTGCGCGATTTCCACGCAGCGTTTTGCAAAGCCCAGCCAACGCATGCAGTGGGTCAGCCGTGCGGGTCCGAGTCTGATCTGCGTCACGCGCAAGCCATCCCCGACATTAAGCAGGATGTTCTCTTCCGGAATTTCCAGCCCGTCATACTCGATCTCACAATGGCCACCGTGCTCATGTGGACCCATGATCGGAATTCGCCGCACGATCCGCCAGCCTGGCTGGTCTTTGTGATGCAGGAACGCGGTGAGCCCGCGTCGTTTGTCGTCAGAAGTGCGCGCAATCAGGATGTGATGCGCAGCTCCTTCGGCGCCGGTGATGAACCATTTGCGTCCGCGGATGATGTATCGGTCGTTTCGTTTTTCGGCGCGGGTTAGCATCATCGCGGGGTCGGAGCCTGAGCCGGGATGCGGCTCCGTCATCGCAAAAGCCGAACGCACCTTGCCTTCGACGATAGGGCGCAGCCATTTTTCCTTTTGTTCGGATGTGCCGACCTTGCTGAGCAAATTCATGTTGCCGTCGTCCGGCGCCATACAATTGATGGCGAGCGGACCAAAAATCGAGCGCGCAGCCTCTTCGTAGATTGCCGGCCAGGCGAGAACGGGAAGCGCCATGCCGCCATATTCCTTCGGCGACTGCGGTGCCCAGATCCCTGCCTTTTTCGCTTTCTCGCGGACCTTGGCGAGACGCGCCTCGGGGATATTTTCATGCTCGGAGAAATTCTGCGGGTCGGCTTCGAGCGGCACCACGTGCTCTTCAATAAAGGCGCGCAGGCGCAGACGAAGATCCTCGACCTCGGGCGCAAGCCTGAAATCCATGCCTCGTCCCCCTACCCCTTGATCTGAACCACCTGCCCACCATCGACAACGATGGTGGCACCGGTGATGTAACTTCCGGCGTCCGACACCAGCAACAGCAGTGCACCGTCGAGATCGCCGGGGTCGCCGAAGCGGCCCATCGGGATTTCGCGTTTTATGGCGGCTCCAGCTTCGCCGGAAAGATAGTCGTCATTCATCTCGGTGACGAACCAGCCGGGCGCGATCGCATTCACGCGCACGCCTTTGAAGGCGAGTTCAACCGCAAGCGCCTTGGTGACCTGCACGACGCCCGCCTTGGCGGCAGCGTAGGCAACCGCGCCCTTCGAAACAGCAAGCCCGAGCACAGAGGCAATATTGAGGATCGCGCCCTGTTTCTTCGCCGCCAGCATGCGGCGCGCCGCTTCTTGCGCCCAGAAGAAGACGGCATCGAGGTTGGTCGAAAGCACCTTGCGCCATTCCTCTGCCGGCATTTCGACCGCCCGGCCGCCGTGAGCAATGCCGGCGTTATTGACGAGAATCGTTACGGTGCCGAACGCCTTCTCCGCCGCATCGAAAGCGCGTGTCATGGCGGCGCAGTCGGTGACATCCGCTTCGATGGCAACGGCGCGGCCTCCTTTTCCTTCAATCTCGTCCTTGAGCGTCTTGAGACGGTCGGCCCGCCGGGCCACCAACGCAACCATGGCGCCATTGTCGGCAAGGGCCCTGGCAAATTGCACACCGAGACCGCTTGATGCGCCCGTCACAAGCGCCACGCGGCCTTTCAGACTGAACAAATCGGCTGCTTTCATGCGGGAGCGGTTATACACGGGGGGCGCAACGATATGGAATAGACGGCAAAAAAACCGTACCTATCTTCAGACCAGGGACGGGCGGCTTGGAACGGATTTGGCGCGCGGCGATCAATAGCTGGAACGGTCTGGTCGCGATAACGCGGTCGGAGGCCGCCTTTCGTCAGGAGCTCGCCCTGCTGGCGATAGGCATTCCCCTCGCCTTCATCCTGACCCCGGCTGCGGCCGAGCGCTTTGCGCTGATCGGCGTAATCGTCTTTGCCCTGATCGTCGAACTGCTCAACACGGCGATCGAGAAACTGAGTGACCGCGTGACCCGCGACAGCGATCCGGCCATCAAGCATGTCAAAGACATGGGCTCTGCGGCGGTCGGGCTGTCGCTGCTGGCTGCAGGCGCGATCTGGCTCTGGGTCCTGATCGAACGCCTCTGGATTTAGTGACCGTACAGCGCGTGCGGCACCGTCGTCGCCAGCCCCGGCACGAACCACAGCACCACGAGCGCGAATAGCTGGATGGCAACAAACGGGATGATGCCGACATAAATGTGCCGCGTAGTGATCTGCGGCGGCGCAACGCCACGGAGGAAGAACAACGTCGGCCCGAGCGGCGGGTGCATGTAGGACGTCTGTAAATTCACCGCCATCAGGATGCCGAGCCAGACCGGATCGACGCCGGGCATGGTCAGCAGCGTCGGCGCGACGATCGGCACCACCACAAAGATGATTTCGAACGCGTCCATCACGAAGCCGAGCAGGAACATCGCCAGCATCACCGCAAGCACCGCACCGGCCGCTCCGCCTGGCAAGTCCGAGAGCGCCCGATGCACCATGTCGTCACCGCCGAGCGCGCGGAACACCAGGCTGAACATGGTGGCGCCGATCAGGATCAGGAAAATCATGCTGACGATCTGCGCGGTCTTGTCGCAGACCGGTCTCAGCAGTGTAGTAAGGGGCGCCTTGCGTGCGGCAAGCGCGATGGCGCCAACCGCACCGATCGAAGCTGCTTCGGTCGGCGTTGCAATGCCGCCGAGGATCGAGCCAAGCACGGCGACGATCAATACCAGCGGTGCGACCAGCACCTCGGCGAGGCGACGAATTAGCGCTGGTCCACGTATTGCTTTTGGGTCCTGCAGCAGCGCGGGCGAC
>DATGDN010000076.1:0-12812 GCA_035310865.1 Pseudolabrys sp. | reverse complement strand
TTTGGTTTTCGGAATCTACAGCTTGACGGTGAATGATCGGACACATTTCATGAACGGAATCAGGCAGCCGCGGGAACCCGAAAGTTAATTTGTTACCGGCCGAGGTTCCGTTCCGGGACTCAGCCCCAAAGCAGCGGAGAGGGCGGATATACGAGACTTCCCTCATAGCGCAGGCCGTCCGCGCGGTCTTTGCTGAGCAGCAACGGCCCATCGAGATCGACGAAGTCCGCGTTCTGCGCCAGCAAAAGTGCAGGTGCCATGGCCAGCGACGTCGCCACCATGCAGCCGACCATGATCTTGAATTGCTGCCGTTCGGCATCCGCGGCCATGGCCAGCGCCTCGGTCAAACCACCAGCCTTATCGAGCTTGATATTGACGGCGTCGTACTTGCCAGCCAGCGCCGGCAGCGAACTGCGATCGTGAACACTCTCATCGGCGCAGACGGGTATGGATCGCCTAGTCCGCGACAGCACCTCGTCTCTTCCGGCCGGCAGCGGCTGCTCGATCAGCACCACGCCGGCCTGCGTGCAGGCTGCAAGGTTGGCAACGAGGTTGCTCTCGGTCCACCCTTCATTCGCATCGACAATCAATGTTGCGTTCGGAGCGGCAGCGCGAACGGCGGCGATGCGCTCGCCGTCACCGTCAGCCCCGAGCTTGACCTTGAGCAAAGCGCGGCTTGCGGTCTTTTCTGCCGCCCTCGCCATGTCGGCCGGTGCGGCCAAGGAGATCGTGAAAGCGGTGGTGAGCGCGCGGGGAGCGGCAATGCCCGCAATTTCGTGAACCGGCCGGCCGCTGCGCTTTGCTTCCAGATCCCAGAACGCGCAATCGAGCGCATTCCGTGCGGCACCCGGCGGCATTGCCGTTTGCAGGGTGCGGCGGTCGAGCCCTGCGGCAAGTTGCGGCCGCATGGAGTCAATCTGCGCCATAACGCTCTCGACACTCTCCGCGTATCGGAGGTAGGGAACGCATTCGCCGCGCCCACGCGCCTTGCCGTCGCCCAATTCGGCCACCACGACTACGGCTTCGGTCTTGGCGCCGCGGCTGATGCCGAAGGATCCCGCAATCGGCCAGCGCTCGACAGTATAAGAGAGGGTCAGCGGCATATTCGGTTTAAGTATATTATCTGTGGGCGGCTACGCGCCGCTGGCGGAACTGAAACCTCGACGGTTTCACAGGCCGAGGTCAAGTCAAAGGCCGGAGCATGTGATTGCTTTCATTGAGCATATTTTGCGCGGGATACAAGGCGGTGTGTCATGAGCGATCTGTTGCTTCACGAATCGGCTGACGGCGGCCGGCTCAGGATCGCGGGCCGTGGCGCCTGGGTCGCCGAAAACGCGGATGCGCTGGAAGCGGAAATCAATGCCGCAACCGGCGGCAACGCCGCAACCAAGCATGTCGATATCGACATGGGCCGGGTCGAGCAGCTCGACACCTTTGGAGCCTGGCTGCTGGAGCGTCTGACGCGCGGTTTTTCCGCGCGCGGCTGCGAGACCAACGTGACCGGACTCAAGGAAGACTACCGGGCGTTGATGGACGAGGTGCGCAGCGTCAAGCCGGCGCAGGCACCCCCGCGTCGCGGCAATGCACTGGCCGATACGGTCGCCGGTGTCGGCAAGAGTGTCGCGTCCGTCGGCGCGACCTTTGTTTCTTTCCTGAACATGCTGGGCGCCATCGCCATCGCGCTGCTGCGCGTCCTCGGTCGTCCGCGCTCGTTTCGTTTCGCTTCCATGGTGCACCAGCTCGACAATGTCGGCTGGCGCGCGGTTCCGATCATCGTGCTGATTACTTTTCTGATCGGCTGCATCATCGCCCAGCAGGGCATTTTTCATTTCCGGAAGTTCGGCGCCGACAGCTACGTGGTGGACATGGTCGGCATCCTGGTACTGCGCGAGCTCGGCGTGCTGATCGTCACGATCATGGTGGCGGGCCGCTCGGGGAGCGCTTATACCGCCGAGCTCGGCGCCATGAAGATGCGTGAGGAAATAGACGCGCTTCGCACGATGGGTTTCGACCCAGTCGAAGTGCTGATCCTGCCGCGAATTATCGCGCTGCTGATTGGCGTGCCGATCCTGACCTTTCTGGGCTCGATGGCTGCGCTCTATGGCGGCGGCCTGGTGTGCTGGCTTTATGGCGGGATCGATCCCGACATTTATATGCAGCGCCTGAAAGAAGCGATCTCGCTCGATACGTTCAAAGTCGGCATGATCAAGGCGCCGTTCATGGCCCTGGTGATCGGTGTCGTTGCCTGCGTGGAAGGTCTGGCGGTCAAGGGATCATCGGAATCGCTCGGGATGCAGACCACCGCCTCGGTGGTGGAATCGATTTTCCTTGTGATCGTGCTCGACGGGCTTTTCGCCATCTTCTTCGCTTCGATCGGGATGTGAGCGGTGGCGGGCAGGAACGGCAAAGAGATCGTGATCGAAGTCCGCGACGTGGTTGTCGGGTTCGGCAGTCACGTCGTGCTCGATCATGTCAATCTCGATGTCTATCGTGGCGAAATCCTTGGATTTGTCGGCGGTTCCGGCGCCGGCAAATCGGTTCTGATGCGCACCATCATCGGCCTGCTGCCGAAACGCGGGGGCACCATCAAGGTGTTCGGCGTCGATCTCGCGGCGGCCTCAGATGTGCAACGGCACGCGATCGAGCGGCGGTGGGGTGTGTTGTTTCAGCAAGGCGCGCTCTTTTCTTCACTGACGGTGCGGGAAAACCTTCAGTTTCCTATCCGCGAATACCTGAAATTGTCACCGCGGCTGCTTGATGAACTGGTCGTCGCCAAGCTCGAGATGGTCGGGCTTGACCCGAGCGTCCTCGCAAAATTTCCGTCGGAACTGTCGGGCGGCATGACCAAACGTGTCGGGTTGGCACGCGCGCTCGCGCTCGATCCGGAGATTGTTTTCCTGGACGAGCCGACGTCGGGCCTTGATCCGATCGGTGCGGGTGAGTTCGACAGCCTTATCGCGACGTTGCAGCGAACATTGGGGCTGACAGTGTTCATGGTGACGCACGACCTCGACAGTCTGCATACGGTCTGCGACCGCATCGCGGTATTGGCCGATCACAAGGTGATTGCCGCCGGGACCATGGAGACCATGCTCGCATCCCCGCATCCGTGGCTGCGCGCTTACTTCCACGGAAAGCGATCGCGGGCGATCCAGCCGGATACGGCGCGGGCTTAGAGCGTTCAGCCGCCGCTGCGGTGTGTCAGTCGAAACGGCCGGCTGCGTGCGCCAGCATCGTGTACACTTTGCCCGTCTCCGAGGTGAGGTACGTGCGGGCCACCATCTGGCCGCGATCGTCACGGGATACTTCCTCGAGCAGGCGCTCGAACTCGGAAATGTAGCGGTCCACCGTCTGCTTGAATTCGCGGTCCGCGCGATATTTTTTGCGGATGTCGTCGAATGCCTGCTGACCCTGCAGCGTGTAAAGCCGGCGCGTAAAGACGTTTCGCTCGCCGCGCTTGTACCGATCCCAAAGGTCGGCGGCGGCATCGTGATCGATCATTCGCGCGATGTCGACCGACAATGAATCGAGCGACTCGATGGAGTGGCGCGGCGGCCGTTCCTCATTTCCACGAAGGGGAGTTTCGCGCGTCACCTCACGCGCCGCCTCGCGGGTCGTTTCGCGCGTCGGCTCGCGCGGAATCTCGCGCAATGGCTCGGTTTCCTCGCGCGAGGCGCGACTGAGCAGGTCGGTGAGCCAGCCACGGCCGGGCGCCGCCGGTGCAGGGGTGACCGCAGGCGGTTCGGCCGGCGCACGGCGCGTGAAGCTGCTGGTCTCGGTCCGCTGCACAGGACGCGGCGGCGGCATTTCGCTTCTTGAAGGCGGCATTTCGGTTCTTGAAGTATCGTTGTTCCGCGCGATGTCGTGGCGGCCCCCGACGACGGCGAGGGTGGGTTCTTCGCGGGTACGGCGCACCGGCTCAACCGGGTCGAGACTGCGCCCGTGCCGCGCGACGATACGATTGAGCTCGGCGAGCGCCTCGATCTGGTCGACGATGACCCGGCGCATCTGGGCGGCGCTATCGGCGGTTTCCTGCGGCAATTCGAAGACGCCACGGCGGAGTTCGCTGCGCGTCGCTTCCAGCTCGCGCTGCATTTCCCCGGCCATCTGCTTCATTCCTTGGACGGCCTCTGCGAAGCGCTCGTTGGCGCTGCGGAACAGGGCTTCCGTATCGCCAGCGGTCTGTTCGTAGATCGCGCGCATGGCTTCGGCGGAGCGCTGGCGCTCTTCCTCGGCGTTCTCGCGGACGCGCTCATATTGGTCGCTGATTGCGCGGGTTCCCTCGGCGCTGGCCTCCGATACGAGGCGTGCGACCTCGCGTGCCCGCGTGGAAGCGGCCTCCAGGGACTCGTCGAGCAGGCCCGAGAAGCGACTCAGGCGTTTTTCGAGATCCTCGGTGCGGATATCGAGCGTTGCCACCAGTGAATCAAGCTGGACGCGGCGCTCGTTGACGCTGTCTTCCGTGCGCTGATTGCTGTGATCGATGATTTCGACGGCCTTGACGAGGTCGCGGCCGTGAACGTCAAACTGCCGCGCCAGCTGGCCGAGGTCGGTGATGACCTGGGTCGTGATGTCGCGGAAGGCGGCGATATTCGTCTCCACGCGCCCGGTGGCATCGCCGGTGGACGCCGTGACTTCGTTCAGCGCAGTGACGAACTCGGAGACGCGCAGCATCAGCGTGTTTTCCAGTGCACCCATGTTCTCGTGGGCGCCGCTGAGCACTTCCTGCAGCATAATATTGGCTTCGCGCAGCCGCTCGAAAATTGCGGTGGTGTCGGCGCGCAGCATCGTATGCGTCTCGAGCATCTCCTTCACGGTCGAGGTCGCGGTCTCCTGCGACTGTGCGATGGCTTTCTGCGCGGTCTCATGGAGTTCGTTCATCGTGCGGGTGACGACATTGGTCGCCGCTTCGCCGGCCGTATTGATCATGCGCGAGATTTCGCTGCTGTTTTCCATCATCGAACGCGTGAAGGCGAAGCCCTTTTCCTCGATCGCCTTGACCGCCTGATCGGTTGCCGTCGTGACGTCGCGCGTGAACTGCGCTCCCTTTTCAGTGATCGCGGTGATCACCCCGCCGCTCTTTTCCGAAAGGATGGTGGTCATTTCGTTGGTGCGGCGGCTCACAGCGGTTGCGATTTCCTCGGCCTTGCCGACGAAGCTGCGTGCGACTTCCTCGCTGACGCCGACCAAAGTGCGCTCGGCGTCGCCTGCGCTGGTGCGGATGGCTTCGGTGGTGGTCAGTGCGAGCTGGCCCAGCGAACGCTCGGCTTCCGCGGAATTGACCTTGATCGCCTGGCTGAGCTGCTCCAGCCGCGCATTGAGCGCGTCGGCAGCCGCCCTGCTGCGGGTCTCGATCTGGGTGGTGACGGTTTCCGCCCGGCCGACGAGCAGCTCCTCGAAACGTCCAATGCGGCTATCGAGGTTGTTCGCGACCTCAAGCGTGCGCGCGCCGAGGGTCTGATCGATTTCACCGATCTTGGCGCTGATCGTGTCCGCGACTTCGGTGCCGCGTGTATTGATGGTGCCGGCCACTTCACCGATACGTTGGTCAAGTGCGCTGACAACGTCCTTGCCGCCTTCGGTGAGGGTCTTGGCGAGGTCGGAGACCCGCGCGCCGAGAAGTGCCTCAAACTGTGCGAGGCGCTGGTCGAGCGTGGTGGAAATTTCACCCGTCCGGCCGGACACGCGCTGATCGAATGTATCGATGTAGTTGCGCAAGGCTTCGGCCACATCCTGCGTGCGCTGGCCGAGGCGCCCAACGAGCTCCCCGCCGTAATTCTTCACTGTGTGGTCGAACTCGGTGATATGGCGGGTGATCAGGTTGCCGAGATTGCTCGAATCCCGCGAAATCTTCTCGGTGAGCTCGGTGCCGCCCTTATTAAACGTGGCTTCGAAGGCCTGCAGGCGTGTCGCCAGCATGTCTTTGACCGCTTCGGCGCGATTATTGAGGGCGGCGACTAGTGCTTCCGCGCTCTCGCGGAAGTTTTCCGCGACCGCATCGCTGCGGCTCGAAATGGTATCGGTGATGCGCGTGCCGGTCTGTTCGAGTTTCGAGACGACGTCGCCGCCGCGCAGCGAAAGGTCCAGAATGAGTGAGTCACCAGTGGAGCGCAGCGTCGTGTTGACCTCGTCGGCGCGGGACGCAATCGATTCTGCCAGGCGGGCGCTGGTTTCCGTAATGGCTTCGGTGAGCTGCTGCGAGCGACCGGCCATGGACTCAATGGTCACGGCCGATTTTTGAGCGAAGCTTTGCGCAACCTGATCGAGGCGCGCGCTCATCATCTGCTGCAGGCGAGCGGCAAGATCCGCGAACTCGTCGTGCACATGCTCGGTCTTGAAGGTGAGGCTGGCGGAAAGGCGGTCGCTTGCCGACGAGATGGCGGTGGTCGCGTGGTCGCTTGTCGTTTCGAGCCGATCAAGCAGCGTCGAGCCGCGCTCGCTCAAGGCATCGATCATGGAGTCGCCGGCATGGCCGAGCGCCAAGGTAATGTGCTCGCCCTTCTCGGTCAGGGACCGCGTGACGCGCTGAGCGACCTCATTGACCTTGTCGGCCACCAGACCCCCGACCGAGGTGATGTCGTGGGCGAGATCGAGGTGAACGCTGGCGATGGCGTTGCGCACCTGTTCGGCCTGATTGACGAGCGTCTCGCGCTGATTGGTCAATTCGGTGAGCAGGTCGCGGATGCGAACTTCATTGTCATTGTATGCGCGTTCGAGAGCGGAGACTTCATTGTGCACGAGCGCTTCCAGCTCGGCGGCGCGCGCAAGCGCGCGCTCCACGCCATCGCCCATAGCTGCAACTTCGCGGCGGATGGCCTGACCGACGGTGACGATCGACTCGTGGGCGACGGTTTCAGGTTGGGCCAGGCGCATCGCCACTTCGGCCATGGATTCGGCGACGACGCGCATGTCTTGCGCGCGGTTGAACATGTGCGCGAGCACGAAGAAGAAGATGACAGGGATGACGATTGCGCCGGCAATCGCGAGGTCACCGGCGAAACCAATCCGCGCAGTTCCGAACAGGGACTGCGTATCGATGGCATAGACCGCGGCGATGCCGGCGACAGCCCAGATGAGCCCGGCAATCCCGGCGGCGATATAGGGACCGCGCGCCGAGCGGTGGCGCAGCGTCTGCAGGGTCTGGCCGATCCCGGCCCGGTCGTCGTTGGCGGCGCGGCGCGGCGCCGCCTCTCCTGACGGCCATGCGCCCTGCGCCGCATCAGGGGAAAAGAGGTCGCCCCGCTCGTGGGCTGCCGGCGCATCGGCGAGATTGCATTCCGCAGGGCCAGAGGGCGGGCCGGGTTGTGTCTCGGCCGGGCGGATGCTGAGGGCTTCCTGGATGGCGGTCAGCGCCTCTTCCGTCGCGTCTTTGTTTTTCTGGGGAATATTCGCCATTTCGGTCGTCGCCTCGTCATTACGCCGGACTGCCGCCGCGGCCCGAACCGTCACGAAAATCAGAGGGTTATGCCGCGAACGCGACACCGTAGCGGCCATTGGCCCGCATCCCCGATTTATCGCCCGGCGGTCATCATCCTATCGTCTTGGCAACACGAAAGAAACCACGCTGGTAAGGACTTTTTTATCATCGTTAACTGATTGCTAACCTTAGCAAACGCGGCCTGGGCGTCGGCGAGCCGGCCGATCATGGCCGGTGAATTGAGGCCGCGATGCGGCTGACTGTGTGTTCCGGACACGAGTTCTTGTCCGCGCCTTACGCTGACTTAACCACCACCCGCTTTGGTCGGCGTGAGCGGGCGCCGCACGGCCCCGCATTTACCTGGATTTGATCCTGATCAGGTCAAACTCTTCGCCAATAAAAAGACATTGGGAGGCCGAGATGGCGCAAGCCGCGGTCAGGATATCCAAACGCGCACCGGGCGATGCGCCGGAGGTGACGGCTCTCGACCGCGACCACCTTACGCGTATGACTTTCGGCGACCGCAGTCTTGAGCGGGAAGTCCTGCAGTTGTTCGACCGTCAGGCAGAGCTGCTGCTCGAGCGCATGCGCGCGAGCGAGCCGTCTGCGATCGCTACGCTTGCGCACACCCTGAAAGGTTCTGCGATCGGTATCGGCGCCACGCGCGTTGCCCGTGCGGCAGCGGATGCAGAGACGGCCGCAAAGAGCGCGCCCGGCGAGAGCAGTGTTGCAATCGCCCAACTTGCGCGGGCCGTCGAAGAGGCGAGGGCCGAGATTGCAGCGCTGATCCGCGCGTAATGATTGGGGATGGCATCCTTTCGGGAATGACTATATAGGAAGCCCGCGTCACCTGCTGGCGCGGTCACTCCTGCTGCACTTCCCCATGCCCAAGATCACTTTTGTCGACTCCAGCGGTACCGCGCGTACGGTCGAAGCCGAGAACGGCTCGACCGTGATGGAAACGGCCATCCGCAACAACATTCCCGGCATCGAAGCCGAATGCGGCGGAGCGTGCGCGTGTGCGACCTGCCATGTCTATGTCGACGAAGCCTGGCGCGAGAAGGTTGGCGGCCCGTCGCCGATGGAAGAGGATATGCTCGACTTCGGTTACGACGTGCGGCCGAATTCACGTCTGTCGTGCCAGATCAAAGTGAGCGATGAGCTCGACGGTCTCGTCGTAAGGACTCCTGAAAAACAGGCGTAGGGCGGCATCCGCTCGCCGGTGGCGCCTTAAGACTTCATTCCAGCGGGCGCGACCTGCGAGGACTTAAGCCCAATCTCGTCGAAGGCCTTGCGCACGAGACCCGATGCCTTCGCCTCCTCGATGAATTCACTCACGTAGGCAAGCGCCGCCGGTTTTCCTTTCGGCACGGCGACCGAGGTTGTGGAATTCATGAAGCCGCCGTCGAGGATGCGCGAACCCGGCACCTTGGCCTGCAGTCCCGTGAGTGACTCGCGGGAAAAGGCGATCGCGTCGAGCTTGCCGTCGCGCAATGCCGCGACCGCTTCGTCGGCCTTTTCGAACGCCGTGTGGGTCGCGTTCGGCGCGGTCTTGTTCGACGTGCGGAATGTCGCGGTATTTGCAACGCCGCCGATGCGCACGCCGGCCCGATTGGCGTTGCTCACGGCATTGAGGCTGGCGCCAGCCGCGACCAGGTAGGTGCTTTGCAGGATGTGATAGGCATTGCCGAAGTCGACGAACTTCTTGCGCTCCTCGTCGACCGGCAGGAATGCGACATCCCATTTGTTGTCGGCAGCAGAGTTCTGCACTTCACCGGATCCGTTATGGGCGATCAGCTGGGCCTCGACGCCGAGCCTCTTTGCGAGCGCTTGCCCGAGAGTGACCGCGACGCCACGGTAGGTGCCGGTTGCCTCATCCTTGATGGCGAATTGCGCAGAAGGCGCCGGCGCGATGGCAATGGCGACACGAAGTTTTCCGGTCGGGGTGAGTTGCTGCGAAACGGCGGGATCGGCCATCGGTAGGCACTCCAAATATTGAAGGGATCAAGCGTATGCGCGGAAGCTATCGCATAGCACGCGACGCCTAGGGTTTCATCCCGGCCGGCGCCACCTGGGAATTTTTCAGGTTCATCGCATCCAGGGAATTTCGGACCAGACCCGCGGGCTTTGCCTCTTCGATGAACTCGCTGACATAGGCGAGCGCGTGCGGCCTGCCCTTTGGTACGGCGACGGCGGTCGATGAATTCAGGATCCGCCATCGAGGATCCGCGAACCGGGGATTTTCGCGGTGAGCCCGGAGAGCGACTCGCGCGACCGCGCGATGCAGTCGATCTCGCCGGCTTTCATCGCGGCAATCGCCGGCGTCCACCCCCCGGAACGGTGACAAACGTCGCTTTCGGTGCGGTGCGCTGGGCAGCCCGGAACGTCGCGGTATTGGCGACGCCGCCGATACGCACGCCGGCGGCATTGGCGTCCTCGACCTTCGTGAGCTTGGATCCGGGCGCCACCAGAACTTCTTGCGCTCATCGTCGACCGGCATGAAGGTCACGTCCCATTTGTCGCTTGCCACCGAATTCCGGATCTCGCCCGAAGCAAGATGTGGCACGAATTCCACCGGCACGCCGAGCTTCCGCGCCATTGCGGAGCCGAGGTCGACGGTCACGCCGCGGAATTTCTCGGTCGTACCGTCCCTGACTGCTTAGAGTGCGGAAGGCGCGGCCGCGACGGCGAGTGCCACGCGCAACTTTCCGGTCGGAATAAGCTCTTTGACAGGGGATTGAGCGCAGCCGTACGCCGGTTGCGTCAAACACCGCGCTCGAGATCGCCGAGGGAATGACCGCGGCAGCGGGCTCGCCCGCACCCCTGGTTACCTGAGAGCGGTCGAACTTCACTTCCTCGATCAGTGTGCGGCTCACCGTCTGGATCATACCCTCGAGCTGGTTTTTCAGGCCGTCGGGATTGATGATCTGGCCGCAATCATGCACGAGGGTAAACTTCGGCACGCGGATGACGCCGGTGCGGCGGTCAACTTCGACCTCGGCAACCGCGCCAATATAGGTGCGGCCCAGCTCATATTTGACGTAGGAAATCCCACGCCCCTTGGCGACATTGCCGCTAGCATTCTTTTGCGGCGACGGGCGCTTCTCCCACTTGGCGAGCGCCGCCAGACGGCCGTCGGGGCCGTAGTGCTGAAGTGCTTGTGAGGTAAGTCTAGGCCAAATCCGGAGGCGGCCCAAAGCGGGTCCCTCTACGCCGTAAGGTATCGGCAGCTGATCGAATTTTTATTCCGGGGCGGGCGCAATTTCACCGGCCGCTTGTCGCTGCTCATAGAGGCGCACCGCAGTGAGTGCTGCGGCGATTACTGCGAGCCAGATCAGGCGAGCGCCGTAGCGATCGTGCGGGTTCGACAACGCGCCGCAAACGAAGGCGTTTGCCAGCACCGCGAGCGAGCAGGCCGCGGCAAGCTCGCCGAGGTCGGACAAGCTCCGCCGCCTCAGGGCGTAACCGGCAATCAGCGGCAGCAGCACCAGGGACGCCAATGCCACCGGATAGTGCAGGCGGTTGACGATGGTGAAGTCTATCTCTCTGAGCTGTTGCCGTGCCGCGCGCATCTCCGGGACAAGACGCGGCTTATAGCGCTCGATGATTCCATAGGTGTGCCAGATCGAATTGACGACGCCTTCGCCGGTGCGCACATCGATCAATTGTCGCGCGGTTGCGACCGCAGCGGTCTTGATTTGAAGCAGCGGATATTCGGCGAGGCTTGCCAATGCGATCTGCTCCATTTCCTGGTCAAGGCCTGCAAAGCGCCCGAACTTGTCGAACAGCGGGCTGCCCCAGAACCATTCATCTGCATCGCGCGGGAGTTCGTCCTTGTAGGCGCAGAGGACGAGCTGCACACGCGGACAGTGCTCGTCGAGATATTTCTTGACGATGCCGTCTTGCAGCATGCGCCCGAACGAGAGCGCGAAGCCGCCCGGAGTCCAGGTCAGTTGCCGGGTGACGGCGGCGTTGGCGGCAAAGACGAGGGCTGCGCCGAACGCAAGCGCGAGAGCGCCATGACCGAGCCGCCGCGGAGGCAGCCGGCGCGAGTCCATGATCGAGAGCAGGGCGGCCGCGCCCAGCAGTGCCAGCAGCACCGCCAATGTCGCGCTATGCGTCGCCACGGAAACAGCGATCAGAATGGAAAGGCCGACGCGGTCGCCGCGCCGAAGCTCGTCTGCACGGAGCAGAAGCAGATAGAGCGCAAGTACGGCGAGGCCGGCGAAAATGTCCGTGAGCAAGATCGAGGCGAGCCACGGCAGGCTGGAGAGAGTCGCGAGCGCGGCAACAACGCCTGCGAGCAATCCGGGCCGGCCGCTGAGACCATGCGCCCGTAGAACCAGCGCGATCACCCACACCGCGAGAGCGCTTTGCCCGAGCACCACCGGCCAGAACGACAAAGGCGCACCGGCATTGAGGATTAGCCCATAGACGACCGCACGGCTCGGCACCAAATAGGGCTCGTACCAGCGCGCGAGATAGTCTGAATCCCCCCAGCCGGTTCTTTTTATTAACGTTTTGATATCGGCTTGACGGTTCCCTGGCTAGGGCCCAATCCTCCCGGTCGTTAACGCAGCGACGGCCCACAGAAAGCCGGCCCATGTTCGTTAGTTTTTTTCAGGAGCTCAAACAGGCCGGGGTACCGGTGACGTTGCGCGAATACCTGACGCTGCTCGAGGCCATGGAAGCCGATCTGGCTTCGCGCCGCGTTGAGGAATTCTACTATCTCTCGCGTGCAGCACTGGTGAAGGACGAACGCAATCTCGACAAGTTCGACCGCGTGTTCGGTCACGTGTTCAAAGGATTGGAGACGGTCGACGGCGTGATCGAAGCCGATATTCCTGCCGAGTGGTTGAAGAAACTCGCGGAGAAATATCTTACCGATGAAGAAAAGAGACAGATCGAGGCCATGGGCGGCCTCGACAAGTTGCTGGAGACGCTGCGCAAGCGTCTCGCCGAGCAGAAGGAGCGGCACCAGGGTGGCTCGAAATGGATCGGGACCGCCGGCACGTCACCCTACGGCGCCTATGGGTACAATCCGGAAGGCGTGCGCATCGGCCAGGACGAAAATCGCAATTTCCGCGCGGTCAAGGTTTGGGACAAGCGGGAATTCAAGGACCTCGATGACGAGGTCGAGATCGGGACGCGCAACATCAAGCTTGCGCTGCGCCGTCTGCGCAAGTTTGCGCGCACTGGCGCACCCGAAGAGCTTGATCTCGATGGCACCATCAAGGGCACCGCGCACAAGGGCTATCTCGATATCCTGATGCGTCCCGAGCGGCACAATGCCGTGAAAGTCCTGCTGTTCTTCGATATCGGAGGCTCGATGGACTGGCACATCAAGGCGACCGAGGAATTGTTTTCGGCAGCGAGAAGCGAGTTCAAGCACCTC
>DATGDN010000075.1:0-8117 GCA_035310865.1 Pseudolabrys sp. | reverse complement strand
CACGACACGCAAAGGCAAACAGGTGCTCAATTTGAAGGCGCCTGACAAAGCGGCGGCGATGGTCACGGTCGAGGGAGAGTTGGCGGCTGCCATCGGTGCAAATCGGAAGATGGTCATCTTCGCGCTCAACCAAGTGCCGGAAATGGGCCGAGGCCGCGGCGTCCGGCTGCAACGTTACAAGGAAAAAGGGCTTTCAGACGTCACCACGTTCAATGGAGACGATGGGCTTACCTGGACTGACGGCGCCGGCCGAAGTTTTACGTTGCCTATGAAAGAACTCAAGGACTGGTGTGGGAACCGTGCCGATGCCGGCCGCATCGCGCCGAAGGGTTTCCCGAAGAACAACAAATTCCGCAGCCCACCGAATGGTGGCAAGAACGCCGACGCGGACTAGCGATCAACTCGCCACGAACAGCAACGACCGTTGTGATTTCTCGAGCAGGGCGGCGGCCGTGTCGCCGAAGAAGAGCTTTTCGCCGGGGCGGCGGCCAACGCCCAGCACCACAAGATTATGATTGCGGCGCTCGATCTCGCCGAGGATGGCTTCGTCTGCGGCCCGCTCTGCCACGACAGCGGTGCGGATGCTCATATTGTAGCCATCGGCGATGGCAACGATATCTTTCAGGATCGCCTCTTCGTGGCGGCGGTTTCGGATCCCTCGGCGCATGCCGCGCCGGCTGGCCGTTCGCGCCGCGACGTAGAGCACGGTAATTGGCGCCTTGGTCGCCCGTGCCATGGTAATCGCAACTTCGGCCGCACGCCGGGAGGGTTCGGTGCCATTGACCGGCACAATGATGCTCAGTTTACCGTTTGGCTTTTTCTGCAAATCATCCCGGACGGCTGTAATGATCAATGGACCATCGAATCCTTTAGCCAAGTTGGCCACGCCGGCATCGAATTCAGCGCTCCGTTTGGATGTCTTCTCAAGTCCAATAATGAAAGCGTCGTAGCCCTTTTTTGCCTCTTCAGCGATGGTCGCTGGGCTTGGCTGTTCGTGCACGAGTGTCGTTATCTCCACAGGATTGTCGACCTTCTCCTCTTTTTTCTGCTTGCTTTTGATTTGGGCGGCCGCTTGCTGGACCGTGTCGCCGGCCTTTTCCGCCTTTTCTTCGTGCTTTTCGATTGTCTTCTCAGTCTTTTCGTCTTTCGTATCGCTGCCTTTCGTTTCCTCGGCCTTCTTTTGCTTGTCCGCGGCTGCACTTACCTTCTCTGGGTCATCCGGCATGGCGCCTTCGATCTTGCTGGCATCCGGAATATGCAGGATGGTCGTCGGCATCCCGTGAGTGCCGGCCAATACACCGGCAACACGCGAGGCGAATTGTCCATTCGGACTGTCATCGACGGCAATGAGCAGGCGCTCGAGATTCGGAACGAAGCCCTTTGCCTCGAGTTCCTCGCGCTCAAGCCGCTGCTTCTCCTCTTTGCGCATCGGGATGCGGCCGAGCGCCCACCGCAATGTCGGCGGCATGGCCGTGGTGGTCAGGACGGCCATGGCCACAATCATAGTGAACAGGTCTTGGTTTAGGGCACCCATCGACAACCCGACGGTCGCAATGATGACCTCGGTTGATCCGCGTGCGTTC
Source organism: Pseudolabrys sp. (assembly GCA_035310865.1). Lineage (GTDB taxonomy): Bacteria > Pseudomonadota > Alphaproteobacteria > Rhizobiales > Xanthobacteraceae > Pseudolabrys. Next base: position 6,534 of record DATGDN010000075.1, on the reverse strand, counting down.
ATGCCGCAAGCAAGTGCAAAACCCTCGCGTCTGGTCAGACCACCAAGTTCGGCTCCGACAAATGCGCCGGTGAATTTACCGATGCTGGCGATCAGGATCAGACCAACGGTCAGCAAAGCAGTTTTTGGGTCGACCAGGATCGTGAGATCTGCAGTCAGCCCGGCAATGCCGAAAAAAACCGGCGCGAAAAATGCCGTGATTATGCCGCGCAATTGTTCGTCGATGTGGCGCGTCAAGATTGGAGATTCACCGACCAGTATTCCCGCAACGAAAGCGCCGAGCACAGTGTGCACGCCAATCAAGTAGGTGATGAGGGACATGATCCCCATAATGACGAGGATGGCTGTAATGACCGCAAATTCGCTGACGAAATTGTCGTTTACCCAGCGGATCACGAAAAATACTGCCCGACGACCGATGGTAAGGCTCGCGACCATGAATGCTATGGTGCCGATGACGCTCTGCGCCAATGAGACTGTTTCGACCGAGCCGTGCAGGGCGAGACTGAAGATGATCGAAACGATGATCCAACCGATGCTGTCGTCGATGATGGCGGATGCGAGAATGACCTGACCGACGACGCGGCGCATGAAATTCATCTCGCGCACCACCATCGCAACGATTTTCACGGATGCAATCGACAGGGCCGTTCCTAAAAAGAGAGACGTGATCAGCCGTTTCCCAGGGTCCGGCAGCATGCTGTCCGGCAGCATTTCCCCAAGCCCGACGCCGCAAAGGAAGGGAATGACGATGCCCATCAGCGAGGCAAACAGGGAGGCGCGGCCCGTCTGCCGCACAAGCTTGAGGTCGGTCTCCATTCCGGTGAGCAAGAGCAGCAAAAGAATGCCGAATTGCGAGATCGCGTCGATCATCGCCTTTTGTTCGGGGTTCTTCGGAAAAAGTGCGTGCTGCACATCAGGAAGAAGCAGGCCAAAAAGCGATGGGCCGAGCAGCAGGCCGGCGATCAACTGGCCCATTACAGCAGGTTGACGCAGCCGCAACATGGCTTCGCCCAGCAGTCGGCCCACGACCATGAGCGCGATAATCTGAACAATGAAGATTGCCTCGGATGGACCTTTTCCGCCTTCGGCAGCCCAAGCCGGCTCTGCCATAAGAATGGGGAGGGCGCACAGCCAAAGCCAAAGGGGGAGGATCTTCATGGCGTCGGCGAGGCTCCAGGCGCGGCCAGCCCTCTGCTGCCGGGCTGGATCGGGACAGTTGTTCGCGTGTGGCGGTCAACTTGGTCGCTTGCACCCCCCGCCCGAACTGCAGGCCCAGCTAACCAAATCTAATTCCAAAAGTTCCGGCCATAATGCAATTGCAAATTATTCGCAATAAGGTACCATGCGGTTGAAAACACGGTTTTTTTTAAAGCTTCCGAATGGATGCGACGACGCGACCGTCGACGACCGAACCGCCTGGCTGGAGACGCCAGCGAGGCCGTCCGCCTTTGGCGGAAGTCTTTGGCTCCATTGCCACGCGGCCGACCGGCTCCCTCGGCAAAAAACTCGTGGCCTTTCTCGGACCCGGCTATCTGGTCGCGGTTGGCTACATGGACCCCGGCAACTGGGCAACTTCGCTCGCCGGTGGCTCCAAATTCGGCTACGCGCTGCTGACTGTCGCGCTGCTGTCCAATCTGATGGCGATCCTGCTGCAAGCGCTATGCGCGCGGCTGGGGATCGGAGCGGGGCGCGATCTGGCGCAAGCCTGCCGCGACGCCTTTCCGCGCGCGGTGTCGTGGCCCTTATGGGTGCTAACCGAGATCGCGATTTGCGCAACCGATCTTGCCGAAGTGATCGGCACCGCGATCGGACTCAATCTACTCTTCGGCATTCCTCTCGAGATTGGCGTGCTGGTCACTGCGCTCGATGTATTTCTGATCCTGTGGATGCAAAATCTCGGCTTCCGCTGGGTCGAGGCTTTCATTGTCACGTTGATGGGCGTAATCGCCCTCTGCTTCCTCGTGCAGATCGCGATGGCCGATCCCGACTGGGGCGCCGTAATCCGCGGCTTTGCGCCCACCACCAATATCGTGCGCAATCCTGACATGCTCTATCTCGCGATCGGCATCATCGGCGCGACGGTGATGCCGCACAATCTCTATCTACATTCCGGCGTGGTGCAGACCCGCCGCTTCGGCGAAACCGAAGCCGACAAGCGCGAGGCGATCAAGTTAGCAACGATTGACTCGACGATTGCGCTGATGTTTGCGCTCAGCATCAATGCGTCGATCTTGATCCTTGCAGCCGCGACCTTCAACAAGGCGGGAAAAGTCGACGTCGCGGAGCTCGATCAGGCTCACGCCTTCCTCGCGCCGCTACTCGGGTCGGCGATCGCGCCGACGCTATTCGGGATCGCGCTGCTATGTTGCGGCATGAACTCTACGGTCACCGCTACATTGTCGGGTCAGATCGTGATGGAAGGCTTTATCGACATCCGCCTGCCGGCCTGGGCGCGCCGGCTGGTGACGCGGGCGATTGCCATTATACCGGCCGCAGTTGTGACGATCTGGTATGGCGAGGCCGGAACGGCAAAGCTCTTGATCCTGAGCCAGGTCGTGCTCGGTATTGCGCTGCCGTTCTCCATCGTGCCGCTGGTGATGTTCACAGCCGACCGACGCAAAATGGGTGCCCTAGCGGCACCGATCTGGGTAACGGCGCTGGCAGCGCTCACTGCGGTGCTGCTGATCGTTCTCAATTTCAAGCTTTTGGCCGATCAAATTTTCGGCTGAGATCGGCTACTTTTCCGCCCGACTCCAGCCGGACGGCATCAGGCGCTCCTGCGGCAGGAAGCGGCCCTTGTAGTCCATCTTGCGTGAGCCAGGCACCCAATAACCCAGATAAACGTAAGGCAAGCCCATCCGGTTTGCACGGTCGATATGGTCGAGGATCATGAAAGTGCCAAGCGAACGGTCACCCTCGTCTGGGTCAAAAAAGGAATAGACCATGGACAGCCCATCGCTGAGCACATCGGTGAGTGCAACGGCGAGTATCTGGCCCGTACCGCGCCCGCTGATTCCGGTATCCGGTCCGCGCCTGCGATACTCGATTAGGCGGGTATCGACGTGGCTGTCCTCGATCATCATGGCGTAGTCGAGTACGGTCATGTCGGCCATGCCGCCGTCGCGGTGACGCGCGTCGAGATAGGCCCGGAAAACAGAATATTGTTCGGATGTCGGCGCGGGCGACCGCATGTGGCCGACCATATCGACATTGCGTTCAGCAATCCGGCGCATATTGCGCGAGGGGGAAAAATCCGCCGCGATTACACGCACCGATACGCAGGCCCGGCAGCCCTCGCAGGCGGGGCGGTACGCAATCGATTGGCTGCGCCGGAATCCGCCGTGGGTGAGAAGATCGTTGAGTTCGCCCGCACGCTCCCCGACCAGATGCGTGAAGACCTTGCGCTCTTCCTGCCCCTCCAAGTAAGGGCAGGCCGAGGGTGCCGTGAGGTAAAACTGCGGCGTATCGCGGGAATGCTGGGTCACTATCCGGGCCGTCGTACCGATGTCACATGAATTCGCCTTAGCATTGCGCGCCGGCTGCCCGCCGTCAAAGGGCTCTTACCCGGCCCGGGCGCCCTGCATGGACGCGCGCAGCATTGAGGCCCGGGAGGCATTATTGATGACGACAGTGCCGAGAAGGATGTCGTGCAAAAGGCGGCGGCGCTCGTTGAAGAACGCAACCAGCAGCACAAACGGTGTGAAGAACGAGACCGTAAACCAGAAGGCGATGGCATGCACGGCACCGAGCACGAAATAGGCCGGCGCGCCATACCATGTGCGCATTTCGAGATCCATCAGGCGCATCCCGATCGTCGCCGAGTTCGGGCCGCCGAGAGTGCCCCCGAAATAGAGCAAGGCCCAAATGACGGTTGCTGGCGAGAGCAGCCAATAAAGCGCAAAGCCGAGGCCCAGGGTCACAATGCCAAAGGCGAAAATGAACATCGCTGCCAATAGCACCGGTACGGCAATGATGATGAAGTCAATGATAAAGGCAACGACCCGGCGCGCCAAAACACCTTCGAACAGCTCTGGCTGGGCGCCCGGATCGTAGGCATGAGGCTTGATGTCGATCGACATGCGGCAACTCCCGCGACAGATTTAGGCCATTATAGCGTAGTCGGCATCTGTCGAAATGGAGAAAGTATCGGCGATATACAAGGCCTGTTACAGGCACTGCCAACTACGGCTGGAACCCTTAGTGCCCTTGCGGCATGGTGCAGCGGATGCCGTCCGGTACAGAAACGTCGCGCATAACACTTGCCGAAATTGAAGCGGCTCGCCGCGTCATGGCAGGCGTTGTGCTCCGGACCCCTATGTTGCCGGCGCCGAAGTTGTCCGGGCTCACCGGTGCTGAAGTCTACGTCAAATACGAGAATCTCCAGGTCACGAATTCGTTCAAGGACCGCGGCGCGCTGGTGAAGCTGGCTTCATTGAGCGATGCAGAACGCACGCGTGGTGTTATCGCGATGTCGGCAGGCAATCACGCTCAGGCGGTCGCCTATCACGCCGAGCGGTTAGGCATCCCCGCGACTATCGTGATGCCCGTGACGACCCCCTTCGTGAAGGTGGCGGCAACGCGTTCCTACGGTGCCGAAGTCGTCTTGCATGGCGAGACGGTGGCCGAAGCACAGTCGCGCTGCGAGCAGCTTCAGGCCGAACGGGGGCTCGTTCTGGTTCACCCTTACGATGATCCGAGGATCATCGCCGGGCAGGGTACCATTGCGCTCGAAATGCTGGACGACGTCGCCGGCCTCGATCTCCTTGTCTTCCCAATCGGCGGCGGCGGGCTGATTGCCGGCAATGCCATTGCCGCACGCGCAAGAAATCCGGCAATCGAGATAGTAGGTGCGGAAGCAGCGCTCTATGCCTCAGTGTGGAACGCACTGAAGGGCGACAACCGCCCAGCCGGCGGTGCGACGCTCGCGGAAGGCATTGCAGTTAAGAATGTCGGCAAGCTCACTCTGCCGGTGATCCGTGAATTAGTTGCCGAAATCATTCTGGTCGACGAGGCGCACATCGAACGCGCGGTTAATATCTTTCTGACGCTGCAAAAAACCATGGCCGAAGGTGCCGGCGCCGCCGGGCTCGCCGCCATGTTGGCGAAGCCCGAGCGGTTCAAGAATAAGAGAGTCGGCCTCGTCCTGACCGGCGGCAATATCGATCCACGCATTCTTGCCTCCGTCATGGTGCGGGAGCTCGAGCGTGACAATCGCATCGTTTCGTTCCGGCTGACCATTCCCGACCGACCGGGCGTGCTCGGAATCATCGCAACGCGGCTCGGTGTGCTTGGCGCCAACATTCTGGAAGTCGACCATCGGCGGCTATTCCTCGACGTGCCTGCCAAGGGCGCCAAGCTGGACGTGACCGTCGAGACGCGCGATGCGGCGCATGCCGAGGAAATCTTTGCGGCGCTCGCTGGCGATGGTTACCTGCCCGTGCGGATCGAGGCGGCCGCGGCGATGGACTAAGCGCTCAAGCCGCCGAAGACTGTGCAGGCATTTCGGGCATCTGCAACTCGTTCACGACCGGGTCGTCTTTGTGGACCGCCAGCAGGTTGATGCCAGCCTCAACGACCTTATAGCCGCGCTCGTCAAAAAAAGCCCGTAGAGGCTCGCGGCCAGCCTTGATCGATTCCACAAGAAAGATCGGATGGCTCCGTTCGATCGTCTTACGCGCGCCCTCGAGCGCCTCGAGCTCCATCCCTTCGATGTCTAGTTTGATGAAATCGACGCGCGACAAATTGAGAGCGTCAATGGTCACCTTCTGGATTGCCACAGTTTTTCCGGCCGAATAGTCGATCGGCTGGCCGATGAATTCGGTGTCGGCACGCGGCTTCAATTCCAAACTTCCGAAACTTGAGGGAACGAGATAGTCCGGCGTCGGAATCAGCATAATGCCTTGCTCCGACGCAATACGGGCGCGGGTAAGGTCGAATCAGCGGCCAGTATAAGGCTTCTTGCGCTAGCCGCGCATCGCCTGCCAGATTCGCTCTGGGGTCGCCGGCATCTCGATGTGTTTAACCCCGAATTCGGAGAGCGCATCGACCAGCGCATTGGCCACCGCCGGCAGGGCGCCCACACATCCGGCTTCGCCGGCGCCTTTGACGCCGAGTGGATTGGTCTTGGTCGGAACCGGATTGCTTTCGACCTCCATGCCGCAGAGATCGTGAGCGTGCGGCATGGCATAGTCCATGAAAGATGCGGTGACGAGCTGACCGGCGCCGTCAAAATGGATGTCTTCCATCAGGGCCTGGCCGACCCCTTGTGCGATGCCACCATGCACCTGCCCGTGCAGCAGCAAAGGATTAAGGACGGTGCCGAAATCGTCGACCACGCTATAGCGCGTAATATCGACCTTGCCTGTCTCGCGGTCGATTTCGAGTTCGCAGATGTGGCAGCCGTTCGGATAATTGTTGACCGGCGCCTTGTAGACGGCCGTTGCGAACAATCCAGGTTCCATGCCGCTTGGAAGATTCGCAGTCTCGAACGAGGCTGCGGCAATCTCCTTCACCGACAGCGTGCGGTTGGTTT